>NZ_PVUE01000002.1:0-300000 GCF_003003235.1 Antricoccus suffuscus
GTGAGTTGTTGGTCGAAGATGTGTAGTGCGAACGCTTCGGTGGTGTGATCGAGGCGGTAGTGGCGCGGTATTTCCTGCCCGACGGCAGCGGGCCGGGCGCGACCGGGACCGGGACCGCCGTGACCGGTGGTGGTGCCGGTGGGTGGTGGGTCCTGGGTCGTGGTCATGTCAATTATGGTAGGACACGTGTACGACAATTCTGGAGTTGTCCACAACGCGGGATGATTCAGGAATCGCCGTCTGCCAGCGGCCTCGGCATCTCGGTTCACGTGCCGCTGCCGGAACATCCCCGGCTTGCGGGATCTCGGCTCGCAGGCTCGCTCGATCAACGCAGGCTCGCTCGATCAACGAGAGAGCGCACGCCAGTCCGATCACGAGAGCCAAGCGTCGTACGACGTCACCGGCCGAAGGGTACGAACTCGCGGGCCGACGGGTGCGGCGTCACGTACCGCGGGATAGGAGGGCGCGCGCGGTGGGTATGACGCGATGACCGCTGGTGGGTCGGTGTTTGGAGCGGACCGAATTGGCCCTCGGGCATAGGTGCTGGACAGGACGGGCGGAACTTTCCAAGCCCTTATACAGTTGGGCAGGAATGTGGGCTCTGGTATATCGAAATTCGGCCCTGAACTGACTTGGCAAGTGCAACGGTGACGCGGTAAATCGTGACTCACCAGTGAACGGAGCGTGACCTGTGGCGGTGCGGCCACCCGCGAAACTGCCCCCGGGGCTAAGTAAGCGCGCAAAAATCATCATCTCGGTAGTGGTAGCTCTCGCGGTCATCGTTGGCGTGCTTGGCATCTTCTCGAGCATCCTGGTCGATTATTGGTGGTATCAGGAGACCCACTACTCAGAGGTGTTCTGGACTACCTGGCGCACTCGAGCGTTGATGTTTACGATCTTCGGCTTCATCGCCGCGGTGATCGTTGTGGGCAACGCCGTACTCGCCTACCGCCTCCGCCCGGCGTTCCGCCCGATGACCGCCGAGCAGCAGAATCTGGAGCGCTACCGCGTTGCGCTCGAGCCGCGTCGCCGGCTCATGGTGGTTGTCGCTGCGATCGTCGTTCTGTTGTTCGCGGGATACGCCGCACAGGGCATGTGGCAGGTCTACTTGCAATGGCGCAATGGCACGAACTTCGGCGTTAAAGATCCGCAGTTCGGTCTCGATATCTCGTTCTTCACCTTCGATCTTCCGTTCTACCGCTTCGTGCTCACGTTCCTTTTCGTTCTTGTCGGGCTCGCCGCGGCGGCCGCGGCCGCCGTGCACTACCTGTACGGCGGGCTGCGCATCAACATGCCGGGGCAGCGACTCACCAATGCGGCGCGGGTGCATTTGACCGTGCTGCTCGGCATCTTCGTGCTGCTTAAGGCTGGTGGTTACTGGCTGGACCGGTATGACCTCGACTTCTCCGATCGCGGCCCGGTCACTGGAGCGTCTAACGCCGACGTCAACGCGATGTTGCCGGCGAAGTCGATCCTGGCAATAGTCGCGATCATCTGCGCCATCGCGTTCTTCGCCAACATCATCTTCAAAAACTTTGCGCTCCCGGCTATGTCACTCGCACTGCTGATCCTCGCGAGCTTGGTCATTGGTACGGCGTATCCGGCCATCTACGACCGTTTCGTCGTACAACCCAGCGCCAACCAGAAGGAAGCGGAGTTCATCGCGCGCAATATCGCGGCTACGAAGGCCGCGTACGGCATCGGCGATAACAACGTGACCATCGACAAGTACGCGGCGGTATCGACAGCGCCGGCGGCGGAGATACGCAACGACACTCAGACGATCCCTAATGCGCGGCTACTAGATCCCAACGTGATCTCCGACGTCGTCCAGCAGACGCAGCAGGTGCGCAACGTCTACTCGTTCCCGAACAGGCTCGCCATAGATCGCTACACGATCGATGGCAAGGAGCAGGACTATATCGTTGCGGTACGCGAGCTCGATCCCAACAACCTTTCTGAGAGCCAGAGCAACTGGATCAACCTGCATACCGTTTATACGCACGGTTATGGGTTCATCGCTGCGCCGGCGAATGAGGTGGACGCGGCCGGATTGCCGGTGTTCGTCAACACTGGCTTTACGGACGGACTGATTAAGGTCACCCAGCCGAGGATCTACTACGGCGAGCTCAACAACGACTACGCGATCGTTGGAAAGAGCAAGGACAGCGCCGACAAGGAGTTTGACCGTCCCAGCAACGCGAGCGGTGACGGAGAGGTGAAGAACACCTACAGCGGCAAGGGTGGCGTGCCGATCGACAGCCTGTTCCGTAAGACGGTGTTCGCTATCAAGTACGCCGAACGCAACTTCATTCTCAACAGCGGTATCGGCGCCAACTCAAAAATCCTTTATAACCGAGATCCCCGCCAGCGCGTCGAGAAGGCCGCCCCCTTCATCACTGCGGACGGCGACCCGTATCCCGCCGTCATAGACGGCCGGATCAAGTGGATCGTGGACGGCTATACCACCTCGCCGGGATATCCTTACTCTCAGCAAGAGTCGCTCGGCAGTGCGGCCAGTGACTCCCAGACCGGTACCGGCACAGCGGCACTGCCCGATGAGACGGTCAACTACATTCGTAACTCGGTCAAGGCGACAGTCGACGCCTACGACGGCACGGTGACTCTGTACCAGTTCGATACCAAAGACCCGGTCCTCAAGACTTGGATGAAGACCTACCCCGGAATTATCAAGCCGAAGTCCGACATCTCCAAGGAACTTGCCGCACACCTGCGCTATCCCGAGGATTTGTTCAAGGTCCAGCGGTCGTTGCTGGCGAAATACCACGTGACCGATCCGCAGGCGTTCTACTCGGCACAGGACTTCTGGAAGGTACCAGCCGATCCAACGACGACTGTGGAAGGAGATCAGCCGCCGTACTATCTGCTGTCACAAGGACCGGGGGAGGAGACGGCGACATTCAAGCTCACGTCCGCGTTGTCGGCACTGAAGAAGGAGAACCTGACGGCGTACGTCTCGGCGTCGAGCGATCCGAAGACGTATGGCAAAATCACGGTACTTCAAATGCCGCAGGACTCGAATATCTATGGACCGAGTCAGGTGCAGTCGCAGTTCAAGGGTGATCCCATTATCTCCAAGGACATTGCGCTGCTTGATCAAGGCGGGTCAAAGGTTATCTTCGGAAACTTGCTGACCCTTCCGTTGGCGGGAGGTCTGCTTTATGTGGAGCCCCTCTACGTGCAGGGTAACGCTTCGTCGGCGTACCCGACCCTGCAGAAAGTGCTGTTGAACTTCGGCACAAAGATCGCCTACGCGAACACGCTTGCGGAGGGGCTCAACCAGCTCTTCGGAGACGGCGCCGCGGACGAGTCGGCAGCGCCGCCTGGGAATGCAGCAGGGACTCCAACGGCCCCAGGCGCGGATCAGGGGACTACGTCCTCAAGCGATCCGTTGACCGCGGCCAAGCAGCAACTAGCCAACGCCAACTCGGAGCTTCAGGCGGCTGTCAAGGCGTTCGACACCGCCGCCAAGGCTGGCGACTATGCCGCGATGGGCGTGGCACAGCAGCAACTGGTCGATGCGGCGGCGAAGGTCAATGACGCCTCCAACAAGGTAGATGGTCTTGCTGGAATTACTGGATCGTCAGGTGCCTCGGGTAGCGGCTCAGCTACGCCGTCGAGCCCGGCAAGCTCTTCCGGTGGAGGTTAAGGCCGCCGCCAGAGTGATCCGGCTGCGCGCGGGACCCCCGTGTGCAGCCGGATCGAACCTGATGTAGTCTTATGTTTCCGCCGCGGGGTGGAGCAGTTCGGTAGCTCGCTGGGCTCATAACCCAGAGGTCGTAGGTTCAAATCCTGCCCCCGCTACTAAAAGAAGGACCCTGGCCAGCCTAGATGCTGGCCAGGGTCCTTTGCTTTGCACCGTTCATAGGCACGAATCCAACGCTTACCCAACGGACATCGGAATTCGTCCAAGCATAAATGTGGCCGGCAACAGGCGCGTCTACTGGCTCAGTCAACGACAGCGGCGACCGATTCGAGCTCCACCAACTGATCGTCATAGCCCAGCACCGTGACCCCCATGAGTGTGCTCGGAACGTCATGCCCATCGAACGCGTCGCGCACGATCTCCCAGACAGCAACGAGGTCCGCCTGATTAGACGATGCGACAAGCACACGAGTGCTGATGACGTCCTCGATCGTCGCTCCGGCGGCCTCCAGCGCGCGTGTCATCGTCTCGACGCACGCAGCGGCCTGGCCCGCGTAATCACCGACCGCTACGGTCGTCCCATCCTCGCTGAGCGGGCACGCGCCAGCCAGGAAGATCAGTCGCGCATCCTTCGGCGCGGTCGCGGCATACGCATACTCGGCGACGCTGGCGAGCGTCGAGGCGCGAATCAACTCCACAGAACTTGGCATACGCCGATCATCCCAGACGTCTTCGGATGGCAAACAAATCCCGCGCAGAACAGTCTGTTTCCTGAGCGCGGTAGGCGGATGCGTTGTAAGGGTGCCGAATTCGGTTCAGCCGGTTCTCAAATGGTCGGTGAGATGGTACGCATATCTCACGTGACGACCGGAGGGGTAGGACACATGAGTGATCCACAGGTTATTTCAGGCAAGCGATCACGGACGATTGCAGAGGTCAAGGAGCGCGCGGCGCGCATCGGCGCCGGACTCGGCAAGCTCGGAGTGGGTCCTGGCGATCACTACGCGTTCGTTCTGCGTAACGAGATCGCTTTTCTGGAGGCAAACATGGCGGCGTCGGCCATCGGCGCCGTGCCGATTCCGGTGAACTGGCACTGGACCGGTGAGGATCTGCAGCATGTGCTCACCGACAGTGGGGCCAAGGTCGTGATCGCGCACACCGATCTGCTGCCGGCCGTCGAGAAATTCCTGCCTGAGGGTGCCACGATCGTCGAGGTAGAGACCCCGCCCGAAATTCGCGAAGCTTATGGCCTTGGCGACGTGCCACTGACCGGCCGCTATCGGACTCTGGATGAGCTGGCGACCTCGGAGCTCGTGACGCCGCCTACCGACGACCCACCGATGAGCGTCATCTACTCGTCCGGTACGACGGGGCTCGCCAAGGGCATTCGCCGCAATCCCGTCGCGGAGGGGAAGTCCGAAGAGATCGCAGGGGTAGTTGTTGACTTAATGAAGCTGAAGCCCGGCGGTAAGACCCTGGTGCCAGCTCCGATGTATCACTCTTCGCCGAATGTCCTGGCGCTGTTCGCCGTCGCTATGGGAATAGAGACCGTGATCATGCCGAAGTTTGATCCAGAAGAGTTCCTGGCCCTGATTGAAAAGCATCGTATTGACGAGGTGCAAGTCGTCCCGACGATGTTTATCCGGCTGCTCAAGCTGCCCAAGGAGGTCCGCGAGAAGTACGACGTCTCCTCTCTCGAGGCCGTCATTCACGCGGCTGCGCCATGCCCGGCCGACGTCAAGGAGCAAATGATCAAGTGGTTCGGCCCAATCATTTGGGAGTACTACGGCGGCACGGAGACCGGCGCTGTCGTCCTGTGCAGCAGCGAGGAGGCGCTCGCGCATCCGGGAACTGTTGGACGCGCATTCGCAGGTGCGCAATTGCGGATCCTGGGTGCCGACAATCAGCCCGTGCCGGTTGGCGAGTCCGGGATGGTCTACATGAAACCGTTCGATGCGTGGCCGGACTTCACCTATCTCAACGACGATGAGAAGCGCCGGTCGATCGAGCAGGACGGCTTCGTCACGGTCGGTGACATCGGTTACCTCGACGAGGACGGCTTCCTTTATCTAAGTGATCGCGCCAACTACATGGTGATCTCCGGGGGCGTGAACATCTACCCGGCCGAGATCGAGGGAAGTCTGCTCGGCATGGACGGGGTCGCGGACGTGGCGGTCTTCGGGATTCCCGATCCAGACCTTGGCGAAGTACTCGCCGCACACGTCGAACTTGAGGACGGCGCCACGGTCAGCGAAGAGGACATCAAGTCCTATGTCACAACGAATCTTGCGAAGTACAAGACTCCGAGGGTCGTCGTCTTCGAGGAGCGGTTGCCGCGTGAGGACTCCGGCAAGATGTTCAAGCGTCGATTGCGAGACCAGTACTGGACCGGCAACCGCAAAATCTAGACGCGTGGGTTGGAAGAGGCGATTCAGATGTACCTCACTCAATCGTTACACCGTAACGTTCAACAGCAGCCCGATAGTCCGGCGACGATATTCGGCGATCGCGTTCGGACACACCGGGAGTCGATCGACCGGGTCGCGAGACTTGCCGGTGGACTTCAAGGGCTGGGTGTGGGACCAGGTGACCGGGTCGCGATTCTTTCGCTCAACTCGGACTACTTTCACGAGATCTTGTGCGCAATTCCATGGGCGGACGGTGTGATCGTGCCGGTCAACGTCCGCTGGAGCGTCAGCGAGATCGCGTATTCGCTCGACGAGGCGGAAGCCAGGACCATCGTCGTCGACGAGACCTTCAAAGGCCTTGTACCCGCGTTGAGAGAGGCATATGGCGGGCTCAAGAATGTTATCTACTGCGGCGAGGACGCCGTACCCGACGACATGCTCGGATTCGAAGAACTCATTGACAGCAGCGAACCGGTCGAAGACGCGCACCGATCCGGGGACGACTTGGCGGCGCTGTTCTACACCGGCGGTACGACCGGTACGCCGAAGGGCGTGATGCTCAGCCACCGCAACCTGATGACCTCCGCGATTGGCGCGTCAACGTCCTCGTGGCTGCCGCATCGCGGCAGGCTCTTGCATGCGGCGCCGATGTTCCACTTGGCGGATCTCGCCGCGTGGACGGCCGGCTCGGCCCTGGGTAACTGCCACGTCATGATTCCGGCGTTCGCGCCGGTCGTGGTGCTCGAAGCAATCGCGCAACATCAGGTCGACGCGGTGCTACTGGTGCCGACGATGATCCAGATGCTCGTCGACGACCCGCACGTCGGGGACTACGACCTGTCGTCGGTGACACACGTTGCTTATGGCGCTTCGCCTATTTCCGATGCGTTGCTGGGTCGAGCGCGCAAGGCCTTCCCGAAGGCGCAATTCACTCAACTCTATGGAATGACCGAGCTTTCACCGATTGCGACCATCCTTCCGGACGTCGATCACCGCGACCCCAAGCGGAGCAGATCGGCAGGCCGCGCCGCGCCCTATTCTCTGGTCAAAATCGTTGATGCAGAAGACAACGAGGTCGACCGCGGCGTTGTCGGTGAGATCTGCGTGTCCGGCGACCACGTGATGCTGGGCTACTGGAAGAAACCCGACGAGACGGCGCACGCGCTGCGTGACGGCTGGATGCACACCGGTGACGGCGGCTGGATGGATGAGGACGGCTACGTGTACATCGCCGACCGGATCAAGGACATGATCATCACTGGCGGCGAAAACGTTTATTCGATTGAGGTCGAAAACGTGATTGCCAGGCATCCTTCGGTTGCGGCTTGTGCGGTGATCGGAGTTCCTGACCAGGATTGGGGCGAGCGGGTTCATGCCGTCGTGATCCTTGTGCCGGATGCGAGTCTGACCATCGACGAGCTACGCGAACACTGTCGAGCGCAGATTGCCGGCTACAAGTGTCCTCGGAGTCTGGATATTGTTGAGGAGTTCCCGATGTCCGGCGCTGGCAAGATTCTCAAGCGCGAACTTCGTCGCCAGTACGACGGATAACTCAGTGGTGACCCTGAGAATGTAGGCGATCTATTCACCTCTACTTTATGTATGCGTATGATCTCGACATGAATAGGGCGGGGATTTCTCTTTCGGCTGTCTGTGTCATCAGCGGGCTCTTATTAGTCGCGGGGTGCTCGGGCGGTGGCGACCTGTCGACTCGCGGCACCAGCAATACTGGCGGTGGCAGCGGGGCCACGAGGAGCGGATCGACCGCTGATAATTCGACGCTGCACCTGGCACTCAGTCGTTTCGACTCCTCTCTCGCGGCGAAGGATCTCTTCGCGAGCTTCGGTGATACTGCAGCGCTCTCCGTACTGGCGGCCAAGGAAACTGAGACGTGGAAGTTACTGGCGCTGAGCGGTTCGATAGACGCCTTCGCGACAGGGCCGAAGCAAGCCGCGACTATCGGCGCCGACTTGTCTGCCGCCGAATATTCGATTTCGATAGGCCAGCCGCCGGGCCGGCTCACTCTCGTCGCCGGCGGCCAGGACGCCGACACGATAACGAGCGCGGCCAAGAAAGCAGGTTACGAAGGCGCGGGTGTGCTCTCCCAGAAACTCGATCTGGAGAATCCCCTCACGGTCACGGTGGCACAAGTCGAGCCGAAGGGCGACGATTTGGTCGTCGGTGGGCCTGGCGCCAAACTCGAATCGGTCGACCCGGACGGCGAGAGTCTCACCGACCTTGATGAGGTAGCCGCGGTAGTCGAGTGCCTGGGCGACGTCGTGGCGGCACAGATCGCGCCCAACAGCGAAAACATTGATTTGTTGGGTGTTGGGGTCCGTTCGGTGGACAGAGGCGCCCAGTCGGTGATGTGCGTGAAACCCAAGAGCCCCGCCGAAGCGAAGGGCATTGCGACAGATGTCGCGGATGCGCTGAAGAACGGCACGATGAGCAACGGCCAGCCCTACACGAAGTTTTTCGAGAATGTCGACGTTGTCGCGGCAGGCGGTGTTGTCAAGATGACGGCTGACAACACCGCCAATGGCCAGGCGAACACTATCCTGCAAATGGTCCTCTCCCGCGATCTTCCGGCGCTCCCCGGCTACTAGCCGCGTAGCAGCGGTCGGGGCCGGGGAGGACGGAGATTGCCGGCTACAAGTGTCCTCGGAGTCTGGATATTGTTGAGGAGTTCTCGATGTCCGGCGCTGGCAAGTTTCTCAAGCGCGAGTTGCGCCGTCAGCATGAGGACTGGAATGACGCGCGGTAACCTGCATTAATGAGTTCTCGCCGACTGTGTATCCAAATTTCGACAGCCGTTGTGGGGGCACTGCTTCTCACTGCCTGCTCGGGAGGTATTGACCTCCAACACGGCGACGCCGAGTCGAGTAGCAGTAGTAGTACGCCGTCCACACCGGCCGCGCCAAACCAGCTGTTGCGCGTAGGACTGAGCCGAATCAGCGCCAATGCGGTCGAGAAGACCAGGTACATCGAGTTTGGTGAGTCAAAGCGGCTGGCCGTTCTCGCGGATCAAGATAAAGGCGCTTGGAATATCATGACCCAACTCGGTGCCACATCTTTGCAGACGGGCCCCGGAGTTGCCGAGAAGCTCGCTCTAAGTCTCAACGCTGCCGACTACGCGATTTCGGCGGGTCCCGCGCCAGCTATGGTCACGCTCATCGCGGGTGGGCAGGACGGTGAGGAGGTCAAGTCCGCGGCCGGGTCCCTTGGATACGAGGGCGACGACGTGCTGAGCCAGAAGATGGACGTCACCAAGCCGATCACGGTCCAGATCGCGCAGGTGCAGCCGAAGGGCGACGACATCGTGCTTGGTTCTGCGGACGCGGACATGGCGCTCGTCGATTCGAAGGACGACAGCCTCGCCGACGACGCCGAAATTGTCGCGGTTAGCGATTGCCTCGGTGACGTTGTCGCGGCGTTCATCACAGATATCGGCACCGACGATCACCTAGTTGCCGTGGGCGTTCGCGCGATTGGCAAAGGTGTCACCTCGATGTTGTGCGTGAAGACCGACGATGACGCTGCCGCGAAAGACCTTGAAGGCAAAGTCAAGGACGATCTTGCCTCTGGCGACACGGCGAACGGCAAGAAGTACGCCGACTACTTCGAGGGCTCCAGCGTGACAGTCCTGAGCGACGGAGTCGTTCAGGCGAAGCTGCCGCACGCATCAGACACGAAGCCGTCCATCATGCACCAGATGCTGACTCAAGTCGATCTGCCTGGATTCTAAGCGCTCAACGGACGGTACGTCGGCTGGTGATCTGGCCGGTATCGAAGCCCATTAGGTGCAGCCCGCCGTGGAAGCGGGCGTGTTCGATCTTGATGCAGCGGTCCATGACGACGCTCATTCCGAGTTGTTCAGCGCGGCGTGCAGCGTCTTCGTTCCAGATGCCCAGCTGGACCCAGATTGCTTTGGCGCCGACCGCGTGGGCGTCCTCGACAACTGCCGGTACGTCGGCTGCCTTACGGAAAACGTCAACGATGTCGGGCACTTCGGGCAATGAAGCGAGGTCCGGGTAGACCTTTTGGCCGAGGATCGTGTCGGCGTTCGGGTTGACGAAGTACACCTTGTAATCGGTGGACTGCAACAGGTAGGTGCCGACGAAGTAGCTCGAGCGGGCCGGGTTTGCGGAGGCGCCGACCACTGCGATCGACTTCGCCGAACGCAGTAACTTGATGCGGTCTGTGGCGCTCGGTCCATCCCAGCTGCGCTCCGGGTTGTGCAACTTCGCCAGCGGAGAGTCCGCGGGGACCTCGAAGCTCAGCCCGTTTGGCAGGGTTGTGGTCACAGTTGGTGTCATGATGTTGCCTCCGTTGCACTGGCAAGCGCTTGGTCGAGGTCGTAGATGATGTCCTCGACGTCCTCGATACCCACACTAAGTCGCACGAGTCCCGGCTGCACGCCGCCATCGATCAGCTGCTGTTCGGTGAGTTGTGCGTGCGTGGTCGAGGCCGGGTGAATGATGAGCGTCTTGGTGTCACCAATGTTGGCGACATGGCTGGCCAAGTTGACCGCCTCGATGAGGCCGCGACCGACCTCTCGTCCGCCCTTCACGCCGAAGCTGAACACCGCGCCTGGCCCTTTTGGTAGGTATTTCTTAGCGCGCTCGTGATGAGGGTGCGAAGGCAGCCCGGCCCAGTTGACGTATTCGATCCGGTCGTCCGCGTCCAGCCATTCTGCGACGGCACGAGCGTTGTCCATGTGGGACTGCATCCGAATCGGAAGTGTCTCGACGCCTTGTGCGAGTAGTGCGGCCGATTGCGGCGCGAGGGTAGGGCCGATGTCGCGCAACTGCTCGGCACGCAGCCGGGTGAGGAACGCATACTCAGCGAAGTTGTCCGCCCAGGTCAATCCGCCGTACGACGCCACCGGCTCGTGGAACAGGGGGAACTTCTCGCTGGACCAGTCAAAACGGCCGGACTCCACGACAACGCCGCCCAGCGTCGTGCCGTGGCCGCCGAGGAACTTGGTGGCCGAGTGTGTGACGATGTCGGCACCCCAGTCAATGGGACGGCAAAGGTACGGCGTCGCGATCGTCGAGTCGATGATCAACGGGATCCCGGCGGCGTGTGCCACTTCTGAGAGTCCTTCTATATCCGCGATCTCGCCGGACGGGTTCGCGATAGACTCAGCGAACAGCAGCTTCGTTTCGTTGGTGATCGCGGCGGCGTACGCTGCCGGATCGTCGCTCTGCACAAACGTGGTCTTGACGCCAAACCGGCCCAGCGTCACGTCGAGTTGCGTGATCGATCCGCCGTACAGACCTGCCGATGCGACGATGTGATCACCGCTTCCAGCGAGTGAGGTAAACGTGATGTACTGCGCGGCGAGCCCACTCGACGTGGCGACGGCGCCGATCCCGCCCTCGAGGCTTGCGATCCGCTCCTCAAACGAGGCAACGGTCGGGTTGCCGAGCCGGGAGTAGATATTGCCGTATTTCTGCAATGCAAAACGAGCGGCGGCATCGTCCGTGTCGTCAAAGACGAACGCTGTCGTCTGGTAGATCGGTAATGCCCGAGAGCCGTGAACGGCGTCCGGAATGTTGCCCGCGTGTATCGCTCTTGTTTTGAATCCGTATTCGCGATCAGCCATGGCTCCCACGCTACCGGAGCGCATTTGGAGCAGACGAGGCCGAGCGAGGCTGGGCGTGTAGGCATTTGGCGGGGTGTGGTCAGATAAGGAGCCGGACAAGTTGTCACGATGAACGAGGTGCGCGGTTGAAGAAGATATTTGAAGGTCTCAAGGTCATCGATTGCGCGAGTTTCATCGCCGCCCCGGCCGCGGCGGCCGTGTTGTCCGACTTCGGTGCCGACGTAATCAAAATAGAGCCGCCCGGTGCGGGCGATCCGGGTCGTCAGCTCTATACCTTCCCCGGCATGCCAAAAAGCGAACTCAACTACAGCTGGATGATGGATAACCGCAGCAAACGGGGCCTGGCGCTGGACCTGACAAAGCCGGCAGGTCAGGCAGTGATCCACAAGTTGGTAGGGGACGCGGACGTCTTTCTCACCAACTATCCGCTCCCGGTGCGCGACAAGCTCGCGATCGACTACGACACGCTCGCGCTGCTGAACGACCGGCTCGTTTACGCGTCGTTCACGGGATTTGGCGAGACCGGCGCCGAGGCGACCAAGCCGGGATTTGACATGACCGGGTGGTGGGCGCGTTCAGGGCTCATGGATGCCGTTCGGGAGCATCATGATGCCGAGCCTGTCCGCTCGTTGCCCGGAATGGGGGACCATCCCTCCGCCATGTCGTTCTTCTCGGCGATCATGATGGGACTTTATGAACGCACCGTGACGGGGAAGGGTTCGCTGGTTCGATCGTCGCTGGTCTCCAGTGGTGTCTGGGCGAATGGGTTCAATGCGCAGGCCGCCTTGGTAGGGGCGCAGTTCGAGCCGCGTCCGCCGCGGGCCCAGGGTGGCCGGCCACTGAGCTGCTACTACCGGTGCCGCGACGATAAGTGGATCGTGCTGACGATCCTCAACGAGACGAAGCAATGGCCGATTCTGGTCGACTGCATTGCGCGCCCAGAGCTTGCCGAGGATCCGCGGTTCGTGACCCAGAAGGACAGGTTCGGCCACGGGCCGGAGCTGATCGGCATCCTCGATGAAGTCTTCGCGACTAAGGACCGGTCCGAGTGGCAGCGGATCCTGCTGGACGCCGGGCTTGTCTTCGAAGTAGTCGCCAGTGCCGAAGACATCCCGAACGACCAACAGCTGATCGACAACGGCTACTTGGTGCCCATCGTCGATAGCGAATACATGACGGTGGACAGCCCATTGACTGTCGCAGGCACCGAGAAGGCACGGCCAACGATGGCGCCGACTCTGGGACAGCACAGCGACGACGTACTTCGCGAGGCAGGGTACGACGACGATGCGATCAAGGATTTGCGCGCCGCGGGCGTTGTCGCCTGACCGGATCCGAGGTTTGATTGCTTCGACACACATATCGACATATATCGGGCATATCGACACATTGGGGAATTGATGAGCGCATTAACCACTGCAGATTCCGAACCCGCGCAGCAGTCCGCCGGCCGGGCAATCGCCATCGAGACCGCCCGCCGGGTGGTCGCCGAGCATCCTCCGACAACGACACCGCGACGTGAGTTCATGGAAGCCTGCTTTGATGCCGGTCTTGCCTGGATCCAGTTCCCTAAAGGGCTTGGCGGTCTGGGCCTCGAACCGGGCCTACAGGCAGATGTCGACCGCATCTTGCAGGGGGCCGGTGGGCCCGTGCCGTTTGCGCTCAACCCGATGGGTTATGGCATGGCCGGGCCGACGGTCGAGGCCCACGGCAGCGAGGACCTTAAGCGACAGTTGCTGCGCCCGCTCTACATCTGTGACGAGATCTGGTGTCAGCTGTTCAGCGAGCCCGGCGCGGGCTCGGACCTGGCGGGCCTGGCGACCAGCGCGGTCCAGGCGGACGGCGAATGGGTCATCAACGGACAGAAGGTCTGGACCAGTGCAGCGCACAAGGCGCGGCGGGCACTACTGCTGGCGCGCACCGACCCCGGCGCGCCGAAGCATCGCGGCCTGACCTACTTCGTACTGGACATGCACGATCCCGGCGTCGAGGTGCGACCGCTGCGTCAGATGACTGGCGAGGCCGAGTTCAACGAGGTCTACATCCGCGACGCCCATATTCCTGATGCCCACCGGCTCGGTGACGTCGGCGAAGGCTGGCGGGTCGCGATGACAACGCTCATGAATGAGCGCAATGCCATCGGTGGTGGCTCGAGCCTGCGCGGCAGCGGCTCGATTGGGTCGGCGCTGCGATTGTGGAAGGACCGGCCGGACTTGCGTACGCCGGCGCTCCGCGAACGGCTGCTGTCGCTGTTTGCCCGCGCCGACAGTTCGCGGCTGACCGGGCAGCGGCACCGCGCCGAACGAGGCGATGCCGCCGCCGGCCCGCGCGGCTCGATCGGCAAGTTGGTGGGTGCCGAGCTCAACCAGGACGTCTACGAGTTCTGCATGGACATGCTCGGCATCGAGGGGACTATCTACAGCGGTTACCAGCCGCGGCCGGACGGTACGCCGGAACCGACCGATGGCGAGGACTTCGCGCGCAAATTCCTTCGTTCGAGGGCTAACACCATCGAAGGTGGCACCTCGGAGGTGCTGCGCAACGTCATCGGCGAACGACTGCTTGGGCTCTCCGGAGACATTCGAGTAGACATCGGAAAGGCCTGGCGCGACATCCCGCGCGGCTGACCCACCAACAACCAATCGCTAACTGAACGACGTGGAGGAAAAGTGGCCGAGTTCGAGTTCACCGAGGAACAGCGCGACATGCGTGCATTGGTGCGGACATTCTGCGCCGATGCGTGGCCAGAGACCGAGGTACGTCGGCTCATGGACACCCCCGAGGGTTTCGACCGCGAAGTATGGCGGAGGCTCGGTGGCGACCTCGGGATTCTCGGTCTGGCGGTGCCGGAGGAGTACGGCGGTGAGGGCCGGGGGATCGTGGATTTGGCGATTATTGCTGAAGAGTGTGGACGTGTGGTTGCCTGCAGTCCCTTCTTGAGCACCGTCGCCCTGTCGGCGACGGCACTGCTACACAGCGCGGACGAGGGACCTAGGAAGGCCCTCCTTACCGAGATCATCACTGGGCAGAAGGTCGTCGCACTCGCGGCCACCGATGCCTCCGGCCAGTGGCAACCGGCTAATGGATCCGTCACGGCCGCTCAGGTGTCCGATGGCTGGACGCTGACTGGCGCACAGTCTCACGTGATTGATGGTGCGGCGGCGGATGCACTGCTCGTACTGGCGCAGACACCTAGCG
The DNA here is from genome assembly GCF_003003235.1 of Antricoccus suffuscus. Lineage (NCBI taxonomy): Bacteria > Bacillati > Actinomycetota > Actinomycetes > Geodermatophilales > Antricoccaceae > Antricoccus > Antricoccus suffuscus. The sequence continues at coordinate 14,882 of NZ_PVUE01000002.1, forward strand.
GCCCGACACTGTTCTTGGTCGACCCGTCCGCACCGGGTGTTACCCGCGAGCCACAGACGACTCTGGATCAGACCCGGCGAATGGCCGTCGTGACGTTGCGCGACGCGCCAGGAACCGTTGTCGGCGCTGTCGGCGGCGGTGACGAGGCAGTGGCGAAGGCCCGCGACGTGGGTGCCGTCGTCCTAGCGGCCGAGGCGGTCGGCGGATCGCAGCGACTGCTGGACATCTCCGTCGAATATGCGAAGACACGCCTACAGTTCGGCCGGCCCATTGGTGGGTTTCAGGGCGTCAAACATCGCTGTGCCGACATGCTCGTCGCCGTCGAGGACGCACGGTCGACGGCGTACCACGCGGCGTGGGCCCTTGACGATGACAGCGTTGACGACGCGCGCGTCGCGGTCGACCTCGCGACGGTGGTCACCGCAGACGCCTATCGCCGGGTCGCCAAGGACACCGTGCAGGTGCACGGCGGGATCGGCTTCACCTGGGAACATCCCACGCATCTCTACTACAAGCGGGCCGCGAGCGATGCGGCACTACTCGGCGGACGAGCGGCGGCAAGTGAACGTCTCGCGGCCGGCGTACTCGATGCAGCCTCGTAAGGAGATCTGAATGTCTAGCTCGGTAGTTACCGTTGACGTAGCGGATCGTGTAGCGACGGTGACGCTTAACCGTCCCGAGTCGCGCAACGCCATCAGCCGCGAGCTGAAAGATGAGCTCGCGCGCGTGATGTCGGACCTGGACACCAACGCGGATGCCGACGTGGTCATTCTGACCGGTGCCGACCCGGCTTTCTGCGCGGGCCTTGACCTAAAGGAACTTGGGAGCACGGGCGCCAACCTCGGCGCCGGTTCGGCATCCGAGTCCGCGTCGCCGTACCCGTGGCCGGTGTTGTCGAAACCGGTTATCGGCGCGATCAATGGGGTCGCCGTCACGGGTGGTTTCGAGATTGCCCTGAACTGCGACATCCTGATCGCGTCCGAACGCGCCCGCTTCGCCGACACCCACACGCGCGTCGGCGTGCTGCCGGGCTGGGGGCTATCGGTGCTGCTGCCGTTGCTGGTCGGCCGCGGGTTGGCCCGACGGATGAGCCTGACCGGCGACTTTCTGACCGCGCAGGATGCGCTCCGGGCCGGGTTGGTAACTGAAGTGGTCGCCCACGAGGACCTGCTGTCGGCCGCCGGCCGGATAGCAGCCTCGATCGTCAGCAACGAGCAGGACGCGGTCCGCACCCTGCTGGCGTCCTATCGTGATATTGAGCTGCAGCAAATCGGCGACGGTTACCAGGTCGAGGGCCGCACCGGCCGCGACTGGCTAGCCCGTGGCTTCGACCCTGCGGAGGTAGAACGCCGCCGCGAAGGCATCCGTGACAGGGGACGCGCACAGACGACTTGACGGGAACGTCCCGCAGGCCATTGGAAAGGACGTACACATGCTCACCGGAGACCAATACAAGGCATCGCTCTCTGACGGACGGGCCACCTACTTCGAAGGGGAGAGAGTCGAGGACCTCGTCTCTCATCCGATCCTGGGGCCGGCAGTGCAAAACGTCGCCGACGGCTACGACTGGCTCGCCACCCAAGCGGTCGACGGGCAGAGCCCGCTGAGCGGGATTCCGACGTCGCCTCAGGACCTCCGCGACAAGGTCGACCTCGTGCACAAGGCCGGCATGATGGCGCACGTGACCTACACGTCGCTGATGACCCTGACGACAGCGGCCAGCCGGTTGTCGAAAAGCGCGCCGCAGTACGTCGACAGGATCAACGCCTTCGTCGAGGACGCGCAGCGTCGGGACCTGCGCGTTACGCAGTGCATTACCGACGCCAAAGGTGATCGGTCGCTGTCGCCTAGTAAACAAGACGACCCCGACTCCTACGTCCGCGTCGTGGAACGGCGTTCGGACGGGGTCGTGATCCGCGGTGCCAAACTGCACATCACCGCTGCATCATTTGGGCATGAGCTGATGACCATCCCGACCAAGGCTATGCGAGCCGGAGAGGAAGACTACGCTATCGCCGCAGTCATTCCGGTCAATGCACCTGGTGTCAAGATCATCAATACGACGTACGCACCCAGGCACGACGATCTGCGAGACTTCCCGGTCTCTGGCATTGAGCACTTCCCCGAAGGGTTCGTCATTTTCGATGACGTCTTCGTTCCCACCGAGCGGATCCTGCTGGACGGCGAGGTCGAGAGCGCATCTGTGTTCGCGCATTCGCTCGGGCTGTGGGAACGGCTCGGCGGACTGAGCTCTATGGCGGACGGCTCTGACGTACTGGTTGGCCTCGCACAGTTGATCGCCGAGGCCAATGGACTGGATCGCGTCGGACATGTCAAGGAGAAGATCTCCGAGATGATCATCCATGCGACCGTGGTGCGGGCCTGTCTTGAAGCGGCCCTGACCAACGCGGAGACCGGGATCTTCGGCGCGGTGTTCCCGAATGAGCTTTACACGAACGCCGGGAAATACACCGGTGCGGCGAACTACAACCTGATGGTGCGGCATCTGCACGATATAGCCGGAGGCGCGATCGTGACGGCGCCCTCGCGTGCGGACCTCGAGAACCCGGAAGTGGGCGACTTGGCGCGCAAGTACATGTCCACTCGAGGTGACGTGGACGGCGAATACCGTACGAGGCTGTTTCACACGATCCGCGACCTGACGGCGGATGCTTATGGCGGCTGGAAGCAGGTCACCAACGTGCAGGCCGGCGGTGGCCTATACGCCCAGCGAATCGTCACCCGCAAGCATTACGATCTGGCCGCGGCGAAGGGCGCCGCGTTGCGCATCGCCGGTCTCGCCGAGTCCGAGGGTCCGAGCGGCGGCTTCTAACTTGGGCGGACCTCACTTGCGGTGGTACGTCGGAGCCCGCTTCTCCAGGAACGCGGCCGAGGCTTCCTTGGCGTCTTGAGTCATTGAGGTGAGGATCTGTTGCCTGTTCTCCAACTCCACGGCCGCGGCGAAGGAGGGGTTCTCCACCGCCAGCCACATGCCTTGTTTCGTGAGCTCGACCGAGAACGGCGGGTTGAGCATGATTTCCTTTGCCTTCTCGATCGCGGTCTCCAGGAGCAGGTCCGGGCCCACGACCTCGGTCACCAAGCCGATGCGCAGGGCTTCAGCGGAGTCAAAACGTCGGCCGGTGAGCATTAGCTCGTGCGCGTGACCCGCACCGACGATCCGGGGGAGCAGCCATGAGACGCCGATATCGCAGGCCGAGAAGCCGGCGCGGATGAAGGATACGGCGAAGATCGCCGGGTCCGCGGCGATCCGGATGTCGCTAGCGCAGACGAGCGCGAGCCCGCCGCCGGCTGCCGGACCGTTGACGGCGGCGATGACCGGCTGACGTAGTTGATGCAACTGCAGAGCTAACGCCGCGATTTCGCGTTGCCGGTCGAGGCCCGTCATCACCGGGTTGCCGGCGCGCAGCTCCGGATCGTCGCCGTACCCCTTGAGGTCTAGCCCGGCGCAGAACCCGCGACCTGCGCCGGTGAGGATTACCACGCGGCAGTCGCGGTCGGCGTTGATTTCGGTGAGCGCGTCGCCAAGCTCACCGACGAGCTCGGCGTTCATCGTGTTGAGATTGTCCGGCCGGTTGAGCGTGATCTGAGTTATTCCCTCGGCGGGCTTGCTGAGCTGTACTGACGGCATCGGGCCTCCGTAGATCCGGTGTGGGGTAGGGATTGGGTGCTAAGCGCCGGCGTAGTCGTCGGCGTGGTCGGCGCGGATGTGCTTCTTGTCGAACTTGCCGACGCTCGTTTTGGGGATCTCATCGACGAACAACACCTGGTCCGGCAGCTGCCATTTGGCGAACGACGTATCGAGCAGTTCGTAGATGTCATCTTTAGTGAGTGTTACTCCGGGCGCGGTGACCACCAGTGCGAGCGGGCGTTCCTGCCATTTCGCGTGCGGTATCCCCACGACGGCGGCTTCCACGACGGATGGGTGCCCGACGATCGCGTTTTCCATGTCGATCGAGGAGATCCATTCACCGCCGCTCTTGATCACGTCTTTAATCCGGTCGGTCACCTTGAGGTAGCCGTTGGTGTCGATCGCGCCTACGTCGCCGCTGCGCCAGTAGCCGTCCGCAGTGAATCGCTCGGCAGAGTCGGCAAGATCGTGATAGCTGGTGCTGATCCATGGGCCGCGCACGCAGATCTCGCCCACCGACGTTCCGTCGAAGGGCATCTCCTTTTCCGCCGCATCAAGGATCTTGAAGTCGACACCGGACAAGGGGAGCCCTTGCTTACGCATGAGGTCCCAGCGCTCGTCCTCGGTGAGGGTCTCTTTGAGTGAGGGTTTGGGGAAGTTCATCGCGACCATCGGCGACGTCTCCGTGGCACCGTACGCGTGGACGACCTGCGCGCCGGTCAGTTCGCTGAACCCACGCATCATCGACAGTGGTGGTTCGGTGGCCCCGGAGAGCAGCCGCGCGTTGCGCAGGTCCGGCTTCTCCTTGAGAGAAGCAATATGCTGCAGCATCGGCTGGAAGATCGCGGGGGCGCCGTTCGCGATCGTCACACCTTCGGCGATCAGGGCATCGGTCAACGGCGCGATCTCGTCGGCCAAAAACCGTCCGGGAAGGACGATTTTGTTGGCCATCAGAACGGCCGACTGCGGAAGTCCCCAGCAGTTTCCATGGAACATCGGGGTGATGAGCATGGTGCAGTCGTTGATCGACATGCCGAGATTTGCCGCCTGGGAATAGGCGTGCAGATAGATCGATCGATGCGAGTAGTACACGCCCTTGGGAGCACCGGTGGTGCCGGTCGTATAACACGCGCTGTACGCCGAACGCTCGTCGATCTGCGGCCAGTCGATCTCCGGTTCGGCTTCGGCCAGGAGGTCCTCGTAGTGATGGATCGGCGACAGTGTCGTGTCGATCTGCGACAACGGCTTGTCGGACATGATCACCCAACCACGGATGTGCTTGAGTTTTGGGGCGATCGCTTCGGCAACGGACAGCAGCGACTCGTCGACGGCGATGTACGACGTCTCGCTGTGGTTGACCACGAAGCTTAGATCTTCGGGGGCGAGCCGCAGGTTCATCTGGAGCATTGCCGCTGCGATGCCAGGGATCGCCCAGTAGAGCTCGAAGTGTCGGTGGCTGTTCCAGTCCAGTACGCCGATACGATCGCCCGGTTGCGCGCCTAGGCCACGCAATGCGTTGGCGGCCCGCTTGATTCGCGCGTAGCAGTCGGCGTAGGAGTAGCGATCCCAGTCCCCATTGGGTTTCCGATAGACGATCTGCTGCTCGGAGTGTGTCCGCGCGGCATGGCGGATCAGGGTGGTCGTGTTGAGCTGGACGTCGTCGCCCAGCGTCGACGGACAGCCCTTGACAATCTCTTCGGTCATGTTGGTCGGCCCCTTTTTCGGTCTGGATGCGCAAGCCTCGAAGCCGAACTCGCGAGGCTTCACCTGAATCTACAAGGTGCCGTCGGGCGCCTTTTGCCGGGAGTTCACGCGGGCGAGGCGGGTGGACACTGAGAAGTGTTGCGATTTGTATACAACGGCGCGCGATCCTTGTCTCCTCAGTCGTCTGGGGTGTAAATCTAATTGCTGTTCGAAAGAATTAATCGACACGAACCGCAGGGTTCGGATAGGCGGGACACAAGGATGCGCAGAATTAATCGTGCGTTAATCGTGGGGACTGTGGCCGTGACCATGTCACTCGCAGCGTGCAGCACCAAAGGCGGATCGAGCGGAGAAGCGAAGGCCGGCGCCGGCGGGGTGAAGACGGACTACGGCGTCACTAACGACACGATCAGTCTCGGCGTACTCGTTGACGAGAGCGGGGTATTCAAGGTAACCGGGCTCGCGCAGGCCGAGGGCAACCAGCTGTGGGCGAATGACATCAACAAAAGCGGCGGGATTTGCGGGCGCAAGATCAAGCTCGAGGTTCGTGACGATGGCTACAGCGCAGACAAGGCACTCACGCTGTACGCCGGCATGAAGAACGACGTTGCCGGAATGCTGCAGTTGCTGGGCTCGCCCATCGTGGCCGCGCTCAAATCGCAGATCGAGAGTGACAACATGCTGTCGATACCCACGTCCTGGGCAACCGGCAACCTCTCCAGCAAGGCAATTTTGCAGGTCGGCGCGACCTACGCGATCGAGATGATCAATGCCATGGCCTACGTCCAGAAGCAGGGACTGATCAAGGACAACGACAAGCTCGGCATCATCTACATCACCGGCGAGTACGGCAACGATGGACTGCTCGGAGCCCAGCATTTCGCGGATGAGCATAAGCAGGAACTCGTTAAGGTGCAGATTGCCGGCACCGATCAGGATATGAGCGCCGCGGTCACGCAACTGAAGAGCCAGGGCGTGAAGGCCGTAATGGTCACGACGACTCCGGTCCAGACCGGTTCGGTGGCGACTCAGATGGCTGCACAAGGAATGGCTGACCTGCCGATCATCGGCGTTAATCCGACCTTCGCTCCGACGATGCTCGATACGCCGGCGAAGGACGCACTCTCGCACTTCTACCGCGGTCATTTCGTCGCTCCGATGTCTGCCGACACGCCGATCGTCAAGAAGGTCACGCAGGACTTCGCCGATGCCAAGTACACCGATCCTCTTCAGGACGGTGTGAACATCGGCTATGTCTCTGGCATCGCCTACCAGGCAGTGTTGGAGCAAGCGTGCAAAGACAAGGACATGACGCGCAGCGGCATCATGAGCGCGGCGCGCAAGGTCAAGGTCGACACGCAGGGTCTTACCGCACCGCTTGACTTCTCTAAGTTCGGGCAGCCGGCCACTCGTGCGACGTACGTCGAACAGGTCGATGCGGCGCTTCCCGGTGGCGTCAAGATCGTCGCTCCGGCCGAGGCCTCCAAAGAGGCCAAGAGCATGACAATCCCGCCGAAGTAGCAGCAAAGCTTTAAGCAACAGCTAACGCCAAAGGCATAGGAGCCGCTCACCAGCAGGAGAGCGGCTCCTGTGACTTTCCTGGGTTTACTTGACCGGCCGCGATTGACCGCCTAGATTCATACTCACTTGATGGGCACAGACGAAGACCTCCTATCAGCGGTCTTCTCTTCTGTGCCTTTTTTGTGCGCTTGGACCGTTGCGGGAGGTAAGGCAGCGGCGTGAAGGGCGGCGAAGATGACTAACGTGCACGTCCGCGGTCTGCTCAGCATCGATGAGGGCACTACGGGAACTAGATCGGCCATAGTCCTCGAGGACGGCCGGACGGGCGAGATCTTCTACCGGGCCGTTTCCATCAGTTCTCCCCGCGCTCGTTGGGTTGAGCATGACGCGGCGCAGATCTGGGCCGACACTCTGGCCACAGCGAAAGACGCGATTGCGTGGGCGCGCGCGCACGACGTCGACGTCGTTGGTGTCTCGATCTGCACGCAACGCGCGACCTTGGTCATTTGGGACAAGGTCACCGGCGTGCCGCTGGCACCCGCTATTTCGTGGCAGGACCTGCGCTACAGCGAAGACCTCACGGAGTACGCCGCGGACTGGGACGATTATCTTGTGCAGCGCACTGGCCGTCCCGTTGGCGCTCGATCGGCATTTCTATGGCTGTCTCGAGTGATTCGCGACCAGCCCGAGGTCCGTGAGGCATATCGGTCCGGGAGGTTGATGTTCGGCACGATTGACAGCTGGCTCATCTGGAACCTCACGTCCGGTGCGACCCACGCGATCTCCGCGACAAACGCGGTCGGGCTCGGCGGGTATGCGCTGCGGTTGGGCGATTGGGATGACAAGTGGATAGCGGCACAGGGGTGCCCACGGGAATTGGTGCCGCCGATACTCGACGATGATGCGCTGTTCGGTACGACCGACTCCCGAGTCCTCGGCGCCGCGTTGCCGATCGTCGCCTCCATGGGCGACCAGCATTCGGCGCTGATCGCACTCGGCGCAATCGAGCCTGGCGAGGCCAGCTGCGTGCATGGAACGGGCACGTTTGCCGCTGCCATACTCGGCCCCGAACCGGACACTGTGCCGCGCTCGGTAGACAACGTACTCACGTTGGTGGGATGGCGATCGCGGGGCGCGAGCATCTTCAGTCTTGAAGCCCACGCGACCACGACCGGCGCCGCACTGCGGTGGCTTTGCGAGGAACTGCAGCTGTTTTCCTCCGCCGCGCAGATCAGCGAACTCGCGGCCGAGGAGCCGATGGGCTCGGGTGCATGGTTTGTCCCCGCGCTGGCGGGGATTCGTACGCCGACCGCGCGGCCCGAGGCAACCGGCGCGCTCACCGGCTTGAGTCTGTCCACGACCCGCGCGCAGATCGCTCGCGCCGTCATGGACGGTATCGCGCACACGGTCTGCGACCTTTTCGACGGCTTGCAGACGGTGCTCCCCGTGCCCGTCAGCGTCGCTCGGATCGGTGGGGGGCTGGCGACCAGCAATGTGCTGATGCAGGCGCAGTCGGACTTGCTGGGCGTACCACTTGAGCGCGTCAGCGACTACCCGACCGCCAGCTTGCGTGGTGCGGCTTACCTGGGTGGTGTGCGACTTGGGATGTGGGCGGCGCCCGAGGATGTTGTTCGTGCCCAAGAATCGGGTGACTGGTTCGAGCCGGTGCTACCGACGAGTGGGCGTGACGAATTACGTGCTCATTGGGCCTCGGTGATCGACAGACATACCGCGGTAGTTCGCCAGTCCGCATCGGGTGCTGGTTCCACGAACCTAAAAGGAGAGGGATAGAGGATGCTGAGATTGCCCGGACGCCGGGCGCGTTCGGAACAGGACAACTCGATCCGGTCCACGCCATTGCTGATGGACCGCGCGTCGGCTCTAACCGCGATGGCGCAGACTAGATACGACGTGCTTGTGATCGGGGGCGGGGTTACCGGAGCGTATGCCGCACTCGATGCGGCATCGCGTGGCCTGCGGGTCGCGCTGGTGGAGAAGGATGACTTCGCCTCCGGTACGTCGTCCAAGTCCTCGAAAATGGTGCACGGCGGTCTGCGATACATCGAGCAGGGCAACGTCAACCTTGTGCGGCATTCGCTACTGGAACGGCAACGATTCCGGAAGAATGCACCGCATTTGGTGCAGCGACTACCGTTTATGTTTCCGGTTCTGTCGCAAGATGGCGTGTTCGATTCCCGCCTTGCTAAGGGATTCGAGAGTCTCCTGTGGACATATGACCTCATCGGTGGATGGCGGATCGGACGGCTCCATCAACGCCTGAGCGTCAACGAAGTGCTATCCCGCGCGCCCTTGCTGCGCGCGGAGCATCTCACCGGCGGGTTCATCTACTACGACAGTCGTACCGACGACGCGCGGCTGAATCTCACGATTGTGCGGACGGCGGCTCACTTCGGTGCGACCGTTGCTAACGGTGCCCGCGCGGTTGAGCTAATCCACGAACAGGGACGTATTCGCGGTGCGGCCGTCGAGGCGGACGGCAAGCGGTTTGATGTCCGGGCAGAGGTCGTGGTCAACGCGACCGGCGTATGGGCCGACCAGGTGGATCGGCTCGCCGATCCGGTACACGACAACCGCGTTCGTCCGGCCAAGGGCGTGCACATCGTCGTACCGTGGTCGAGGCTGCGGATCGACTGCACCATAACGGTTCCCGTCCCTGGTCGGTCCCGTCGCGCGACCTGCACTCGCTGGGGCGACGTAGTGATCATTGGATTGACCGACACCGATTACGAAGGCTCCCTCGAGGACGTGCACTGCACCCGGGAGGAGATGCAGTTCCTTCTCGACGGCGCCAATTCGGCGTTCACCGCGGACCTCACTCCGGACGATGTCGTCGGCAGCATTGGCGGCCTGCGCCCACTCGTGGGCAAGAAAGAGGGCGCGACTCTCGACATGAGCCGGGACCACAACATCACGGTCGATGGCGCCCGGATGGTGACGGTGACCGGTGGGAAGTTGACGACCAGTCGGCACATGGGAGAGTTGGTGACCGATACGGTCCTGACGATTCTGGGCCGGAAGGCCAAGTGCCGCACCGTTTCTTTGCCGTTGCTCGGCGGCGCCGGTTACGACGCCGAAGCCACCTCGGCGACCGGTGGGCTTGCCGCGCACCTAGGCGAGCGCTACGGCAACGAATCGCGGTTTGTCAGCGCGATCATCGCCGAAGACCCTGCGTTGGGCGATCCGATTGTCGCGGGGACGGCCTACACCAAAGCGGAAGTCGTGTACGCCGCACGATGCGAGATGGCGCGATCGATCGACGACGTGCTCTCGCGTCGTACCCGGTTGCGGCTGTTCGCGCGTGACCTTTCAGTCGAGGCTGCCCCAGTGGTTGGTGCGCTCATCCAGAAGGAACTAGGCCTCTCCGACTCTGCTATTGCACAACAGATCGCGGACTACCGCGACTCCGTCAACCACGAAAAGTCGATCCTGCTGGAGGATGCACGATGATCAGTCGTCAGACGATAACCTTCCCGTTCAATCACGGTAACTACATCAGCGGCGCGCCGAACCCACCGAGGTACGCCGCGTCGACGCCACCGGGAACCGGAACGGCATCGTTGCAGCGCTCGGTAGTCGCCGTGCCGGCAGCGGTCCTGGAGCACCTACGGTCCGTCGCCGCCGTCGTGCACACCGATCATGACGAGGTCGTGCTGCGTACGCGTGACTGGTGGGCAGGATCGATGATCGGCGAGACAGACGGTCGTCCGGCTACTCCAGACGCCGTCATCGTCGAGGCTGCGGACGCTGATCAGGTCGCGGCAATCGTGAAGATTTGCTACGACAACGCGATTCCCGTGACGGTGTCTGCCGGACGTAGCAACGTGACGGGCGCGGCGTTACCCATATTCGGCGGCGTCGTCCTTGATGTGTGTCGACTGGACAAGATAATCGGGTTCGACGAGCAGTCGATGACGGTAAACGTACAAGCGGGAATGTTCGGCGACCTGTTCGAGAAGGAGCTTCAGGAGACCTACGGCGCGACTACCGGACATTGGCCCTCGGCGTTTGCAATCTCCACCGTGGGTGGATGGGCGGCGTGCCGTGGTGCGGGTCAACTTTCAACCCGCTACGGGAAAATCGAGGACATGGTCGTCGGTCTCGACGTCGTCCTACCGGATGGCACGATGGCCAGTTACGGCGAATACCCACGTGCCGCGGTCGGGCCGGATCTACGCCAGCTGTTCATCGGGTCCGAGGGCACTCTGGGCATCATCACCGGCCTGCGGATCCGCACCCACAAGTTGCCCGACTATGCGAAGGCTTCTGCGTACGGGTTCGAGACGTTCGACGAGGGCCTCGATGCCTGCCGCGCGATCATGCAGCGGGGCGCAACACCTGCGGTGCTGCGGCTCTACGACAAGCACGAGAGCGGTGCGCACTTCGGCCACCCTGAGACGAACTTGTTGCTGATCGCAGACGAGGGAGATCCGATCTTGGTGGACGCGATGCTCACGGTGAGCGATGAGGAGTGCGCGGCGACCGGCGTCAAACTCGACGGTCAAAAGGTGTTCGAGATGTGGCTCGATGACCGGATGGTGACCGGGAAGTCCGGTCAAGGTTACAAACCCGGCCCCGGATTTGTCGCCGACACATGTGAAATCGCCGCGCCCTGGTCGAAGTTGTCGAAAATCTACGACGATGTGGTCGCCGCAATCGAGAGCGTTCCAGGCACGCTCAAGGCCTCGGCGCACCAGTCACACGCATACACGGACGGCGCCTGCGTCTACTTCACGTTACGTGGCGACGTTGCTCGCGAGGACCGATTCTCGTGGTACCGCGCTGCCTGGCATGCCGCGAATGGGGCCCTCATCAAGAACGGCGCCGCGCTTAGCCACCATCATGGATGTGGGCTTTTGCGCGGTCCGTACCTACAAGAGTCGCTCGGCGCGGGTTTCGGCTCCTTTGTCGCGGTGAAGAATGCGATCGATCCGAAGGGCATCATGAATCCCGGCAAGCTCGGACTGCCGAGTCCTTTTGGAGCCGGGCCGCTCGACTGAGCTAGGTTTGGACCAGCTTTGGTTAGGCAATCGAGCGGGAGCTCGGGATTAGAGGTAGGCGGTTGCGACAGGGCGCGAACACCGTGGACTCGCGGCTAGTATCCGCGTTGGCCGAGTGGCCGGTGATCGCTTCTGCGACTGGAATTGCGAGCGCGGCCAGGTTCGTCGAGTCCGACGCTCCGATTGGCATGCTCGCCGGGATAGGCGTTCGTGATCTCGAGCGCGTGTGCCGTGCGGTGGTCGACCGTCGCAAGATCGCATTCGTCAACCTTGACTCGAGCCCCGGCCTCGGTCACGATGCTGGCGCGCTTGAGTTTCTTCTCGATATCGGCGCGCCCGGCGTCTGCTCAACTCGAGCAGCCGTGGTCGAGCGAGCAGGGACCACCCCCATGCTCACCATGCAAAAGGTGTTCGTCACCGATCGATCCACCCTTCAGCGAAGTCTGGACGGGGTCGCGAGGTCGAGTCCCGATCTCGTTCAGTTGATGCCCGCGATTGTCATCTCGCAGATGACCGCGGCCGACCGAAAGGCAATGACTCCGTACGTCGCCGCCGGCTTCGTCACCGATCGTGCCGCCTGTGCGCGGTCGCTTGAGCTTGGGGCTATGGGAGTGTGCTCGTCCGACCCAGAGTTGTGGTCGGTGCGTCGTCGTTCGCTTGATGCCTGATGGATGCATTGAGCGCCCACCTCGATGGCTTCTTCCGATTCTCGGGGTGCATGTAGCGTTCAGAGCAGTCGCGTCCATTATGGGTCGGACGCCGAGGGCTAAGGAATGTCGCAGATGACAGATTCAGGCAGCACGTTGACCGGGTTCGAGGGCAAGGTTGCGGTGGTGACTGGCGCCGGCCGGATGCGCAGCATCGGTCGAGAGATCGCCGTACGCCTCGCTGAGGCCGGATGTGACCTTGTGCTTACCGGTAGTGGACGCTCGCCAGAAAACTACCCGGAAGACGAGAGAGCCGCGGGGTGGCGTGATATCGAGTCGGTCGCCGAAGAAGTTCGTGGACTCGGTCGCCGCGCAATGACGATCGTCTCGGACATCGCCAACCGCGACAGCATGGCTGAGTTGGCGGACGCCGTCGACTCCGAATACGGGCGGCTCGACATCCTCGTCAACAACGCGAGTACGGCGAAAGGGGAGGATCGCAAGTCCGTCCTGGACGTCGACTCGGATGTGTGGGCCAAGGTCATCGAGGTCAACCTCGTCGGTACCTTCTACTGCACTAAAGCACTGCTCCCGTTGATGATCCGTGGGAAGAAGGGCGGATCGATCATCAACATCTCGTCGATCGCCGGTCGTCAGATGCAACCCGAGGTGTCGGCCTACCAAGCGAGCAAAGCCGGTGTGCATGCTTTGACCGGTAGCTTGGCCGCCGAAGTCGGTGAGCATCAGATCCGGGTCAACGCCATCGCTCCAGGAATCATCGACACCAGTCGTATGGATGATCTCGGCCGGGACGAGTCCTGGAATAAGTTCATCCAGACCCGCGTTCCGCTCGGCAGGGCTGGCACGGGCAAGGATGTCGCGTGGTTGGCGGCGTTCCTGGCCAGCGACCAGGCGGACTGGATCACCGGGCAGATCTACACGATCGACGGCGGCACGATCCGCGTTCACTAGGCACTTCGATCCGTTGGCGCGGCGAGCTAGATCCTAGATCGGTTCCGGCGCAGTCGGTTTTGGCCTACCACGATTCCAGTGATCACCAAAGCCGCGCCAACGGGCTGATTCCATACAAACGACTCGTGCAAGACAAGAATGCCGAGTACGACGCCGACCAGCGGAGTCACGTAAGTGACTGTTGAGGCGTTGGTGGCTCCAACCGCGTGCACGATATTGGTGTTTGCGACGTAAGCGATGCCGGTGCTCAGCGCACCGAGGACAATCATCGAGATGACGACTCGCGCGGTCAGATGCATTGGGGAGGCAATAAACGGGGTCGCCAGCAGCATAATGATGGCTCCGAAGCCGACCTGCATAGTTGCCAGTGGCAGCGACGGTACGTCATGGTCCCGGATGATCCTGCGCAGCGTCACATATCCGATGCCGTAGCAAAGTGTGGCACCGAGGCAGGCGAGTTGGCCCATCAGGCTGCTCTGACCGTTCAGCTCTCGCCACGGGCCGAGCACGGTCACAACGCCGATGAATCCGAGTGCGAGTCCGACGAGCTTGGTGCGCGTCGGCCGTTCCTCGGGCAACGCGATGAGGGCCACGAGCAACGTCATCAACGGCGTAGTGGCGTTCATGATGCTGGCTAGGCCACTGCTTACGTGCAACTCTGCCCAGGAGAACAGCGAAAACGGTATGACAGTCAGGAAAATCGAGACGACCACGAGTTTGCGCCAGACGGCAAGATCGCGAGGAAACCGCTGTCGCGTAACAAGACTGAGCATCACCAGCGTGGTTGCGCCGAACACCACCCGAGCCCAGACGACCTGTGCGACCGAGATCCCTTCGAGACCGATCTTGATGAACATGAAACTGCCGCCCCAGAGCGTGGCCAGTGCCACGAACTGCGCGATAACAATCCCGGAAAATCCGGTACGGCGTTCAGGAGGGGCCGAGGCGGCCACATGGCACCTTTCATCGGGACGGGACTCGATGACAACCTACTCGGGCCAGCACAAAGCCGAAGCGGCGCACCCGTCGTCACCACAGGCCAAGTCGCTACCGTGTGCGGACCGTACCGTGCGGACAGTAATGTGTGGACAGCAATGAGGTCGAGGATGGAGCACCCTGGATGACGCACTACACCGTGATCGGCGCCGGAATCGTGGGACTGGCAACGGCTGAGGCGATCGGCACCCGCGAACCGGCCGCACAGATCGTCGTACTCGACAAAGAGTCCGACGTAGCCGCGCATCAGACTGGCCGCAACTCCGGTGTCATCCATTCAGGCATCTACTACAAGCCGGGCTCGAAGAAGGCGCAGATGGGTCGCGCCGGCGCGGCCTCGATGGTGCGCTTCGCCGAGGAAAACGGAATCGCCCTTGAAAAGACGGGCAAGCTCATCGTCGCCACAGAGGCCGAAGAGCTGCCTCGGCTCGAGGCACTCTATGAGCGAGGCCTGGAAAATCAGATCCCGGTCCGGCTGCTCGACCCGGTCGAAGCCCGCGAGTACGAACCGCACATCAACACCGTGGGCGCGATCCGTGTCGAGAGTACGGCAATCGTCGACTTCGTCGGTGTCTGCCGGGCACTGGCGAAAATGGTCGTCGACCGGGGTGGGGAAGTGCGCTTCGACACCGAGGTCACCGGAATGCATCATCGTGGCGGTCAGACAATCGTGCAGACCACCCAGGGGCCGATCATCACCGACGTCGTTGTCTCGTGCGGTGGGCTGCAAGCCGATCGTCTCGCGCGCAGCGACGAGTCCGATGAGCCGCTCGACTACAAGGTCGTGCCGTTTCGTGGCGAATACTACGAGCTGACACCGGAGCGCGAATATCTGGTTAACGGCCTGATCTACCCGGTGCCGAACCCCGAGCTGCCGTTTCTCGGTGTGCACTTGACCAAGATGGTGCGCGGCGGCGTGCATGCGGGTCCGAATGCGGTCCTTGCTATGGCACGAGAGGGCTATGACTGGAAGACGATCAAGCCGAGTGACTTGGCCGATTCCCTTAAATATCCAGGATTTTGGCGCATGGCACGCAAGAACCTCGGTACAGGTGTCATGGAGGTGCGCCGCTCGCTGTCCAAGAAGAGGTTCGCGGCGAGCCTCGCTGAGCTGGTGCCGGCGATCCGCGAGCAGGACATCGTGCCGTCGAAGGCCGGCGTGCGTGCGCAGCTCTTGCAGCGCGACGGCGCGATCATCGACGACTTCCTGATCGTCGAGCGGGGCCGCAACGTCCACGTGCTCAACGCGCCGTCTCCGGCCGCCACCGCATCGCTGGAGATTGGCAAGCACATCGCGTCCGTCGCCACCCGGCAGTAGCGCTACAGGTAGCCGCCGCGCTTCTCCTCGTGCGCGTCCGGTTCATCCGCAATCTTCAATGCCTCGATGACCTCGTCATGCAGATGGCCATTGGTCGCGACCGCATTGAGCTCGGTTAAGGGCGATCCACCACCAATACCGGTAAACCGGCCGCCGGCTTCGGTCACGATCGGCACGAGAGCGGCAAAGTCCCATAAGCTCAACTCGGGTTCGGCCGCGATATCGACCGCGCCCTCAGCCAGGAGCATGTAGGACCAGAAGTCGCCATAGGCGCGGCTGCGCCAGCATCGCAACATCAGGGTGATGAAGGGTTCGAACTGACCCCGCTCGCCCCAGCCGCCAAGGCTCGCGTAGGACAAGCTAGCGTCCGCGAGCGTAGCTACCGACGACACCGAGATGCGAGATGCCGCCGACAGGCTTTTGCCGGTCCAGGCCCCAGAGCCCTTTGCGGCCCACCACCGCTTGCCCAGCGCGGGGGCCGAGACGACGCCCATCACGATGTCGTCGCCGTCCATCAAGGCAATCAAGGTCGCCCACACCGGCACGCCGCGAACGAAGTTTTTGGTGCCGTCGATCGGATCGATCACCCACTTGCGGGGACCGTGGCCCGTCGTTCCGCCTTCTTCGCCCAGCACGCTGTCACGTGAACGGTGACGGCCAAGCAGAGCACGAATCAGATCCTCGGCATCTTTGTCCGCGTCGGTGACCGGCGTCAGGTCGGGTTTGGTCTCGACCGTGAAGTCCATGGACTTGAATTTCGCCATCGTCAACGCATCGACCTGGTCGGCGAGCACATGGGCGAGTCTGAGGTCGTCGTTATATTCGGCGGGCATGGCCGACACGTTACCGGTGCTCGGTTAGGTCGCTGTGGATTGTCCGAGTCTGGAGGCCAGCAGACGGCGTAACGAGGCCAGTCGGACCGGGTTTCCGTGCCCCTCGCGTACCCAGGTGTCGAGATGGCATTCGCCTGCGTCGGCCAGGTGCGTGCATCCGGAGGGGCACTGCTGCGCGCCCTCGTTGAGATCGGGGAACGCGGCCACTACCTGGTCGGGCTCGACATGCGCGAGGCCGAGCGAGCGCACTCCGGGGGTGTCGATGACGAAGCCGCCATCGGGCAGCGCCAGCGCCACCGCCGACGACGAGGTGTGTCGACCCTTGCCCGTGAGGTCCGCGACGTCGCCGGTCTGTCGATGCTGCTCAGGCACCAGTGCGTTGACCAAGGTCGATTTGCCGACCCCGGAATGCCCGAACAATACGGACAGTTTCCCGGTCAGGTAGTCGGCGATCGCATCCACCGGTTCGTCTCGATGGCGCGTGAGTACGGTGACGCCCAGCGCGCGGTACGGCGCGGCAAACGGCTCAGGGTCGGCGAGATCAATCTTGGTCAGGCACAGAACAGGCGACAGGTTGCCGGCGTACGCGGCGACCAGCGCACGGTCGACGAACCCGGTCCGTGGCTCCGGATTGGCCACCGCGCACACGATCACCAGGTGCGTGGCGTTTGCAACGATGACGCGTTCGGCCGGATCGGTGTCGTCGGCGGAGCGCCGTAACACGCTGTCGCGCTTGTTGATTCGCACTATGCGGGCGAGCGAACCTGCCGCGCCCGAAGTATCGCCGACGACGCCGACGATGTCGCCGACCACCACGGACTTGCGCCCCAGTTCACGTGCGCGCATCGCGTGAACCTGCCGCGAGGTCGCGGTGCCACCGTCGAAGAGGCAGGTATAGCGGCCACGGTCCACAGCGATCACCATCGCGTCGATCGCCGACTCGTGGGTGGGGCGATCCTTGCTGCGCGGCCGGGATCCGCGACGTGATGGGCGGATCTTGGCATCGCCCTCGTCGTAATCCGATAGTTTGCGCGCGCTCAGCGGGCCATCTCCGACACTGCAGGCGTATCGAGAATGTTTCCGGTGACCAACTGTGTCCATAGCGTCGCGAACTGCGGCATGGTCTTCGCAGTGGTCTCAATGTTTTGTACGGCGATACCGTCGACTCCGAGCCCGATCACGGCGCCCGCATGCGCCATCCGGTGGTCGCTGTACGTCGAGAAAACGCCGCTATGCAGGGGTTTCGGCGTGATCTCAAGGCCGTCGGGTGTTTCGCGTACGTCGCCGCCGAGCGAATTGAACTCGTCGGCCAGCGCTCGCAGCCGGTCGGTCTCGTGCCCGCGGATGTGGCCGATCCCGCGCAACCGCGAAGGCCCTGACGCGAATAGGCAGATCGCGGCAATGACCGGCGCAAGTTCGCCCGTCGCAGACAAGTCGAGGTCGACGCCGACCAGATTGTTTCCCTTGACGGTCAAGGACTCGTCGGTCAGCGTGACGTCCGCGCCGAACTGTGCGAGGACGCCGCGCAGCGCGTCGCCTGGCTGCGTCGTCATGGCCGGCCAGTGCGGGATCGTTACGGTCCCCTCAGTGACGAGCGCAGCGGCTAGAAACGGCGCGGCGTTGGAGAGATCCGGCTCAATGAGCAGGTCGATTCCGTCGAGTGTGCCGGGTGCGACGCTCCATTGCTCCGCGGTCGATGTGTCGACCTGTGCTCCGCGACGGCGTAACGCCTCGACGGTCATCAGGATATGCGGCAGGCTAGGCAACGTCGTACCGAAATGGCGGACGGTGATCCCACGTTCGAATCGGCGTGCGCTCAGCAGCAGCCCAGTGACGAACTGAGACGACGCGGATGCGTCGATGTCGACGACCCCACCGGGTACGGCGCCGGTCCCGTGCACCGTGAACGGAAGCGTGCCGCGTCCATCGTCCGCGACGTCCACTCCGGCCTTACGCAGACCGTCAAGAAGGATGGACATGGGGCGGGTGCGTGCGTGTTCGTCGCCGTCGAAGGTGAATGCCCCGGTGCTCAGCGCGGCGAGTGCGGGGGCGAAGCGCATCACGGTCCCAGAGAGGCCGCAGTCGATCGTGACGTCGCCATTCGCCGTGCCCGGGGTGACGAGCCAGCCCGCACCGGATTCGTCCACGTGAGCGCCCAGTGCGCAGATCGCATCGCGCATGAGCAACGAGTCCCGGGACCGAAGTGGGCCCCGTAGGCGGCTCGGAGTGGCGCCGAGCGCGGAGAGGATGAGTTCGCGGGCCATGATCGACTTGGAACCGGGGATTTCGACGTGCCCATCGACAGGGGTCGCGGCGTACGGCGCGTTCCATAGGTTCGCGGCGGTCGCGTGCTCGGCGGTCATGGTGTCGATTGTTCCATGCCTGTTCACCGCCTGTAACTTGTGATGACTCTCCGCACATCTATTTGGGCACATCTATTGGGCACACGTAATCGGGTACACCTACTCGCGGAGGTCGATGTCGCAACTGGTACGCCAGGATGTCAGTACGGCGCCGTAGGCTGGGCTGTATGTGCGGGCGTTATACGGCGAAGAAGAACCCGGTGGAGATCGCGGAGGACTACGACGCGGACAACCGGGTCGCCGAGGATGCCTACGAGCCGGACTACAACGTCGCGCCCACCAAGACCGTGCCGATCGTCCGAGCCCGCAAACGCACCGAGGAAAATGCCGAGGTGAGCAGCGAGGATCTAGGCCGCGAGCTTGTCCTGATGCGGTGGGGCCTGATCCCATCGTGGGCAAAAGAGACCAAGATCGGCGCGCGGATGATCAACGCGCGTATCGAGTCGGTCGCCTCGACGTCGGCGTTCCGCACCGCCTATCGTCGCCGGCGCTGCATCGTGCCGGTCGACGGATGGTACGAATGGCGCCCTAACCCGGACGGCAACGGCAAGCAGCCGTTTTATATGACCGCACCGGACGGGCATTCTTTGTCGCTGGCCGGTCTGTGGGAAATCTGGCACGACGGTGACCAGCGGCTAACGACGTTCACGATCCTGACCATGCCCTCGCAGGGACAGTTGATGCAGATTCACGACCGGATGCCATTCATTCTCGGACGAGATGACATCACGACCTGGTTGGACGTGCGTGCGGGAGACCCGGCCGCCGTACTGTCCCGTCCAGACCTGCCACGTGCCGAACAACTAGAGCTCCGCCCGGTCGGCCGCGAGGTCGGCAATGTCGCCAATAACGGTGCGGCGCTTATCGAGCGTCAGGAGCCGACCGCGACGGCGCTGTTCTAAGGTCGATCGCGGCCGCTTCGGAATGAATCCGACACGCGTCGGCGTTAGAAAACCATGACCTCAATGACTCTCACTCGGACTCCCATGCGCTCGCGCGTATTGTCAGGGCCATCCACCAAGCTGGGACAGCCGGATCTGCGATCGGGCGGTCGACCCAACGAAAAGGTATCGATGAGTGAAGAGACGTCCGCCGAGCGCGCAGCGCGCTTCGAAGCAGACGCCCTGCCCTTCCTAGATCAGCTGTATTCCGCGGCACTTCGGATGACCCATAATCCGGCTGACGCGGAAGACCTGGTCCAGGAGACCTACGCCGCGGCGTTCGCTAAGTTCCACCAGTTCCGTGAAGGAACCAATCTGCGCGCCTGGCTCTACCGGATTCTGACCAACAACTTCATCAACAACTACCGCAAGGCGCAGCGTCGCCCCCTGGAGAGCAGTTCCGAGGGTGTCGAGGACTGGCAGCTCTACGCGGCCGAGCAGCACAGCTCTACCGGGCTTCGCTCGGCCGAGGTCGAGGCGCTGGACCGGTTGCCCGACTCGGACGTCAAGCAAGCGCTCCAAGAGCTTCCCGAAGAGTTCCGGGTCGCGGTCTACCTCGCCGACGTAGAGGGATTTCCCTACAAGGAGATCGCCGAGATGATGGATACACCAATCGGTACCGTCATGTCGCGTCTGCATCGCGGCCGCAAACAACTGCAGGTTCTACTCGCCGACTACGCGCGCGATCGCGGCCTGCTTCCTAAGAAGTCAAATAAAGATTCGGCGGTGAAATCCCGATGATGTCGCCCTCACCTTGTGGGCCCGGAGATTCACACGACCTCGAATGTGAAGAGTTTCTTGGCGAGGTCTATCTCTACCTGGATTCCGAGTGCAACGAGGCCCGTCGCGCCCAACTGCAGAAGCATATGGAGCAGTGCCCGGGTTGCCTGGACAAGTACGGCCTCGAACGCGATATTAAGGCCCTCGTCGGTCGCTGCTGCGGCGGCGAGCGGGCTCCCGAAAACCTTCGTAGCCGGGTGCAGGCGCAGATCCGCAGCGCGGTGTCGATCGACCGCGCGGAGACACTGATGACGGATGGCTCGTCGTACATTCGGGCCTCGCGTACGACGATCCGTTACGAGTCCCGGCTGATCGAGCCGCCGCCCGACGAACGACCCCGATAGCTAGATGCCGGCATCGTTTCCCGTCTCGATTCTCGATTTTGTCGCGATCAGCGGTACGCACACCCCTCGCGAGACCATCGCGCAGACCGTCGAGGTCGCGCAACTGGCAGAACGGCTGGGGTACAAGCGCTACTGGGTGCCCGAACACCACAACCATCTCGGGTTGGCATTTACCTCTACTGAGGTCATGATCGCGCACCTGGCGGCGGCTACCGAGCGGATTCGAGTCGGTGCGGCCGGCGTGATGCTCCCTAACCACGCGCCACTGAAGGTGGCAGAGGTCTTTCGCACGCTGGAGGCGATCCACCCGGGACGGATCGACTTAGGCCTTGGCCGGGCGCCCGGCACGGACGGCTTGACGGCGTACGCGCTTCGCCGCGGCGACGAGGTCGATAATTTCGGGCAGCAGGCGGGCGAGCTGTTTGCGTTTCTGTACGACGACTTCCCGGCAGATCATCCGTACCGGCAGGTCGTCGCGGCGCCACTCAGCGAGCAACCGCCGGAAATCTTTATGCTCGGCTCAAGCGAATACGGACCACGGTTCGCGGCGGTCAACGGGCTGAGCGCGGTATTCGCCCATCACATGAGTCCCGATCTCGCGGTGCTCGCGCTACAGGACTATCGGGCACGATTCCAGCCCTCGAAGTACCTCGCGGAGCCGAGGTCGATCGTCTCCGCGCTGGCGTTCGCGTCGGAGGAGCCGGACGTGGTGGACGCCGCGATCGCTACCTGGATGATGTTCGGTGACCGGCTGAAGCGGGGGGAGCGAGGCCCGCGGGCCAGCCTTGATGAGGCACTCGATTTCGCGCGCACTGACGAGTTCAACGGCCGCAGGCAGGCGCAGCTGGAGCGGGTCTTTGCCGGCCGGCCGGATGAGGTCGCCGAGCGGCTACGCCGGCTCGTGGCAGACACCGAAGCCGACGAACTGGTCGTGGTCTGCCCACTGGGCGAGCAAGGACCTCGGCTACACAGCTTCGAACACCTCGCCAAGCAACTCGACCTCGCCGACTGAGCGACGCGGGCAGCGTGGCCCGTGGCGCCGATAGCGACATGAAGAAGCCCGGGCAGTCCAAGACTCACCGGGCATTCTGCGGCGGCGCTCCTAGGGGGCGCTCACCTGCGCCGTACTACGCGTTGGGGCGCTTGCCGTGGTTGGCGCCGCTCTTCTTACGGCTGCGACGCTTGCGTCCGCGCTTGCTCATGTCGTGGTACTCCGATCACCGGTTATGACGAACCTATAGTGTCTCATGTGGTCTGAGATGGCGTGAATTGGGCACTGGCGGCGATATGCGACGCCGGTCCGGCTGGTGCGGAAATCGCGACCGGACGGCGCAAACGAAGGGTGTTGAAGATGTTTGAGACCGTGTTGGTGGCCAACCGCGGCGAGATTGCGTGCCGGGTGCTGAAGACGTGTCACGAACTGGGCATAAAGGGTGTTGCCGTTTACTCCGAGGCGGACGCTGACGCGCTTCATGTGCGCAGTGCCGACGAGTCGGTGCTCCTTGGGCCGGCCGCCCCGGCCGAGTCGTATCTCGCCGCGCAAAAAGTGATCGAGGCCGCACGGCTGACCAATGCCGACGCGATTCACCCGGGTTATGGGTTCTTGTCCGAAAACGCGCAGTTTGCGCGTGCGGTTGAGGACGCGGGCATCACCTGGATCGGTCCCGCGCCCGAGTCGATCGAGACCATGGGCGACAAGATCGCCGCGCGCAACCTGATGCAGGACGCCGGCGTACCAGTGGCTCCGGGCACCCGCGAGGCGATCACCGATCCCGACGTAGCGCTGGAGGCGGCCGCACAGATCGGCTACCCGGTGATCGTGAAGGCGTCGGCGGGCGGCGGCGGAATCGGCATGTCGGTCGTACACGGCCCCGACGAGGTCGTCGCGGCACTCGAGACCGCACGCACCCGAGCGGAGCGCTTCTTTGGCAGTGGCGCGGTCTTCATCGAGAAGTACGTTGCCAGCGCCCGGCATATTGAAGTACAGGTCCTCGGCCTCGGTGACGGCCGGGCGGTCGCACTCGGCGAGCGGGACTGCTCGGTGCAGCGACGCCATCAGAAGGTGCTGGAAGAGTCGCCGTCGAGCGCGATCGACGACGATTTGCGCGCGAAGATCCTGGAGGCCGGACGCAAGGCCGCCGAGGCGGTCCGGTACCGCGGTGCGGGCACCGTTGAGATGCTGCTCGATCGCTCGAGCGGCGAGTTCTACTTCCTGGAAATGAATACTCGACTGCAGGTGGAGCACCCCGTAACCGAGTTGGTCACGGGTCTCGACCTCGTCGCCGAGCAGTTCCGAATCGCGGCCGGCGAGGAGCTGAGTTTCGACGTACGACAGCCACCGGCTCCGAACGGGCATGCGATCGAGTTTCGGGTGTACGCCGAGGATCCGCAGCGCTTCCTTCCCGGGCCCGGGAAGATCAGCGAGTGGCGCGAACCTACCGGCGAGGGCATCCGGATCGACGCAGGCTATCGCAAAGGCGATGTCGTCACGCCGTACTACGACCCCCTGATGGCCAAGTTGTGCGCATGGGGTCAGGACCGCGACACCGCGATCAAGCGGCTGCGCGAGGCCGCCGCTGACTTCGCGATCAGCGGGCCGAAAAACAACCTTCCGCTCGCCGCGGAACTGCTGTCGGACCAGGGTTTCGTGACCGGCGATTTCGACACGGCGATCATCGATCGAATGCGTGCGAAGAAGTAGCGCGCGGGCGCAGTAACGTGTGCAATAGGTACCGCACGCCTGACCGGAACGTACATGAACTCTGGTCGGGCACCACGAATTTGGACAACAACACATCGGAGGCATAATCCATGGCCGAGGAAATCCGCGCGGAGATGGTCGCGAACGTCTGGAAGGTAGTCGCCAAAGAAGGTGACGCTGTCGAAGACGGCACCGAGCTGGTCATCCTCGAGTCGATGAAGATGGAGATTCCCGTTGTCGCGGAGTCCGGGGGCACGCTGAGCAAGCTCGCCGTCAATGAGGGCGACGTCGTACAAGAAGGTGACCTGATCGCGGTCATCGACTAGCAACGGCCGATCCCCTAGGCCGCGCCCGCATCGGGTCGTCTTCTCATGTCAGTCCTGACCGAGCTCGTTGTCGCACATACCGGACTCGATCACGAGTCGAGCGAGCATCTGCAGCTGCTGGTCGGAGAATGGCAGCTCCTGGCGGATCTGTCGTTCTCGGACCTTCTGTTGTTGGCGCCTACCGCTGACGGGCGGATGATTTGTCTTGCGCAGGTGCGTGCGACCACCGCGCCTACGGTGTACCCCGACGATCTTGTCGGCAGCTACGCCAGCGCCGCCGACACCGCGACCTGCGAGCGAGTGCGCCGCACCGGTGCTCCGATCCGCGACCGGGTGACGTTCTTTCCCGTACGGCGCGCGCCGGACAGCGAGGTCATCGCCGTCGTGTCACGTAAGGGTTCCACGCGCGAACAGCAGTCTTCAAGCCAGCTTGAGGTGGCATATCTGGAGAGTGCGACCACGCTACTGTCGATGGTTGCCGACGGCTCGTTTCCGCCGGATAACGCCTCAACGGAACTACTGACCGGGCCGCGGGCCGGCGATGGTCTCGTCCTGCTCGACGAGACCGGGATGGTGAAGTATGCCAGCCCCAATGCGATGTCGGCGTACCGCCGGATGGGGGTCACGACGGACCTGAAGGGCGCGGCGTTTATCAGCCTGACCCGTTCGCTCGTGCATGACCGGTTCGACTCCGAAGAGATGGAACATCGACTGCGCGCCGCGCTGGACGGGCTGTCGCCGCTACGGATCGAGGTCGATGTGCAGGGCGCCACGGTCCTGTACCGCGCGCTGGCCCTGAGCACACATCGGCGGCCATCCGGCGCGCTCGTGCTGTTGCGCGACGTCACCGACATTCGTCGCCGCGACCGTCAGCTGCTCAGCAAGGACGCGACGATCCGTGAGATCCATCATCGCGTCAAGAACAACTTGCAGACCGTGGCCGCACTGCTTCGTCTGCAGGCCAGAAGAGTGAGTACCCCGGCTGGGAAGGCGGCGCTTAACGAGTCGGTTCGTCGCGTGTCGTCGATCGCGCTTGTGCACGAGACCCTGTCGATGTCGTTGGACGAAACGGTCGACTTCGACGGCATTGTGGATCGCCTTATCCCGATGGTCACGGATGTGGCCTCACCGGCCGCGGCGGGGTCGGGTGTGACCGTACGGCGCGGCTCGTCGTTTGGCATCCTGCCGGCCGACACCGCGACCCCCTTGGTGATGGTGCTCGCTGAGCTGCTGCAGAATGCCGTCGAGCATGCCTTCAAGTCCACCCCGGTCGGGGAGTTCGGTCAGGTGGTCGTTCAGTGCTCCCGCAGGCCAGGACAACTGACGGTGTCGGTGACCGATAACGGTTCCGGCCTACCCGCGGACTTTTCGCTGGAGAACTCCGATCGACTGGGCTTGCAGATTGTCCGGACGCTGGTCGCTGGTGAGTTGCGTGGGAGTATCTCGGTGCAGACCAACAGCGAACGCCACGGTACGACCGCGACCTTGGAAATCCCCCTGCGGCGCCGCACCGACAGCCGGCCGCCCTCAGAGCCGGGTGGACAGCAAAAGATGCGGCCCGCCTGAGCGGACCGCATCCTTGAACGTTTATCTATCAGTGTGCCGCGTACGGCGGCGACTTGTCGCTGTTACGCCGAGCGAGCAGCCCGCGCGCGGCGACGCTTGAGTGCGCGCCGCTCGTCTTCGCTTAAGCCGCCCCATACGCCGGAGTCCTGGCCACTGTCCAACGCCCACGAGAGGCATTGTGAAGTGACAGGGCAGCGGCGGCACACGGATTTCGCGTCTTCGATCTGCATCAGCGCTGGGCCGGTATTGCCGATCGGGAAGAACAGCTCCGGGTCCTCGTCTCGACAGATCGCGCGGTGACGCCAATCCATGTTTTCTCCTCAATGTACGGCTATGAGTGCATCCGCTTTGGAGTGCGCATGTCCCAACCAATGTGCTGACTATTTATTGTGGCCTGACCATCGCCGTACTGCCAGTGATTGCGTCCAATTTCGCATTACCACACCTGTGAGATAGCCCAAGACCCGGGCTCTTGACACGCGGTGCAAAATGCGCGATGGACGCTGGACACTTTGTCAGTTGCGCAACGATCTATCTTGTGAATGCTTTCACGAGCGGCCGTAAAGTCAAGTGCAATTAACGTTTAGACCTGCGCCGGTGAGCAACTTCACGCGGCTGTAGAACTTCCGGACCGAGTCGAGACGGCCGTTGTCAGGCGATTACTCGCAACGCGTTCGGTACGCCGGTGAAGTGCGCGATTTCCCGTAGGCCGGCGAAGTCGCCGTCAACCTGGAGTTCTATAGGCTCGGTCGAGGTGATCGTAAACGCGCCGAGGTCGTGGAAGGAACGCACCTTCTTGCCGCGTGGCTGGGGGTCGACGCGAGTGATCTGCCACAGGGTGCGCAACGTCGAGGGCGTGCGAGTGCGCTTGAGGGCGAACACGTCGAGGGCCGTCTCGAACCGCGCCTCGGGTGAGACCTGGACCGGACGCGAGTTGAAATAGGTCCATGGCGTGGTGTTCGAGACGACGGCGAGATACAGCCCGTCGATTGGATCCTGACCTGGGACGTGCAGCGCCATCGGTGGCTCTTTGCGCAGCCCGCTCCGGTAGAAGTTCTTTACCGCAGTTCGCGCATAGAGGTGCGGCGTCGCCTTCTTGCCACGGCCGCGTCGTAGCTCCACCTTGTGGATGACCTCGGCGTCGAATCCGAACCCCGCGGCAAAGACGAACCAGCGACCGTCGACATTGCCTAGTCCAATCGACCGGCTGCGACCCTCCTGAAGCGCCTCGAGGATCTGGCCGGTCGCATCGATCGGATTGTTGGACAGGCCGAGCGTACGGGCGAAGACATTGGCTGAGCCGCCCGGTACGACCGCGAGCGTCGGCACATGCGCGCCCGGGCCGCCCGCGAGCATCCCGTTGACGACCTCGTTTACGGTGCCGTCGCCGCCGACGACGACGACGTAGTCATAACCGTCCTGGGTCGCTTGGGTGCCAAGTTCGATCGCGTGCCCGCGGTGCGTGGTGTGGACAATGTCCAACTTGAGGTCCGCAGCGAGCGCGCTAGTGATGACTTCTCGCACTCGACCGGACGTTGCGGTGGCTTTCGGGTTGGACAGAAGCAGAGCGCGCATAGTCGTCCACACTACCGCTCGGTACGCTGGCCTCGTGCCACAGCAACCGCCCCATGACCAACCTAACTTCGCCGACCAGCCCGGCCAGGCCCGAACCCGGCCGCCGGCTCCGATGCAGTTGATTCTTGCGTGGCTCATTTTGTGGCTTCAAGGAGCGGCGGTGATCGTCGGTGGTTTGATCTGGGGTGTTCGTAGCATCACCGACAAGCCAGACAACCTTGGCGGGTCACTCGCGGGAGCGGCGTTCTGCATCGCCGGCGGATTGCTGGTGATCAGGCTGGGCGTGGCACTGCGTGGGCAGCGACAGTGGGCGCGGGCGCCGGTTATCGCCCTCGAGATCTTGTTTTTGCCGGTCGGCTGGGCGTTGACGTTTCAGGGTGGCAACAAGCTTTACGGCATTCCGGTGCTCGCGGTCGCCGCGGCGCTGATCTATCTGTTGCTCTCGAAGCCGGTAAGCGCGATCCTCGACCGGGTCGTCGACCCGGATGAGCCGGAGGACTAGAGCCGCGATTACCGGCGCTTCGCGCAGGTCCGGACGCGGCTAGGGCAATTGCCCGCGGTCGGCGGCGAAGTCGGTCAGGGCTTGGTCGGTCAGGCGCATGGTGTCCCAGTCTGTCATCGCGACCGCACCTATCGAGCGGTAGAAGTCGATCGAGGGCGTGTTCCATTTCAGGACCGACCACTCGACTCGGGCGTAGCCGCGGTCCTCGGCGATCTTTGCGAGCGTCTGGAGCAGCGCTTTACCGAGTCCGGTGCCCCGATGTGCCTCCTCAACAAAGAGATCTTCGAGGTAGATGCCGTGTACGCCGCGCCACGTTGAGAAGTTGAGGAAGTACAGCGCGAAGCCGACGACGTGATCGTTGGGCGACTCGCTCGCCACCAGACCGAACACGGCGGGGTCGTCGGCAAACAGCGCCGCCCGGAGCTGCTCGGTGGTCATCAGCGCCTCGTGTTCGGCCTTCTCGTAGATCGCGAGCCCGCGCACGAGGGTGATGATGGCGTCGAGATCCTGATCGGCGACTTGTCGCACGCGCGGGTCGGTGCCGTGGGGGAGCTGCGCGGAATCGTGGTGGCTCATCTGCGTGATCCTTTGTAGTGGTCGTTAGGGTCGGCGTCTGGAGGACCATGCCGCCCCGCGGTACCTAAGTCGTCCTCGTTCGCTTCGTCCTCGTCGTCCTCGTCGTCCTCGTCCTCGTCCTCGTCGTCCTCGTCGTCCTCGTCGTCCTCGTCATCGTCCTCGTCATCGTCGTCGATCGGGAGGAAGACCGAGGGCAGCTTGTGGCGAGGAGGCGCGACGGAGTCCGGACCGAACAACCGGCGGCGAATCGGTCCGGTTAGCCATCCGAGTGGCGCTACGGCCACGTATCCGTAGGCGACGAGGCAGCCGGTGATGGCCGGGATGAAAGTGAACCCGACCGCTAGTACGACGACCAGCGCTACCGACAACCAGATCCCGCGCTTAGACGGCGAGATGAGGGCGCGGAAGGACTTGAACCGGTAAGACGTCACCATGAGGATGGCCGGGACCACGGCCGCGCAGATCGGTACGGCGTACTCGAATCCGTCGAACGGGCCGCGGAAGGCGAACACGGTGGCCAGTACGACGCCGGCCGCCCCAGGGCTAGGCAAGCCCGTGAAGTAGCGCTTGTCGGCAAGCGGGTCGATCGTCACGTTGAAGCGCGCGAGGCGCACGGCCGCGCAGCCGAGCCAGAGCCCGGACAACACCCATCCCCACACGCCGAGCGGATGCAGTCCCCAGGTGAACAGCAGGACCGCGGGGCCGAAACCGAATGAAATCAAGTCCGACAGCGAGTCGAACTGCAATCCGAAGGGCGTGATCGAGCCCACGGCGCGTGCGACGGCGCCGTCGGAGATGTCAAGTACGACGGCGACCCCGATGAGAACGGCCGCTAGGGAGTGTTTGCCCTCGAATGCGAGAAGTACGGACACGAAGCCACACATCATGTTGAGCAGCGTCAGGAAGCTCGGCAGCATCGCCTTGGAGCGTGTTTTCGCGTCGAGCTTGTGAGGGCGTACTACCTGGGCTCCGGTGACCGAGACAAGTTGGAAGCCGCCGCCGCGGCGGCGTCTGCGTCGGCGCATCGCGCCGCGGATCCGCCCATGCGGTTCGGCGTGCATCAGTGCGCGTCCTCGGCGAACCCGAGGGCTTGATCGGCGCTGTGCACCGGCCAGCGAGCCAGCGTGCTCTCGCCCGCGACAACCCGTTCACCCTTGGCGACCAGTAGCGGCACCTCCGGGGGGAGGAAAATATCCATGCGCGAACCGAACTTCATGAGACCAATCCGCTGGCCGGTCTTGATGTGGTCGCCGACGCTGATACGAGTGACGATCCTGCGTGCCAGTAGCCCGACGATCTGTCGGTAGATCACCGTCCGCGTCGCGTCACCATGGCGGCTCTCGACGGTGATGTCGGTGCGTTCGTTGGCGACGGCGCTCTCTTTCGTGAATGCGGCGAGGTACTTGCCAGGGTGGTACGTCACGTCGGTGACGGTGCCACCGTACGGCGTGCGATTGATGTGTACATCGGCGAGTGACAGGAAGATACTCACCTGCTGCCAGTCCCCGGGAGGCGCTACGCCGGGCTCGGGCGGACCGGCGTGCATGACCTTGCCGTCGGCCGGGGCGACGACGATGTCCGAGTCGATATCGACCGGCAGGTCGGGATAGCGTTCCGGGTCACGGAAAAACGCGGTTACACCGGCGCTCAGCGCGCCCAGTGCCAGCGCGGTGCGCTTCTTGCGGGCGACAAGCGCGAGCGTCGCCGGTAGTGCGGCCGCGGCGATGAACGGGATTCCGGCTCTATCGATCTTCACAGTGCTGTGGTCACTTCTCACAATTCGGTATCGAGCGCTTGCACGAAGTGCAGCGATGCTTGTTGTTCGGTTCTATTGTCGGCGGACTTTAGTGCGCCCAGCCGGCGGCGGACGCCCTTGAGCGGCCGGTCCACTGATGTTAGTGGGTGTGCGGCGTAATCCGCGCGACCTGCGGGGGTACGCGGCCCCGGAACACGTAATCGGCGGGCGTCAGGGCCGACGATGATGATCAGTCGGTGGCGGCGCGGGCCTCTGCGGATGGGCTGTTCCAGCGGGCGACGACTCGATCGCCGCGATCCTCGGTGAGGATGCTCACGGTGGCTGGGTCGAGCAGAAGATGTACGCCGGCCGTGGTGGGTAGCGCCAGCCAGACGGTGGCGAGTACCCGGCTGAAGTGCCCATGCGTGAAGACGATGGCGTCCTTACCGGCGCGCAAGGTGGGCAATAGTCGCTCGATGACGCGGCGAGCGCGGGCCTCGACCTCCTCGGCGCTCTCGCCGCCGACGGGAGTGCCGGTCCAGATGGTCCAGTCGGGGCGGGCACGCCGGATCTCCTCGCGCGTCATGCCCTCGTAAGTGCCGTAGTCCCATTCGGCAAGATCGGGGTCGATCTGCGGATCGGCGATGCCGGCAAGATCGGCCGTGCGCCAGGCGCGCCGTCGCGGGCTTGCGCTGGTGTAGCCGAAGTCGAACTGAGTGAGCGCGCCACGGAGGGACGCGGCCTGACGTTCCCCCTCGGGCGTGAGCGGGATGTCGGTCACGCCGGTATGGCGGCCGGAGGCGGACCATTCAGTCTGACCGTGCCGCACGATGACAAAGGCGCCGACCTCGGTTGAGGTCGGCGCCTTGGCATCAATTGCGTCCGTGGACGCGACCGGCCGAGTCACGCCTTCTTGGTCTCCCAGAAGATTTCCGCGATCTGGTCGATCAGGTCGAGCAACTCCTGGCCCTTGGCCGGGTCCATCGATCCCTTGGCGCCACCGGCCCCGGCAGCCTTGGTGGCCTTCCAGAACAGGTCGTGGATCTGGGGGTGCTTCTCGAGGTGCTCGGGCTTAAAGTAGTCGGTCCACAGCACCCACAGGTGATGCTTGACGAGCTCGGAACGCTGTTCCTTGATCAGGATCGCGCGGGTGCGAAACTCGGGATCGTCGTTGTCCTGGTACTTCTGCTGGACCGCCTTGACGGACTCAGCTTCGATGCGTGCCTGGGCCGGATCGTAGACACCGCAAGGAAGATCGCAGTGGGCGTGGGCAATGACCTTGGGGCGTAACGAGAAGCGCATATGGACCTCCGTAAGTATGTGATGGCAGTGGTTGTTGCCATTTTTGCGTACGTCAATGACCTTACCCCCGATGCCCGGCGTCAAACAGTCCGGCGTACGGCGGCGGATGAATTCGCGATGTAGAAAAAGTCCATATAGAACGGCGATCGTGATGCCACAAGTTGGCAATAAGGCTAATGCGCGAAGATGGAACAATGACGACCGGAAAGAGCCGCTGGTTTCGCGCCGCAGTAAGTGGGCAGTCCATGGCCCCGACGCTTAACCACGGCGACTACGTGATGGTCCGCCGAGGCGGCACGGTCCGACCCGGTCAGGTCGTGCTTGCCGAATTCGAGCTAAAGCCGGACTTCATTGTGATCAAACGCGTGGTGTCGGTCGATGACAACGGGTTGTGGCTAGTCGGAGACAACTCCGCGCAGAGCGACGCGAGTGAGAAATACGGGTACGCCGCACCGCTCGGGGTCGTGTTCGCTCGCTACTGGCCCCATCCACGAAAGCTCTGATCGATCCGTGCCGCTGACCGCAGAAGATGATCGCTTAAAGGGATCCCGTTACGCCAGACAGGTCAACGGCTGGCCGCCGTTGTAGGTCATCATGTCCTGCAGGACGCGGACCCCGTCGATCTCGGCGCCCCGCTCGGCGCCGTCGAGCTCGAAATATGCGCGGTGCAAGTTGCCCACGATGCGTTCGGAGTCCGAAAGCTCGGCGAATTTTCCGAGGTCGGTGCCGCGTGCCAGCTCGAGCGGATGCACGCCGTCGGCATGCCCCTTCTTGGCTAGCTCCATCACAAATGTCAGGTAGTCCAGTACGTCATCGATGAGACCGGGGCCGGCGACCGGGCCGTGCCCCGGCACAATCGTCTCGGCACCGAATCTCTTCAGGCTTGCCACCGCTTCAAGTGCGCCAGCCACCGAGCCCATCAGCAGGAACGGTGTGCCCCCGTTGAAGACGAGGTCGCCCGCGAAAAGCAGCTTGCGCTCGGGAAGCCAGATCACGGAGTCGTTGGTCGTGTGCGCCGGCGTGCCGGCATAGCTGACCTCGCAGCGAAGATCGTCCACGAAGACGTTGACGCCTTCTGTGTAGGTCAAGAACGGCGGGGCAGGCTCGATGTCGCCCCAGTCCGGTCCACCATCGGGGTTGACGAAGATCCCGGCGGACTGGAGGCGCTTGATGCCTTCCTTGCCGTCCGCGAGGATCGCGTCACGGCACCGCTCATGCGCGACGATGGTGGCAGTGTCGAACAGAAAGTTGCCATTGGTGTGGTCGCCGTGGTGGTGGGTGTTGATCAGAGTGTGGACCGGGTTGCCAGTCAGGCCGGCGATCGCGTCCTTGAACGCTCGAGTGCGCGCTACGGTCGATGTGGAGTCGACAGCCACGGTGTGCTTCTTACCGACGAGGACGCCCATGTTGTTGATCCACCACGTGCCATCGGGCTGGATGTAGGCGAAGACGCCGTCACTGACCTCGTGCAGTTCCGGCGGTCCGAGCGGTGCGTGACTTTGGGGTGACGAGCTCATTGCTTCTCTTCTCCGATGATGTGATGGACGGTGCTCGTTCAGTGGCCCGAGCTGAGCGGGTGACGTTCGGGCGCAGCGACGACCTTCTGTCGCAGCTGGCCGATCCGCTCAACCTCGAGGACGACCTCGTCGCCCGGAGCGAGCCAGCCGCGGAAGCCATCGGGATCCATCCGGAAGTGCTCGAGCAGGCAGCCGCGACCGACGGTGCCCGACCCGAGTACGTCACCGGGGACCAGATGAGTGCCCCGCGAGGTGTACGCAACGACGTCGTCGAACGACCAGTCGATCGTCGACCAGTTGCCGGCGCTGAACGGCTGCCCGTTGATCGCCACCGTCATCGCGAGGTCGAAGCCTTTGTTTTTGCGGAAGGGCTCCAGCTCGTCAGCGGTCACCAGCACCGGGCCGAGGGTTGTCGCGCCGTCCTTACCCTTAGCAGGCCCGAGCCCGACCACCATCTCATCCATCTGGATGTCCCGGGCGCTCCAATCGCAATAGATCGTGTAGCCCGCGATGTGAGCGGCGGCGTCTTGCGGGCGGATGTTGCTGCCGGCAGTGCCGATGACGGCCGCGATCTCGAGTTCGTAGTCGAACTGTTCGCAGCCAGGAGAAATCGCGACCTCGTCGTATGGCCCGATGACACCCGCCGGATTCGAGAAGTAGAACGCCGGGTAGCGGCTGTGACGCTCGTCGATATCTGAGCCGCGCGCATTGCGAATGTGCTCGTGAAAGCACATGGAGTCACGCATGGACGGCGGCCGCAGGAGTCCTTTGATGCGAGCGGACTCCCACGCGATCGTCTCGTGCGGCGGGTTGAGTGCATCCGTGCCGGCCGCAATAAGCGCGTCGTCACCGGCGGTGAGCAGGTCGACGAGAGACTTCTCGGTGTCGAGTCCGTGCAGCGTGTTGTCGCTGAGCACGCCGACACGATCGCGCCCGTCCGCGGACTCGTATGTCGCAAACCTCATCGTCAGCTCCTGGATTTAGCCGCGCAGTTGCGCGTACCACTTTTGGCACTCATCGTACGACGGCAGCAGTCCCTGATCCTTCGCCTCGCTGAGGGTCGGCGCGGCCTGGTCCTTAGGCGAGAGCAGAAGCTCCAAATCGGCCGGAATCGGGAGGTCTAATGCGGAATCGAGAGGATTAAGGCCCTTTTCACGCTCGGGGTTGTAGCCGGCCGAACAAAGGTAGATAAGGGATGAGTCGTCCTCGAGCGCCACGACCATGTGTCCGACTCCCTCCGAGACGTATACCGAACGTCGCGTATCCCCGTTGAGCTCGACGTAGTCGACCTGACCGAAGGTGGGAGAGCCGTCTCTGATGTCGACGAGGATGTCGAGGAACGAGCCCTGTGGGCAGTAGACGTACTTCGCCTGGCCGGGCGGCACCAGCGCATAGTGGATTCCTCGGACCGTGCCCTTCTTCGAGACCGAGTGATTGGCTTGTACCAGGTCCAACCGGTGTCCGAGCGCTTCTTCTAACGGTTCGGCGCGGAAGCATTCAAGAAAGACGCCCCGCTCGTCAGGGAAGACTTTGGGGGTGAACTCGAGTACTCCTGGGATTTTCAGCTCGCGTACGTCCATGGAAATCAAAATACCGTCTCGGAGTGTGGGAGTACTCACCGCATACGTGGTGCGGTCGACGTCGTCAGCTGTGGGAATATGGACGGGAGCGCGGGCCACCCCCGTACGTCAACTTTGCCGGGCCACCCCCGTAGCCATCTTCTTTTCGTTGTCGAGGAGACACGTGAAAAATCCCGAGCCACCACCAATTGACGCTGCCCTGCAACCCATCTACGACGCGCACGACCACGGCAAGATCGAGGTCAATCTCAAGGCGCCGATTAAAGACGCGGACGACCTCTCGAAGGTCTACACGCCGGGTGT
Source organism: Antricoccus suffuscus (assembly GCF_003003235.1). Classification (NCBI taxonomy): domain Bacteria; kingdom Bacillati; phylum Actinomycetota; class Actinomycetes; order Geodermatophilales; family Antricoccaceae; genus Antricoccus; species Antricoccus suffuscus. The sequence goes on from NZ_PVUE01000002.1 coordinate 49,651, forward strand.
TGCCGAGGTATGCATGCGCATCGCCGATTATCCCACTGAGAAGGCCAAGTACACCGCCGCCCCGGGCATTGTTGCCGTGGTCAGTGACGGCACCGCCGTACTCGGTCTAGGCGACATCGGGCCGGACGCCGCACTGCCGGTCATGGAAGGCAAAGCCTGCCTGTTCAAGCAGTTCGGCGGGCTCGACTCGTTCCCGATCGTGCTCAACACCACGGACGTGGACGAGATCATCCACATCGTCAAGGCGATGGCGCCATCGTTCGGCGCGATCAACCTCGAGGACATTTCCGCGCCGCGCTGCTTCGAGATCGAGGATCGGCTCAAGGAAGACCTCAAAATTCCGATCATGCACGACGATCAGCATGGCACCGCGATCGTTGTCACCGCCGCCCTGCGAAATGCGCGGATTCTCAGTGGCCGGAGTGACGGCGACCTGCGGATCGTGATCGCCGGCGCGGGCGCCGCGGGCATCGCCTGCGCAAAGATGCTTTACAGCACCGGCGTCACCGATATCGTGCTAACCGACTCCAAGGGCGCGATCCATAAGGGTCGCCCGGACTTGACCCCGGTGAAGCAGGGACTGCTTTCGTGGACCAACAAGGACGACCTCACAGGCAGCACCGAAGAAATCCTTGACGGAATGGATTGCTTCATCGGACTGTCCGGTGGAACGATTCACGAGAGTGCGATCGCGACCATGTCGAAGGACCCGATCATTTTCTCGTTGTCCAACCCGACGCCCGAAGTACACCCAGAGTTGGCGAAGAAGTACGCGACGGTGATTGCTACCGGTCGCAGCGACTTCCCCAACCAGATCAACAATGTGCTCGCGTTCCCGGGCGTGTTCAAGGGTGCCTTCCAGGCTGGGGCAACCGCGATCACCGAAGACATGAAGATCGCCGCTGCTGTGGCGATCGCGGACGTCGTGCTTGACGAGCTCACGCCGGAAAGAATCATTCCGGACCCGTTCGACCCGCGGGTCGTACCGGCGGTTACGGCGGCCGTGGCCAAGGCGTGGACCGACGGCGCGGACTGGATTATTCGCTAGCACTGGATTATTCGCTAGCACTGGGCCATTTGCTAGTGCTGGTCTAACCAACAACAGCTACACACAAAAGAGGCACCAACAACGCGATCGCGTCGTAGGTGCCTCTTTTGGTATGTGCTAGCTAGTCGTCCAGATCGTCGAGCTCATCGTCGCGTGCCAGGAATGTTGCGATCCGGTCGGTGGCGTTCTCGAACTCGGGATTAAGGTCGACGAAAACGCGTAGCCGGTCACATAGCCACTCGATGCTGACGTCTTCGTCCTCGCGTCGCGCCGCGAGCTCCTCAATGCCCCGATCCGTAAAGTACACCGCGCGCGCCTAGGCGAGTGCGCGATCGAGCAGGTCAGCCTGCTCGATCTCGTGGACCTTATGCGAGCCGACCGCCGGGCTGGCCGATGCGGGCCGAGACACTCCGACGAGAGCGGGGGTACCGGCCGGGAGCTCTCCTGGCAGGTGCATCGCCATGAACGACCACGCGCCCATGTTGGCCGGTTCCTCCTGGACCCAGCGCAGTTCTTTGAGGTTGCTGTACTTCGCGAGCTCGTCGGCGATCTGCGCCGACGGCAGGGGATAGAGCTGCTCGACGCGGACGACGGCGACATCGTCGCGGCCGGCCTTTTCCTTGGCGGAGATCAGGTCGTAGTTGACCTTGCCGCTAGCGAGCAAGACCCGAGTGACCTTCTGCGGATCGACGTCCGGATCGCCGATTACAGGCTGGAAACCGCCTTCGGTGAAGTCCTTCACCTCGGACGTGGCGAACTTCGCGCGAAGCAGCGACTTCGGCGTGAACAGCACCATCGGGCGATGAATGTTGTCCAGCGCGTGCCGGCGCAGTACATGGAAATGGTTGGCCGGGGTCGAGCAGTTGGCGATGGTCATATTGTCCTCGGCGCACATCGCCATGAATCGCTCGATGCGTGCGCTGGAGTGGTCCGGTCCCTGACCCTCGTGTCCGTGCGGCAGCATGAGAACGACGCCAGAGCGCTGTCCCCACTTCGCCTCGCCGGAGCTGATGTATTCGTCGATGACCGACTGCGCCCCGTTGGCGAAGTCGCCGAACTGCGCCTCCCACACCACCAGTGCCTCACTGTTTTCGACCGAATAGCCGTATTCGAAGCCCATCGCGGCGTACTCCGACAGCAGCGAATCGAAGATCCAGAACCGCGCCTGACCGTGGCCCAGATGCAGCAGCGGGGTGTATTCCTCGCCGTCATTGCGGTCGATGAGCACCGCGTGCCGCTGCACGAACGTGCCGCGGCGAGTGTCCTGGCCGGCCATCCGGACCGGGACCCCGTCGAGCAGCAGAGAACCCAGGGCGAGCGTTTCGCCCATGCCCCAGTCGATCCCGCCGTCGATCGCCATCTTCTGGCGACGTTCGATGAGCTTCTTGAGCTTGGGATGGACGGTGAAGCCGTCTGGCTGGTTGACATGCGCATCGCCGATGATGCGCATGGTCTCTTCGGTCGTCGCGGTCTGCACAGACGTCGATTCCTGGCTCGCGCGCGGCACCGGCTGGCCGGTTGGGGCTTTGGACCCGCGGGTCTCGATGAAGACCTGTTCGAGTTTCTTCTGGTAGTCCTGTAGCGCTTCTTGCGCGTCATCGAGGGTGATGTCACCACGTCCGATGAGGGCTTCGGTGTAGAGCTTGCGGACCGAGCGCTTCGCGTCGATGATGTCGTACATCTCCGGCTGGGTCATCGACGGGTCGTCGCCTTCGTTGTGACCGCGGCGGCGGTAGCACACCATATCGATCACCACGTCCTTCTTGAACGCCTGACGGTATTCGACGGCGAGACGTGCAACTCGTACGCAGGCCTCTGGATCGTCGCCGTTGACATGGAAGATAGGCGCGCTGACCATCCGGGCTACGTCGGTGCAGTAGAGACTTGAGCGCGCGGCGGCGGGGGAGGTGGTGAACCCGACCTGGTTGTTGACCACGACGTGCACGGTGCCGCCGGTACGGTAGCCGCGCAGCTGCGAGAGGTTGAGCGTCTCGGCAACGACGCCCTGCCCCGCGAACGCGGAGTCACCGTGCATCAGGAACGGCAGCACCGTGAACCCGGACTCGCCCTTGTTGATCTTGTCCTGCTTGGCTCGCACGATGCCTTCGAGAACCGGGTCGACGGTCTCCAGGTGCGAAGGGTTGGAGGTCAGTGACACCGTCGTCGAGTGTCCAGTCACCGGGTGGGTGAACTGGCCGCTCGCGCCGAGGTGGTACTTGACGTCACCGGAGCCGTGCGCGGAGGTGGGGTCGATGTTGCCCTCGAACTCGCGGAAGATCTGTCCATAAGACTTGCCGACCACATTGGCCAGCACGTTGAGGCGGCCACGGTGCGGCATGCCGATCGCGACCTCATCGAGCTCGTGCTCGGCAGCGCGCTGCAAAATCGCATCGAGTAGCGGGATGACCGTCTCGCCGCCCTCAAGCGAGAACCGCTTCTGGCCGACGTACTTGGTGTGCAAGAACGTCTCGAACGCCTCGGCCGCGTTGAGCTGGCTGAGGATGTGCTTCTGCCACTCGATGGGGAACTTCTCGTTGACCCCTTCGATCCGCTCCTGAATCCAGGCGCGCTCCTCGGGATCGGTGATGTGCATGTATTCCACGCCGACCGTGCGACAGTAGGCATCGCGCAGTACGCCGAGGATGTCGCGCAACTTCATCACGCTGTTGCCGGCGAAGCCGCCGACCGGGAACTCGCGGTCGAGGTCCCAGAGCGTCAGGCCGTGTGTGATCACGTCGAGGTCGGGGTGAGTGCGCTGCTTGTAGTTGAGCGGATCGGTGTCGGCCATGAGGTGGCCTTTGGTGCGATAGGCATCGATGAGTTCGATGATCCGCGCGCCCTTGTCGATTTGCCGACCATGGCTGACGGTGCGGTCAGCGAGCCAGCGTACCGGCTCATAAGGAATCCGCAGCGACTTGAAGATCTCGTCGTAGAACTCGTCACCGCCGAGCAGTAGCTCGTGGATCCGGCGCAGGAAGTCACCGGAGTAGGCGCCCTGGATGATGCGGTGGTCGTACGTCGAGGTCAGGGTCATGGTCTTGCTGACCGCGAGCTCGGTCAGCGTCGCCTCGCTCATCCCCTCGAACTCCGCGGGGTAGGCCATCGCGCCGACGCCGACGATAGTGCCCTGGCCGCTCATCAGGCGCGGTACGGAGTGGTTTGTCCCGACGGTGCCCGGGTTGGTCAAGCTGATCGTCGTACCGGCGTAGTCGTCCATGGTCAGTTTGTTGTTGCGAGCCCGTCGCACGATGTCCTCGTACGCCGCGAGAAACTGGCCGAACTCCATCGACTCGCAGGCCTTGATCGACGCGACGACCAGGGTGCGGCTGCCGTCCGGCTTGGCCAAGTCGATCGCCAGCCCGAGGTTGGTGTGCTCGGGTCGGACCAACGTCGGCTTGCCGTCGGTCTCCTTGAAACTGTTGTTCATGTCCGGGAACTCGTGCAGCGCCTTGACGATCGCGAAACCGATCAGGTGGGTAAATGACACCTTGCCACCGCGGGCTCGCCGTAGATGGTTGTTGATGACGATGCGGTTGTCCGCCAACAGCTTGGCCGGGACCGCGCGAACGCTGGTCGCGGTAGGCAGGTGGAGCGACGCTTCCATGTTGGCGACGATCGCCTTGGCAGCACCCCGAATCGGGCTGACAACCGAGTCGTCGGACTGCGCCGCCGTTTTAGGTGCAGCCTTGGGGGTCGCGCTGGCCGACTCCTTCACTGGTGCCGAAGTGGCAGCTTTGGACTGCGCCGCCGCGGGCTTGGGCGCATTCGCGGTGCTTTTCTTCTGCGCGGACTGCTCGGGTGAGGACGCCTCGGCAGGCTTGCTGGCGACGGGTGCCGAATCAGACTTCGACGGTGCAGAGGCCGCGGCCGCCGGTGCGCTGGCCGGCTTGTTGTTGGCCTGCCCGGCGTCGCCGTTGCCGGCGTGCGGCGCGTCGGGCTTGTAGTCGGCGAAGAACTCGTGCCATGCCGGGTCGACTGATTTAGGGGCTTCTAAATATCGTTGGTACATCTCCTCCACTAGCCATTCGTTGGCGCCGAAATCGGCGCCGCTGTGTGAGGGGCCAGTGGATGAATCCTGCTGTGTCGACACGGTGGTCAGATCGCCTTCTCATGGTCGATGTGGGTTACGAGATCTTGCCCACAAACTGTCGCGGACAATACCCTTCAGGCTACGCCAATTCGTAACGTGATTAAACCTACATAGCAATGGTGTGCGCCACCGAATCAGCTAACTTCTCGGCGCGTCGACACAAAGAGCGCGATGATCGCGAAGACGATGCCGTACGCGGCCAGCAAGATGCCGCCCTGCACTGGAGTCAGCAGGTGAATAACAGCGCCCGGACGGTCGGCGTAGGTATAGAGCGCGGACGACGCGCCGCCGGGTAGAAGCCGGTAGATGTCCCGTGTAGCAGGGATTCCGGCCAAGATGTTCTCAATGACGAACATGTAGGCGAGGAGTCCCACGACCGCGCCGATCTGGTTGCGGACCAATGCGCCGAACCCAACGCCGACGATGCCATAGAGCGCGGCGGCGATCGCCGCGCCGACCAGAATTTTCCAGTTGTTGCCGGCCAGGGTGAACGACCCACCGGCACCGTTGATCCAAAGGGCGGACAGCGCGATGACAAACACCGCTGCGATCGCCGCGTAGACGACGCCGAGTCCGAGATACGTGATGAGCTTGGCGACGATGACCTTCCAGCGCGCCGGAGTCGTCAGGAATGTCGGCGTCGCGGTGCGGTGGCGGTACTCCTGAGTGATGCCGATGACGCCGAGGATCGCGATGAAGATTGTGGCGCTGGATGGACCGCTCAGCACGAGCTCTTGGATTTGGGGAGCGGTGATCTTCGGCAGCGGAGCCTGTCCATTGCCGGCATCCCGGCCAGCAAAGGACAGCGTGATGACGACCGGGACCAATGAGAACAGCACGGTCCCGATCAGGAGCAAGAGCCAGGTCTTGGTGGAGAAGAACTTACGCAGTTCAGCCTTGATCAGTCGCATCACGCCACACCACCCTGGCTGCTAGAAGGGTTCTGGTCGCTCGCAGCGTGCCTGGGGTTGGTCGGGCTGCCATCCGGTGCGGCCGTGCCATCGGTCTGGTCAGTGCCCGAGTAGTCGCCCTGTCCTTCCGTGAGCTGGAAATACATGAACTCCAAGTCCTTGGTGTCCTCGCGTAGTTCGTGGAGCACGGTGCGAGTCGCGAACGCGACTTCGCCGATCTCTGCGATGGGCGCATTGAGTACGCGCAATCCCTCGCCGTGAGCCTGTACGTCGTACCCGGAGCTTCTGAGCTCAGCTTGCAGGGCGCTCAGGTCGGGACCGCGCACGAGGGCCGCCTTTTCCAACGACCCGGCTAGCTCAGCGATCGTGCCGGCCCGCACGAGCTTGCCCTTCGCGATGATGACGACTCTGTCGACCGTCTGCTCGACCTCCTGAAGCAGATGGCTGGAGATCAGGATCGTGCGGCCCTCGGATGCCAGGTGACGCAAGAACCGGCGCAGCCATTGGATGCCTTCAGGGTCGAGGCCGTTCGCCGGCTCGTCGAGGACGAGGACCTTCGGATCTCCCAGCAAGGCGGTAGCGAGCCCGAGGCGCTGACGCATACCGAGTGAGTAGCCACCGGCCTTGCGTCGCGCCGCCTTCGTGAGTCCGACCAGGTCAAGCACCTCGTCGGCGCGCTTGTCGTCGATGCCCGCCGCGGCGGCGTAGACACGCAGATGGTTACGTCCGCTGCGCGCCGGGTGGAATGTCGTGTCCAGCACGGCGCCGACCGTCTTGATCGGCGCGTTGAGGTGGCTGTAGGGCACGCTGTTGATGGTGGCGGTCCCTTTGGTCGGCTCGGACAGTCCCAGCACCATCCGCAGCGAGGTGCTCTTGCCGGCGCCGTTGGGCCCGAGAAAGCCGGTGATGGATCCGGGCTCCACGCTGAAGCTCAAGTCGTCGACCGCACGAAGTTGTCCGTAGGTCTTAGTCAGTCCACTGACCACGATTCGTCCGGAACCGTCGTCCGTCATTTGGGGCATGGGAACCTTTCGATCGATACTCGAAACAACACTCACCAATCTACGGTGATCTGCAGGTCTTGCAGTATTTGCCGCGCTGCGTTGTGACCGGCCGCACCGATCACTGACCCGCTCGGGAAGCATCCGGCGGACGCCGCATAGACACCCGGTAGGTCGAGGGCGTAGGCCAGCCGGTCGTCGAAGGAGACCGTCGGGTTGACGTGGTGGATGTTGCCGTGGGTGATGCCGAAATGGGACTCGATATCGGTCGGCGTGAGGACCTGCGCCTCGACCAGCAGGTCGCGAATGTCCGGCGCGTAGCGCTCGGTCAAGTCAAGGATCCGCTCGACGTACGCCGGACCCTCGGTGGCCCAGTCCGAACCCGCCGGCATATGCGGCACTCCCTGCACGAATAGCGCGCTGGAGTGACGGCCGGCTTCGTCACGCAGGGACGGGTCGAGGGTCGAGTGCAAATACCACTCCAACGGCGGGGTGGGTGCGAGGCTTCCTGCCGCGGCGCCATCGAAACAGGCGCGAAGCGTCTCGAGAATTGAGCCATCGTGTTCGGGCATCAAATGCACCGTCGTACCGTGCTGGCCGTGGCGGTCGGCGAGAGCAGAAAACGTCGGCAGCCCGGACAGGGCAAGATTGATCTTCAGGGTTTGACCTGCCGAGATCTTGGCCCACTCCGACACCTGGGTGCTCAGCGCGGGCGGGCAGTCGTCGCCGAGCAGCCCGGGGATCCGGAAGGCATCGCAACCGGCGACCACCACCTTTGCGTTGAGGTGCCGACCGCTGTCAAGTAGTACGCCGTTCGCCGCGCCGTCCTCCACAAGGATCCGCTCGACGCGCTGGCCGGTGACAATGCGGGCGCCGGCGTGCCGGGCCGTGCGGGCGAGGGCAGCGGTGACCGAACCCATCCCTCCGATAGCGACCATCCAGGTGCCGCCGGCACCCGGGAGCCGGCACATGTTGTGCACGAGGAAGTTGTGCCCGCTTCCCGGCGTCCACGGTGATCCGGTCAGGCCTGGCATCCCGTCGGTGACGGCATACATGGCCAGCACATCCTCTGTCGCGAACTCGAACTTGCTGAGGTAGTCCACGACGTTGCCGCGCACGAGATCGACGAACGCTTCGCGAAGCGTCGGGCGGACAAAATGCTCAGCGGTGTCCTCGACGCTTTGAACCGGCTGCAGCCACGCCGGGCCGACGTCGCTCACGATGTCGCCGATCTCTGTGGCGAGTGCCTCTGCGGCGCGGGCATCCCGCGTGGTGAAGAACTGCGCGAACTGTCGGCGTGACTCGGTCTGGTCGCTGCCGAGCAGCAGATGACGACCGTCCAGGGTCGGCATGAAGTAGTGCGGGTCGCGCCGAGTCAGCTCAAGGTCGCGGCCGGGGACGATATCTAGCAGGACCAGCAGTTCGGGCGGGAACGGTCCGAACAAGTAGGCACCGGTGGACGCGGCAAGGCGCGGCGCCTGCGCGAACGGGTACTCGGTGCGACATGCTCCGCCGAGGACGTCGTCCCGCTCGATGACGGTGACCGTCAAGCCGGCGCGGGCGAGGAGGGCGGCCGCGACCAGTGCGTTGTGACCGGCGCCGATGATCGCGACGTCGCACGCGGACGTCATACGACGTGGTCGTTCTTGCCGCCGGGGCGTACGACGTTGTGGGATTGGTGGGGGATCAATGCGCCGTCCATCCACCGTCTATTGGTAGCGACGCGCCGGTGATAAACGTTCCGGCCGGTCCGCACAGGTAGGCAACGAGCTCGGCCACTTCTTCGGGCTCGATGAGCCGTTTGATAGCGGCTCGTTGGAGCATGACCTGCGAGACAACCTGCTCCGCATCGAGGTTGTTGGCCTTGGCCTGGTCGGCGATCTGGCCCTCCACAAGCGCGGTGCGGACGTACGCCGGGTTGATGCAGTTGGACGTGACGCCGTGCTCGGCGCCCTCTAGCGCGGTGACTTTGGAAAGACCTTCGAGACCGTGTTTCGCTGTCACATATGCACTTTTGAACGGCGAGGCGCGTAGCCCGTGAATGGACGAGATATTGACGACCCGGCCAAACTTGTTTTCGTACATGTGCGGCAGTGCCCGTCGTACCAGCCGGAACGGTGCCTCCAACATGACCGTGAGGATCAAGTGGAACTTGTCGACGGGGAACTCATGGATCGGTGCGACAACCTGTAAGCCGGCGTTGTTGACCAGGATGTCGATACGCGGATCGAGACGGTCGATCGAGTCCAGGTCTGAGAGGTCGCAGCTCATCGGTGCGCCGCCGATTTCATCCGCGACCTGGGTGGCCGTGTCCACGTTGAGGTCCAGCACCGTGACATGCGCGCCGGCGGCCGCGAGCCGTATTGCCGTGGCCTTGCCGATTCCCGCGCCCGCACCTGTGACGAGTGCGCGTCGCCCCTGCAGATCGAGCGCTCCGCTGTTGGTTTCCATGCGGACACGGTAGCCGCCGGCGGCGGGCAATGGCATAGGATTTCGTGGCCGATGAGCAGAATCTCGCGTGTGTCCGGGCTCGGCTGCCCGGGCTCGTATGCCCGGGTTCGACTGTCCAGGATCGGCGGAAAGGCGCAACACAGGTGGTTGACTGGCTGCGGTACGCCTTGATGGCCGGCGGTGTACTCGTCGCGATCTCGGCATATTTCGGATGGCGCTCGAATACGGCACCCGGGCGAATATGCCTGCTCCTCAGCGTCGCTACCGAGGCGTTAGTCCTCGCCCAGACCGTTGTAGTCGCGGTCAAGCTGGCAACCGGGCGTCACGTCGCTGAGCCGGCAACAATCATCGGTTATTTGAGCACCCTGGTAATTCTGCTGCCGGCCGCGTGGTGGTGGTCCAGACTCGAACAATCCAAGTGGGGCGCGGTAGTTGTTGTAGTCGCTGGGCTGGTGGTTGCTGTCTTGACGGCGCGGCTGCAACAACTGTGGGTGGCGCCGGCATGACTCAGTCACCGCCCAGCGACTCGTCCGACGGCGAGTCCGCGTCCGGCGGTCCGAACGGTGGAGCGCCCGGCGGAGCGCCCGACCGCACGTCCGGCCCCGGTCGCGTCCTCGTCGCCGTCTACGCGATCTTCGCGGTTGCCGCAACTGCGCGTGCCAGCGTGCAGCTCACGACCCAGTTTCACGAGGCGCCGCTCGCGTACTTGCTGTCGGCCTTCGCCGCCGCTGTCTACATCGTCGCGACGGTTTCGTTGGCGCGTAAGGGAATCGGGGGCTGGAAGGTCGCGCGGATTGCGTGCCTCACGGAACTGGTCGGCGTGCTCGTGATAGGTACGGCGAGCCTGGCGTTCTCGGCCGACTTCCCGAGGGCCACCGTCTGGTCGTGGTACGGCGCCGGCTACGGATTTGTGCCACTGGTGCTCCCTGTCCTTGGCCTGCTGTGGTTGAAGAGGACGCGGCCTGGTAGATAGGTCCCATGACAAATTCCGACAGTTCTAACGAGCTCACAAACGTCACCTACGAAGTCGCCGACCGTGTCGCCACGATCACCTTGAATCGGCCCGACCGAGGCAATGTCTACAACTGGGACATGGCCGAAGAAACGATCAAGGCGCTTGACCTGGCTGACGAGGACGACGATGTGCGCGCCGTGATCGTCACCGGCGCCGGCAAGTATTTCTGCGTAGGTATGGACATCGACGCCTTCGGTGACCTCGGTGAGACGGATCGCGCGCAGATCGGCGGATACACCCGGGACGGCGGTGGCATGGTCGCGTTGCGAATCCTGTCCCTATATAAGCCGGTGATCATGGCGATCAACGGTTCCGCGGCCGGCATCGGCATGACGATGACGCTCGGCGCCGACGTGCGAATCGCCACCGAAGATGGGAAGTTCGCCTTCCCGTTCACGCGTCGTACGATCGTCCCCGAAGCGTGCTCGTCATGGATTTTGCCGCGAATCGTGGGCATCACGCAGGCGCTCGAATGGATTTCTACCGGTCGTACTTTCCGCGCAGCAGAGGGTAAAGAGGGCGGGCTGTTCAGCTACGTCGTACCGACCGACCAGGTTTTGCCGAAGGCTCGCGAGATTGCCAAGGAGATCGTGGACAACACCTCGCCGGTATCGGTCGCGGCGTCCCGCCAAATGCTGTGGCGCGCGCTCGGGTTCAGCTCGCCCTGGGACGGGCATCGGCAGGAGTCTGAGGGTGTTCAGCGTCTCGTCGGCGGACCGGATGGGCTCGAAGGAGCGCAGGCGTTCAAGGAGAAGCGGCAGCCCGTGTTCACCTCGACAATCAAGAACGACTACCCATTTGCATGGGATCGGTGGCCCGAAGCGCCGAACGACTTGTCGTAGGTCCGTCGGTGCTTCTTGAGGTCCGGAATCTGGGCGCGCGGTTTGGAGATATAGCGCTGTTTTCCGGTGTGGACGTCGTCCTCGAACCGGGCGTCGTACTCGTCGTGGAGTCGGAGATCGAGCTCGCGCGGACGACGTTTTTGGAGCTCGTCGCCGGCATTACGATGCCGACGACGGGTTCCATCGCGGTCAACGGCGCGCCGGTAGGCGGCGGACTCGCGGGTCAGGTTGCGAGCGTGCTGCACGACGAGGGATTCCCGCAGGACGAGCCGGTCGCCGTGCACCTCCAACGGGTCCTCGCCGACTACGCCGCGGACCCAGTCGCCGCCGCGGTGCAGCTGCTGGAGCGGGTACGGCTCACGCACCGCGCGGAACACGAACCGTGGGCGATGTCGGCCGGGGAGTACCGGCGGATCGCGCTCGAACTCGCATTTTCGGTGCCGAAGAAGCTGCTGGTCCTAGACGAGCCGGAGCGCCGCCTGGACCGGCCGTCCGTTGAATGGGTGATCGAATCCGTGCGGGCGCAGGTTGCCGGTGGGGCGGCGGTAGTGCTGGCGACGTACGACGAGCGACTAGGCGATCTAGCCACCCGCCGGCTGGAGCTCGTCAGCCGGACCGAGATGTCGTGAGCCGCGACGGGCGGCCGGCTCGCGCCGATGCCTTTAGCGCGCGAGGCTCGAAGAAGGTTGTAAATCCAGGCCGAGGAGACTGCCGAGCTCTTTAATCGCAGCATCGGGGTCGGCGACCTTGATCGTGGTCATTCCCATCTCGCGCGCGGGTTTGAGATTGATTCCAAGATCATCGAGATAGATGCATTCGGCCGGTTCCACGCCAATGAGCGCGCATCCGCGTCGGTAGAACTCCGGTTGAGGCTTGCGCACGTTGACCTTGCTGGATTCGACGACGGCATCGAACTTCGCCATTATGGCCTTGGTGTCCGGCCGTTCGTTGGCGGTAGGTGAATGCTCGCCCGAGCTGGCGACGTTGTTGGTCAAGCATGCGGTCTTGTAGCCGGCCGCTATTACCGCGTCGAGTGCGGCAACCATCTGCGGCCGTACCTTCCCGGCAAGTAGGCCGAGGACGTCGCGACCGGGGATCTCATGTCCGAGTTCGGCCGATTCCGCGGCGAACGCGCGATCGAATTCCTCGTGAGTCAGGTCGCCGCGCTCCAGGTGCGCCCAAGCGTTGGTGTCTGGATTGCGCGTATTCACCGACCGTACGAAGTCATGCGGCAGTCCGTGCTCCTGCTCATATGTGTTGAACGCATCGAATGGACTGGACAGGATGACGCCGCCAAAGTCCCACAGGACGGCGCGATAGGTATGGCTCATGCTTATATCTTGCCAACGGCCGGAAACGTCGGCTCGGGGTGCTCGCCGTACGGCATGAAATGAGCTTCCGCCTCAGTCGCCATCACAGACGTGATCTCTGGTGCCCTCAGTAGGAATCGAACCTACGACCTTCTGCTCCGGAGGCAGACGCTCTATCCCCTGAGCTATGAGGGCGGATAAGCCGGTAAAGATTAGCAGTAGGGTGCGAGGCGACGTACGCCGGTAACCCCGTGCAGCGGCTTCGGCGGGAACTTGCTGGCAGTTCACGGCACCGCCGGTAACGTTCGACATCCGATCAACATCTGTTAAAGGGGACGATTAATGCACAGACTGAGCAGGGCAGTACTTGTCACGGCAGTTGCGGCGTCATTGACGCTCGCCGCGTGTAGCACCAAAGGTGGGACGAGCGGCGCGGCGAAGACCGGTGCCGGCGGAGTCAAGACCGACTTCGGCGTCACGGACAAGACGATTACCCTGGGCGCTCTGCCTGACCTGTCCGGTGTCTTCAAGGTGAATGGAATCGCCTATACCGCAGGAAACGAGATCTGGGCCAATGAGGTCAACGCAAGCGGTGGGATATGCGGACGGCAGATCAAGCTCGACATCAAGGACATGCAGTATCAAGCTGACAAGGCCGTGACTCTGTATGCGTCGATGAAGGACAAAGTGGCGGGAATTGTGCAATTGGACGGGTCGCCACCGCTCGCTGCACTCAAACAGTCATTGGTCTCGGACAAGATGCTCAGTATCCCGGCATCGTGGGCGTCCACCAACCTCGACGCCCCAGAGGTCTTCATGGTGGGTGCGACATACGACATCGAGATCCTCAACGGGCTCTCGTACCTGCAGGGGAAGGGTCTGATCAAGGACGGCGACAAGATTGGGCATCTCTATATCGACAGCGAGTACGGCAAGGGCGGGCTGCTCGGTTCGGACGCGTACGCCAAGAAGCACAACCAGACCGTTGTCCAGGTAAAGGTCACCGCGTCGGACAACGATATGACGCCGGCGATAACGCAGCTCAAGTCGCAGGGGGTCAAGGCTGTAGTCCTCACAACGACGGAGGCGCAGGCGAGCTCCGCGGCGACCGCGATGGCGGCGCAGGGTCTAGGTGCCCTACCGATTCTGGGAAATAACCCGACGTTCGATCCGACAATGCTCGATACACCGGCCAAGAACGCGCTTGGCAACTACTACCGGTCGGTGTCGTTTGCGCCGTACTCGGCCGACAAGCCGATCGTGCAGAAGATGGCGAAGGCGTATGACGCGAAGTACACGGACCTGCCGAGCGATAACGTCAATGTCGGTTACGCGTTTGGCCTCGCGTATCAGGCAGTGCTCGAGAAGGCCTGCAAGGCAAAGGACTTGACGCGCGCGGGGATCGTGAAAGCAGCACAGGGCGTCAAGGTCGATATGCAGGGGCTGACCGGCCCGCTCGACTTCTCCAATCCGGGGGAGCCGTCGACGCGCTCGACGTACGTCGAACAGGCTGATCCGAACGCCAAGGGCGGACTGAAGATCGTTCAGGAATTGACCGAGTCACCCGAGGCCAAGGACTACAAGGCGCCGCTCCAGAAGTAACCACGTCGGGCTCCGGCGCCGCCGTCGCCACGGCCGGTAGGTGCGTACCAGGGATGGTGCGGTTATTTGGTCGGGAGAGGGGCGGCGCCGCGGTCGCGAAGCATCTGCTCCATGAGCACGACTTCCTTGGCCTGTGCCTTGCCCATTCCCTTAGCGACGGCGCGAACCGCCTTGGTTTGCGCGTGGTCTGCGGCGTACTGGGCCATGGGCAGGCCGCCGATGTGGTGGCGCAGCATCAACTGCAAGAAGTAGATGTCGAGGGCCGTACCCGTCAGCGACTTCAACTTCGCCATCTCATCTTTGGTGGCCATCCCTGGCATTAGACCATCGCTCGAGTGAGATCCGTGGCCGGCATCGGCCGGCATCCACGACATCGGTACGCCGCCGTAAAGAGGCCGGCCCCAGGACAGCAGCATTCCCTGCATCTGCCCGATCTGGGTGAGCTGCGTTGTGTCGATGTCAAAGGCGAGCAGGCGGATCGTCGGGTCGTCAGAGTTGTCGCGCACGTAGCTGGCCATCTCCGAGGCTTGCTGATGATGCGCGCTCATATCGCGAGCGAAACCAACGTCCACCGATCCTTCGCCAGGCGGCTGCTGCGCGGTATTCGTGCCGAGATGGAAGATGACGGCAAGTGCCCCGCCGGCGACCAACAGCGAGATGGCGACGATCGCGGCGGTCAGAGCTAACAGCCACTTCGGCCGCTGTGGAGCGACGTCACTGACAGCGGGCATACGTTAGCCCTGAGTCCCGGTACTGGTCGGGTCCATCGGCGCGGACTGATCCGGTACGCCGGTGTCAGAGGGCACCTTCGGATCGGCCTTGAACGTCGGGTTCTGGCAGCTCGCACCGAGTTCCGGCGTGAACTCGGCATTGAGGCGGAAACCGTCGATGAACTTCTTCACGCGTTTGTCGGTGGGGGAGTCGACCTTGAGCTGGTGTCCCCATGACTGCAGCGATATAGGCGATCCCTGGTTGGGATACGGGCTCAGGAGGGTGAAGTCTTTACCGGAGGCCAGTTTTTCAAGCTGGGCAATCACGTCGGCGTCGACAAGTGCTGGGTCGTAGGTGATCCAGACGGCTCCGTGCTCGAGAGAGTGCACCGCGTTTTCGTTCTTGATCTGCACCGAGTAGACGGTGCCTGTGCAGTCGGCCCATTCGGGATTGTGCGTACCGCCGACGGGTGGGGTCTCCTTGTAGGTGACCGGATCGTTGCTGTGTGCGCCTTGTGCGCTGGTGTAGTCGAACGTCTGTAGCCCCGAGATCTTCGTGGGGTCGTTGGCGGCGTCTTTGGCCGTCTTGTCACTGGTCGCCTTGACGGCATAGAACACCGCAAACGCCGCGAAGAGTACAACGGCCAGGGTCGCGCCGATCAGGGCCCACGGCCGACCCGACTTGGACACGACCGATGAGTTGCGTGCCCCGCGAATCGCCGAATCAACCTTCGCGGACTTCTTGGAGGAGCTGCCCGACTTCTCGGACGACTTTGCAGTGGGCCTTGAACCGCCGGCTTTCTTGCTGTTGCTCATCGGGTGTGCGGTATCCGTTCGACTCGGTGACAGCTTGTTCTACGACAACGTGCTCAGAGCGCCACCCAGACAGAGGCACTACTCGGTGATCCAGAATAGTTGCTAAATAAACAAAGGCGGTCGGCCCGGTGCGCAAAGTGCGCAGACGCACAGGCCGTGTAGCTCATCCACCGTAATAAACTCTGGCGCCTTCTCCTACGATTGACTAGTGACTCCCGCAGAACTTTCGTCCGCCATTACTCATGCCCTCACCGCTCTGGTCGGCGACGGCAGGTTGACTGTCGATGTCCCGAGCGACATTACCGTCGAACGACCGAAGCAGTCAGGACATGGTGACTACGCGACAAACGTGGCCATGCGGCTGGCGAAGCCCGCAGGCAGGCCACCCCGTGAGGTGGCCAGTCTTGTCGCGGAGGAACTCACCAAAGACAGTCAGATCGAGCGCGTCGAGGTTGCCGGCCCCGGTTTTCTCAACATCACCCTGCAGGCCGCGGCGATGGGCGGCCTGGCCAAGACCGTCGTCGAGGCCGATAAGGCGTACGGCACCAACCAGTCGATGGCCGACCAGAAGCTCAACCTCGAGTTCGTCTCGGCGAACCCCACTGGCCCGGTAACGCTGCCGTCCGGTCGTTGGGCGTCCGTCGGGGATGCGCTCGTGCGGATCATGCGCGCGTGCGGCGCGGACGTGACAGCGGAGTACTACTTCAACGACGCCGGCTCTCAGATCGACCGTTTCGCGTCGTCTCTGTACGCCGCCGCGCACGGTCGCCCGGTCCCGGAGGACGGTTACCAAGGGGAGTACGTCGGTGACGTGGCGCGCGCCGTAGTCGGCGAAGCGCCCGACGTACTCCAGCAGCCTGAACCAGAAGCGCTCGAGACGTTCCGGGTGCTTGGTATCGAGAAGATGTTTGCCGGAGTGCGTGCGACGCTCGAGAATTTTGGCGTCAAGTTCGACGTGTTCTTCAACGAGCGGGACTTGCACACCTCCGGAGGCGTCGACACGGCGATCGACCAGTTGCGTGCCAAGGGATATATCTACGAGAAAGACGACGCGATCTGGCTGCGGACGACCGACTTCGGTGATGACAAAGACCGGGTGTTGATTCGAGGTGGCGGCGCGCCGACGTACTTCGCTGCCGATGTCGCCTACTACGTCAACAAGCGTCAACGCGGTTTCGACAAGGCGATACTCATTCTGGGCGCAGACCACCACGGTTACATCGGCCGGATGCGCGCCATGGTGGCCTGCACCGGTGATGACCCGGACGCGACACTGGAGATCCTGATCGGCCAGATGGTCAACCTGGTGCGCGGCGGTGAGACGGTCAAGATGAGCAAGCGCGCAGGCAACTTCGTCACACTCGACGACCTTGTCGAGTCAGTCGGCGCCGACGCCGGCCGCTATGCGCTTGCGCGCTCCAGCATGGACTCGACCCTTGAGATCGACCTCGATGTGTGGACCCAGAAGTCCAACGAAAACCCGGTCTTTTACGTCCAGTACGCGCATGCCCGGCTCGCTTCGCTGGCCCGGCACGCCGCCGACCTCGGGCTGAAGCGCGGCACGTCGTACGACGCATCGCTGCTCACTCACGAGCGAGAGGTGGCGCTGCTGGGGGTGCTTGGCGAGTTCCCGCGGGTGGTGTCCTCGGCAGCGGAACTGCGCGAGGTGCACCGGGTCGCGCGGTATGCCGAGTCGTTGGCTGCGGCGTACCACAAGTTCTATGACAGCTGCCGGGTGTTGCCCATGGGCGACGAGCCGGCGACCGATCTGACAACCGCGCGACTGTGGTTGAGCGAGGCGGCCCGCGTCGTACTCGCTAACGCGCTGGCGCTACTGGGCGTCTCGGCCCCGGAGCAGATGTGAGAGCGCATCCGGCCGGCCCGTTGCACGGCGGCCTGCAGATTCCCGAAGATATCGGCGCCCGGCCCGACGACGTCAATGCGATCGCGCCCAACGTGTGGCCCACGGGCGCGCGCCGTGTCGATGGCGCACTGGCGATCGGCGGCGTCTCGGTCAACGATCTAGCGGCAGCGCACGGTACGCCGCTCTTCGCGCTGGACGAGGACGATTTCCGGGGCCGCAGCAGGGACTTTCAGAGTTCGTTCGACGGTATGGACGTTTTCTATGCGGGCAAGTCGTTCCTGTGCGGCGCGCTTGTCCAGTGGCTCGACCAGGACGGACTCGGGCTCGACGTTTGCTCCGGGGGAGAGTTGCAGCTGGCGTTGCGGGCGGGGTTCCCGGCGGCCCGGATCGCGATGCACGGCAACAACAAGTCGGTCGCGGAGCTGACGGACGGGGTTACGGCTGGGGTCGGCAGGGTTGTAGTCGACTCGTTCGAGGAAATCGCCCGGCTGCAGCAAATCGCGGCGGAGCATGGTGTCGTACAGCCGGTGCTGGTGCGCGTCACCGTTGGAGTCGAGGCCCACACCCACGAGTTCATCGCGACCGCACACGAGGACCAGAAGTTCGGGTTCTCGCTCGCTGCAGGCAAGGCAATCGAGGCCGTGCGCGAGGTTCTCTCTTCAGACGCGCTGAAGTTCCTGGGTTTGCACAGCCACATCGGCTCGCAGATTTTCGACACGTCCGGTTTTGAGGTGGCCGCGCATCGCGTGGTCGAACTGGCCGCGCAGATATACAAGGAGTACGGCGTCGTACCTGCCGAGCTCGATCTCGGTGGCGGTCTCGGCATTTCTTACCTGCCGCACGACGATCCGCCGAGCGCGCATGATGTGGCGTCGTCGCTGCGCGAAATCGTGAATCGCGAGTGTGCGACGTACGGCATGCAGGTGCCACGGGTATCGGTCGAACCGGGCCGGGCCATTGTCGGTCCCGGCACCATCAGCGTCTACGAGGTCGGCACCGTCAAACCGGTTGAGGTCGGGCAGGGCGCCGCCCGACTCTACGTCAGCGTTGACGGCGGCATGAGCGATAACATTCGCACCGCACTGTACGACGCGGAATACACATGTGTGCTCGCCTCGCGGCTTTCAACGGCTGAGCCGGTACCGGCTCGCGTGGTCGGAAAGCACTGTGAGAGCGGCGATATTGTCGTTCGAGACGTGTGGCTGCCCGGTGACGTCCAGTCCGGTGACCTGATCGCGGTCGCCGCAACCGGAGCCTACTGCCGCGCCATGGCCAGCAACTACAACATGCTCGGCAAGCCACCGGTCGTCGCGGTCAAGGACGGCGGCATGCGAGTGCTGGTACGTCGTGAGACCCTTGACGATCTGTTTGCTTTGGATACGACGCTGGCCGTCGAATCGCCTCTCGGCGGAAAGGAATCACTCGCGTGAGCAATACGCTTCCCCGCGGCGCCGCGCCAATCCGCGTCGCCCTGCTTGGCTGTGGCACCGTCGGCACGGAGGTCGTGCGGCTGATCGAGGAACAGTCGAAAGACCTGACCGCGCGCATCGGCGCGCCGCTGGAAATTGTTGGAATCGCCGTACGCCGCCCCGATAAGCATCCCGACATAAAGGCATCGCTCCTGACGACCGATGCGCAGAGCCTGGTTGACGGGGACGCCGACATCGTCGTTGAAGTCATCGGCGGTATCGACCCGGTCAAGGGACTGCTGGTGGATGCGCTGCGCAGCGGCAAATCCGTTGTCAGTGCCAATAAAGCCCTGCTCGCAGAGGAGGGTGGTTTGCTGCACGCCGCCGCAGCCGAGTCGGGTGCCGATCTTTACTACGAGGCGGCCGTCGCCGGGGCCATCCCGATCTTGCGACCGCTACGCGAGTCCATGGTTGGCGACCGGATCACCCGGGTGCTGGGAATAGTCAATGGCACGACCAACTACATCCTGTCCCGGATGGACGAGACCGGCAGTAGCTTCTCGGAAGCGCTCGCCGAGGCAACTGATCTCGGGTACGCCGAGGCTGATCCGACGGCCGACGTCGACGGTTTCGACGCAGCTGCCAAGGCCGCGATCCTCGCTGCGCTTGCATTCCACACGCCGGTGACGACCGATGACGTCTACCGCGAGGGGATCTCGGCAGTGACGTCTGGTGACTTCGCCAGTGCCCGGGACATGGGCTGCACCATCAAGCTGCTGTCGATCTGCGAGCGGGTCAGCGACCCTGACAACCCCTCCGAGGACGCGGTGTCCGCCCGGGTCTATCCGGCAATGATTCCGCGTACTCACCCCCTGGCAAGCGTCGGCGACGCTTTCAACGCGGTGTTCGTCGAGGCTGAGGCCGCCGGTCCGCTGATGTTCTACGGCAAGGGCGCCGGAGGCGACCCGACCGCCTCTGCCGTGCTCGGTGATCTCGTCGCCGTCGCGCGCAACAAGGTCGCGACCACCACCGGTGGTGGCGTGTCGACGTACGCCGCTCTCCCAATCCGACCGATGGGCAAGACGCCCACTCGCTACCACGTGAGCCTCGATGTGTCGGACAAGGCAGGGGTGCTCGCCGCCGTCGCTACCGAGTTCGCACGCAACGACGTCTCGATCTCGACGGTGCGACAGGAAGGACGAGGCGACGAGGCAACTCTGGTTCTTGTCACCCACACCGCCGCGGACGAGGCGTTGGCGGCGACGGTGGAGCAGTTACACGCGTCGGAATACGTCCGCGCGGTCGTCAGCGTCATGCGCGTAGAAGGAAAGGACTCCTGATGGCAACGCCAACCTGGCGGGGGCTGATCGAGGAATACCGCGACTGGTTGCCTGTGGATTCGGACACTCCGGTCGTGACTCTCCTTGAGGGGGGTACGCCGCTGGTGCCGGCGCTCGAGGTCTCTCGGCGTACCGGTTGCGAGGTCTACCTCAAGGTGGAGGGCGCCAATCCCACCGGTTCGTTCAAGGACCGCGGCATGACAATGGCCATGAGCAAGGCCAAGCAGGCCGGCGCGAAGGCCGTCATTTGTGCCTCCACCGGCAATACCAGCGCGTCGGCGGCGGCGTACGCGACTCGCGGCGGCATGACCTGCGCTGTACTCGTCCCGCAAGGCAAGATCGCACTGGGCAAGATGGCACAGGCGATTGTGCATGGTGCGCGCATCCTGCAGGTGGACGGCAACTTCGATGACTGTCTCGCACTCGCCGAAAAACTCACTCAGGACTACCCGGTGGCGTTGGTCAACTCGATCAACCCCGATCGGATCGAGGGGCAGAAGACGGCGTCGTTCGAGATCGTCGACAACCTTGGCGATGCGCCTGACATCCACTGCCTTCCGGTGGGCAACGCCGGCAACATCACCGCATACTGGAAGGGTTACGTCGAGTACGCCGAAGCCGGCAAATCGACTAAGAAGCCCCGTATGTTTGGCTTCCAGGCCGCTGGCGCGGCGCCCTTAGTGCTCGGCCACGTTGTCACCGAACCGGAGACGATCGCCACGGCCATCCGAATCGGTAACCCCGCGTCGTGGACGAAGGCCATCGCGGCGCGCGATGACAGCGGTGGCCTGATCGACTCCGTCACTGACGAGGAAATTCTTGAGGCATACCGATTCTTAGCCGCGACCGAGGGCGTGTTTGTCGAGCCTGCCTCGGCGGCGAGCGTCGCAGGTCTGCTCAAGAAGGCCGCCGCCGGGCTCATCGACTCCGGCCAGCGAATTGTGTGCACGGTGACCGGCAACGGTCTGAAGGATCCCGACAACGCGCTCGCAGGCGCGCCCACTCCCAAAGTCATCCCGGTCGACGCCGAGGCGGCGGCTGCGCAGCTCGACCTCGCGTAGATGGACGTTCAAGACGCGGCCGTCACCGTCGAGGTGCCCGCGACGACCGCCAACCTCGGGCCCGGATTCGACAGCGTCGGTCTGGCGCTAGGTCTGACCGACCGAGTGACACTGAGCGGACGATCGGAAGGGTCGTCGGACCTTATCGATGTCGTCGGGGCCGGCGCAGACAGTGTGCCCCGGGACGACTCGCATCTCGTCCTCGGCACGATCCGGCAACTGTACCGAGATGAGGGGCTGGACTTTGGCCCGCTTCATCTGTCGTGTGTCAACCAGATACCCCATGGTCAGGGCCTCGGCTCCTCGGCATCGGCAATCGTTGCGGCGCTACTCGCGGGCAAGACGTTCGCACAGCGGCAGGGCGCGGACGTCTCCGGTATCGATGTGTTCCAAATCGCGTCCGATATGGAAGGTCACCCCGATAACGTCGCGCCGTGCGTTTTTGGCGGTATGAACATTTCGTGGGATGAGGACGGTCGCTGGAATCTTGCGCAGTTGCTTCCACACCCGGACATCCGAGTCACTCTCGCCATACCTGACACGGTGCTGTCGACGCGGACGGCTCGGGACTTGATTCCAGCGATGATCGCGCACAAGGACGCGGTGCGAAACTCGGCGCGCACCGCGTTGCTGGTACATGCCTTCACCACGGATCCGTCGTTGCTTTTGCCTGCCACAGAAGACTTTTTACACCAGCGTTACCGCAGAGAGGCCTACCCGCGCACGTACCGGCTGGTGTGTGAACTGCGCGAACGGGGACTAGCGGCGGCGGTGTCTGGCGCCGGTCCGGCGGTGATTGTCTTCAGTACGACTGACCCGGTTGATGTGCTTGCCGACGTCGCCAGGTCGGATCCGCACGGATTTCAGGTCACGCACACGCAGATCAACACCACCGGTGCCCGGGTGCTTTAGGCCGGCGCATGCGGCCACGGATATGGCCGGTTCGGGGCCACGCCACGACACGCTGGCGAGGAAAAAGCGACCTCCCTTGCTACGAGCGGCAATAAGCGTCTACGATGTGTGTATTAGCCGCCGCACGGGGTGTTCCCCATTAAGCGTGCAGTGCGACATTCTCAGCTCGTAGTGAATCAACCATTAGGTCCTGTAGATGGGCTTGACTGGCTGACTCGAATCAAATCCATTTGATCCTCGCTCCCGCTGGCAACGCCGCAGATGTTCGAACCACCTGTGTCTCGACTTGTGCGAGGCGATGGAGTTCGGCGCCGATCTTGATCGACGACACGTCTCACGCAGTTATCGCTGCTCCGGCTAAATCACTAAATCCATGGCAAACGCACAAGTTCGCATGCCAACTGTGGGAAGGAATCCCCATTGACTGACACCACTATTGCGGTGGAAGCCAACTCTGCCAATTCGCCGTTCTCGGGTGATAACACCGCTTCCGGTGCGCCGAAGAACTCCGCGCAGAGTGAATCAACAGGCGCCGCTAATGGCGCTTCCCAGCCCGGGAACGAGCAGTCTGGGACTGGGCAACCTGGGACTGGGCAGTCTGGCGCTGACCAGGCTGACGGCGCCAAGGCGCCAGCTAAGCGGGCCCGTAAAGGGACCGGGCTGGCCGGCATGGTGCTTGCCGAGCTCCAAGGCATCGCTGGCGGCATCGGTATCACCGGTGCCAAGAAGATGCGCAAGAGCGATCTGATCGCCGCGATCCAGGAGCGGCAAGGCGCCGGTGGCGCCCAGCAGAAGTCCGCGCCGTCGCAGGCTGACAGCGCGACTAAGACTGACAGTGCGCCCAAGACTGATAGTGCACCCAAGACTGACAGTGCACCCAAGACCGATAGTGCACCCAAGACTGACAGTGCACCCAAGGCCGACAGTGCACCCAAGACCGATAGTGCACCCAAGACTGACCAGGAATCCACGGCCACGGCCAACGAGGCGGCGGCCAAGGGCGATGATGCGGCGGCCAAGGGCGACACTCGTCAAGACAACCGAGGTAACCGCAACAACAACAATCGCGACAACAACAATCGCGACAACAACAATCGCGACAACAACGAGCGCGGCGACAATCGGGCAGATCGCAACAACAACGATCGCAACAACAACCAGAACAACGGCCGCGACAACAACGATCGCAACAACAACGATCGCAACACGGACGGCAACCAGAACAACGGCGGCAACCAGAACAACCGCGGCAACCAAAACCAGAACAACAACCGCGACAACCAGAACAACCGCGGCAACCAAAACCAGAACAACAGCCGCGATTTCGACGACGATGATCGCAACGACCGCGGTGGGCGTCGTCGCCGGCGCGGGCGCGATCGGTTCCGTGACCGCAACGACCGTGGCGGTCGCAATAACAACAACAACCGAAACGATCGGTACCAGAACGACGAGCCGCAGATCAACGAGGACGACGTCCTCGTCCCGATCGCGGGCATTCTGGACGTACTGGACAACTACGCGTTCGTGCGGACCTCCGGATATCTCACCGGTTCGAACGATGTCTATGTGTCGCTGTCGCAGGTGCGCCGCTACTCGCTGCGCCGCGGCGACGCGATTACCGGTGCGGTCAAGGCGCCTCGCGAGGGCGAGCGCCGCGAGAAGTTCAACGCACTCGTACGGCTGGACACGATCAACGGGCTAGATCCGGAAGAGGCGAAGAGTCGCCCGGACTTCATGAAGCTGACGCCGCTGTACCCGCAGACGCGCCTTCGCCTGGAGACCGAACCCAACATCCTCACGACCCGCATCATCGACTTGGTGATGCCGATCGGTAAGGGCCAGCGCGCGCTGGTCGTCAGCCCGCCGAAGGCCGGCAAGACCAGTGTTCTGCAGTCGATCGCCAACGCGATCACGACCAACAACCCTGAATGCCACCTGATGGTCGTGCTCGTCGACGAGCGTCCCGAAGAGGTAACCGACATGCAGCGTTCGGTGAAAGGCGAGGTCATTGCCTCGACCTTCGACCGTCCGCCGCAGGATCACACGACGGTCGCGGAGTTGTCGATCGAGCGCGCCAAGCGCCTGGTCGAACTGGGTCACGACGTCGTCGTACTCCTTGACTCGATCACCCGGCTTGGTCGCGCCTACAACCTGGCCGCGCCGACCAGCGGACGCATCCTGTCCGGTGGTGTCGACTCGACCGCGCTCTACCCACCGAAGCGTTTCCTCGGCGCGGCGCGCAACATCGAGAACGGCGGGTCGCTGACCATCATCGCCACCGCACTGGTGGAGACCGGATCCACGATGGACACCGTGATCTTCGAGGAGTTCAAGGGCACCGGCAACGCCGAGCTCAAGCTCGATCGCCGGATCGCGGACAAGCGAGTGTTCCCGGCCGTCGACGTCGATGCATCGGGCACCCGCAAGGAAGAGATCCTGCTGTCGCACGACGAGCTCAGCATCATCATCAAGCTGCGCCGGGTGTTGCATGCGCTGGATCCGATCGAGGCCATCGACCTGCTCATCGACAAGCTCAAGAAGTCGAGCAGCAACGCCGAGTTCTTGATGCAGATCGCAAAGTCGACGCCTGGTCAGGACGACTAAGTTGGGTTGGCGCGTCGAGCCGGAATAGATCACACCGGCTTGGCGTTCCACCACCCGTGCTCATCTGGCACACTTAACAGGTTGACCTCTGGCACCGGTTCACGTCTTGCACCCGCATGGCGACCCGGCGGCCGAAAACGAAAGAAGCCACACCGTGAAAAAAGACATTCATCCCGAGTACGTCGAGACCCAGGTGACGTGCACCTGTGGCAACTCGTTCACCACTCGTAGCACCATCACCGCCGGCTCGGTGAGCGCCGAAGTTTGCTCGGCATGCCACCCGTTCTACACCGGCAAGCAGAAGATCCTCGACTCCGGCGGCCGTGTCGCCCGCTTCGAGCGCCGCTTCGGCAAGCGCGAGAAGACGGCAAAAGCAGACGCTTAGCTGTTCAGACGGCGCCCATCGGATTCCAGTCGGAATCCGATGGGCGCCGTTTTCTGTTGATTCAAGGGACTTCTGAGGAGCCTCGAAAGGTGAGTGGCACATGGCGACCAACGAGTCTGGCAACGGCCTGGACACACTGAGCTCGATGATGGCCGAGTACGCCGACGTCGAAAAGCAATTGTCCGATCCTCAGGTCCATGCTGACCAGGCGAAAGCCCGCGAGCTCGGCAAGCGATTCGCTCAGCTTGGCCCCATTGTCGCGGCCGCCAAGGCACTTGCGCAGGCACGTAACGACCATGAGGCCGCGTTAGAGCTCGCCGACGAGGACGCGTCTTTCGCCGCGGAGGCCGCCGACCTGGAAGTCTCGATCGGCGAGCAGGAAGCAAAGCTGCGCACCATGTTGCTGCCGCGCGACCCCAACGACGACAAAGACATCATCATGGAGATCAAGGCCGGAGAAGGCGGCGAGGAGTCTGCGCTGTTCGCCTCGGATCTGTTTCGGATGTACCAGCGTTACGCCGAACGTCAACACTGGAAATTCGAGATGATCGACGCGACGCTGTCGGATCTGGGCGGATATAAGGACGTCTCCATCGCGATCAAGGCGAGGGCGTCGCAGGAGCACGGTATCTGGGCGCGGTTGAAGCACGAGGGCGGTGTGCACCGGGTGCAGCGAGTGCCGGTCACCGAGTCGCAGGGCCGCATTCATACCTCGGCCGCGGGGGTACTGGTGTTTCCCGAGGCCGAAGAGATCGACGTCACGATCGACCCCAACGAGCTGCGCATCGACGTATTCCGTTCCTCCGGTCCCGGCGGACAGAGCGTTAACACGACCGACTCCGCGGTCCGGATCACGCACGTCCCGACCGGCATAGTGGTGTCGTGTCAAAACGAGAAGTCCCAACTCCAGAACCGAGAGTCTGCCCTGCGGATCCTGCGTGCTCGGTTGCTCGCAAACGCCCAGGAGAAGGCCGACGCCGAAGCCTCCGACGTACGCCGTTCGCAGGTGCGCACGGTCGACCGTTCGGAGCGGGTTCGAACCTATAACTACCCGGAAAATCGCATCTCTGATCACCGCAGTGGATTCAAGGCCTACAACCTCGACGTCGTACTCGACGGCGATTTGGATCCGGTTGTCGACTCGCTGATCGAGATGGAGACCGCCGAACTCCTGCGTGGCGACTCGGAGTGATCGAACCGGGTTCGCCGCACCACGCGCGGATCCAGGGCGCCCGCAGGTTAGCTACGGCAGGGGTAGCGAGTGCGGCGTACGACGCCGCTGAGTTGCTCGCGCAGGTGTTGCACACCGAGGCGTTGCGGCTGCCGATGGCCGCCGATCTCGACGCCGAGCAGGCCGCGGCGTACGAAGCACTGTTAGTACGCCGCGAGGCGCGCGAGCCGCTGCAGCACATCCTCGGCGTGGCCTATTTCGACGGTCTCGAGATCGCGGTCGGGCCGGGCGTGTTTACCCCGCGTCCGGAGACGGAACTGATCGTCGAGTACGCGGCAAAGAGGCTGTCGGCAGTCGATCGGCCCCGCGTCGTCGATATGTGCGCCGGTAGCGGCGCGATCGCGCTGGCACTGAAGAATCGGCTCCCTGCGGCGTACGTGGCGATGGTCGAGATCGATCCGGTGGCTGCATCGTGGGCACGGCGTAACGCCAAGGAGCTCGGCCTCGACGTGACTGTTCGGTGCGACGACGCAACGGATCTCGCAGCCGTCCGCGCGCTCGGGCCGGTCGATGTCGTGACGTGCAACCCGCCGTACGTGCCGATCGGCGTACCGGTCGCCGCCGAGGTGCGCGACCATGATCCGGCACTGGCGCTGTGGGGCGGGGCAGATGGCCTCGACGTGATCCGCCGCCTGTTGCCGGTGATCGCGGCGCTACTGGTGCCCGGTGGGCTGGTCCTGATTGAGCATCATGACGATCATCAGCCCGAACTCCTCGCGCTTATCGAAACGGTGCCGGGCTTTTCGTCGGTGCGCGGCCATCGAGACCTCGCTGGCCGACCGCGGTTCGCCTCCGCCGTGTGGGCTCCTCGCGCTCACTGAGCTCGCTCGTGCGCGGTTCGGCGGAATGCGCATCCACCAGCACTCGAATCACATCGACCCACACGAGGGCCGCGCCGAGGAGATGCAGTACGACCACGGCGAGCAGACCATAAAGCCGTCGCGGTGACGAGCAGGCGCGCTAATGAACGATTCCGCGGTGTGGCCTGCGCTATCGAACCGCCTGTGTACGTCGGCCAGCCAGGAGAATGATGCACTGCTATCACGGCGGGAATTCTACAAAGCGTAGTTTTTGGGGTGCACGCGACCTTACGAAGCGGGGGAGTCGGGGAGCCGCGGGCAGCTGAAGCACACGTCCATGCCGCCGATCGCGTACAGCAGGCAGCAGCCGTGCCGCCGGCGGATAGGTCCGGACGGGCTCGACCGCATCGTGAGGCCGTGCAGCAGCCGATCCGCATCCGTTGCGGGACACGAGCTGAACTCCTGCAGCTCGTGGGTCACCTGTAGGCAGGCCCGCTGTGCGGCAGTGGACAGGGCGCTACTGGCCATGTCCGTGACGCATGCCCATGCCGCGCGCGGCCCGGCGTGGAGGTGGCCCGCCATCGCAGACACAAACGGCGCGAGGAGTGAGGTCAGTGCACGCCGTGGTTCGGCGTAGCGGCGAGCCGGGTCGATCCGGCGTACGCCGATCCCGCCCGGGTTGACCTCCACGGAAAACGCGAAGTCTCGAGGAAAATGCATGCCGATCGCCGTCGTACTCGGCACGAGGGACGCGCCGGCGGACGGGATCAGGCCGATAACCATGATCGCGTGTAACCACGCGATGTCCTGCAACAGCCACAGTGCGGAGATGTCGCGCCGAGTGTCCGGACCGAAGGTGTCTAGGTGATATTCGTGGTAGAGGTCGACAACGCTCGCTAGAGCGGCCGGATCGTCGGTCAGCGACTGCAGCGTCGAGCCGCGCGGCGCGGACTCGACAGTCAGGTCCAGCCCGTCGACAGCGCGCGCCGCCGCGCGCAACAACGTCGACGTATCGATATTTGGCGGCGGGCTCTGACAATCGGTCTCGGCGCTCATGGCACCATCATCCCCTGTGAGCGATACACCGATCTACGACGTCTCCCATACCGACCATTCCGCGGGGGAGTACCGCGAACGCATCGACGCCGCGGTCGGCGCGATCCGGGACGGCCGGCTGATCGTGATGCCGACCGACACGGTCTACGGCGTCGCGGCCGATGCGTTCTCGCCCGAGGCGGTGGGCGCGTTACTCGCCGCGAAAAAGCGAGGACGCGACTACCCGGTGCCTGTGCTGGTTGGAAACATCGGCGTACTCGCCGGACTGGTTGTGGAAGTGTCGGGCGACGCGCAGAAACTCGCCGACGCATTCTGGCCGGGACCGTTGACGATCATCGTGCACTACTCGCCGACGCTGGCCTGGGATCTCGGCCAGACCGGGGGGAGCGTCGCGGTGCGCATGCCAGACCATCCGGTCGCGCTCGACGTGCTCAGCCGGACCGGGCCGCTCGCAGTCTCCAGCGCCAATACGCACGGTAACCAGCCCGGCCATGACGCAAGCGCCGCGCGAGAGCAGCTTGGCGACGCGGTATCGGTTTATCTCGATGCTGGGGCGATACAGGACGGCGTACCTTCGACGATCGTCGACTGCACGGGCGACCGGCTCGTCGTCGTACGCGAAGGCGCGCTCACGCTTGCCGACCTTGCGAGCGTCGTACCGCAAATCCAGCGCGACTAACGCCCGCTGGTTAACGTCATCTTGGCCCCGCCCGGTACGACGTACAGTAAGTACCGTTGCCCAGCAACCGACCCAGCCAGCATCGACCCGATCCAGGAGACGTCCACACGTGCGCGAATACGCCGTAGTCCTGTGCGTCGCCGCAATCGTGTCGTACTTCGCCACTCCGGCAGTCCGATGGGCCTCGATCAAGCTCGGGGCCATGACCGCGGTGCGCGACCGCGATGTCCACTCGATCCCGATACCGCGTCTCGGCGGCGTCGGTGTCTACATAGGCATGCTGGCGGCGATGCTTGTCGCCCATCAGCTGCCGGGACTTCAACAGACCTTCGTCGGCTCGTCGGAGACGACCGCGGTCATCGTGGCCGGGGGACTGATCTGCCTACTCGGCGCCCTCGACGACCGATTCGACCTGGATCCGTTCACTAAGCTCGCTGGCCAGATCGCGTGCGCTGGCGTGCTGGTGCTGATGGGGGTGCAGCTGGCGTTCATCTTCATTCCGGCCAGCGACCTGGGGACGGTGTCTCTCGACCCCAACACGTCGTTCTTGCTGACCACGCTCATCACGGTTGCCGCAGTCAACGCCATGAACTTCATTGACGGTCTGGACGGCCTGCTGACTGGAGTCGCGATCATCGCGGCCATCGCGTTCTTCATATACAGCTACCAGTTCTCGCGCGAGGGCTACGGTGATGTGTTCTCCGCGCCGACGTTGATGACCGCCGTGCTCGCCGGCGCCTGCATCGGCTTCTTGCCACATAACTTCAACCCGGCGCGGATCTTTCTCGGTGACTCCGGCTCCATGTTGATCGGCCTCGTACTAGCGGCGGCCGCCGTGAGCACGACCGGTCATGCCGACCCGCAAAGCTTCTCTAGTGCCGCGTCGGCGATCCCGTTGTTCATGCCGCTGCTTCTGCCGATCGCGGTCCTGGCGATCCCGCTGGCCGACATGACGTTGGCGGTCGTACGCCGGGCGCGAGAACGCCGGTCGCCGTTCAGCCCGGACAAGATGCATTTGCACCACCGGTTGCTGGAGATCGGCCACACTCAGCGTCGCGCGGTGCTGATCATGTACTTCTGGTCTGCGCTGCTGGCCTTCGCCGGTGTCGGCGCGGCGATAGGGCAGGGCCCGTTGGTGCTCAGTATCTCAGCAGCGCTGGTCGTCATTGCGATTATCCTAAGTGTGGTCCCGCGGGCCCGGCGCCGTCGACGAGATGGCTCCAAGCGCCCCGCATAGATGATCGGACACCCCGCGTGTCCACATCGGGACCATCCGCCGTATCCCCGACAAAGGACTCACCGCTCGTGCAGATCCCGCGCTATCCGCCGAAACCGGTGCGTCCCGACGTCCCATGGTCGCTGGCGCACCTGAAGGTCGGGTTCATCGCGTCACTGGTGTTGCTGATCGTCGGTGCGCCGCTGGCCTGGGCGATCCGTGGCTGGCAGGGCGCCTTCGGAGTCCTTGTCGGACTGGTGATTGTCACCATCTTTTTCGCCTTCGGATCGTGGGCCGTCGTCAAAGCGGGGAAGTACGACGACCGGCTGACACTGCCGGCGGCGCTGGGCAGCTATCTCATCAAGATCGGCATCCTTGCGATCGTGCTGGTGTCCATACCGTTGGACGGTCCGGTCGATGTCGGAGCGATGGCCATCACCGTGCTGGTCGGCACCCTTATGTGGGCCGGCGTCCAGATCAAGTACGTGTTGTCGAAACAGATCTTCTACGTCGACTACACCCCGCCCGCTCACGTCGTCGACGAGTCGGCCGCGCCAAGCGCGGACATCGATGAACCCGTGAAAAAGAAGTAAAATTTGCCTGATAGAGTCCGGAGTACATCATGAGTTCTGACCCGACGGCGGACGCCGAGAAAATCAACCGTGCCGAGGCAAAACGGTCACGTAAAGCGCAAGCCACTCGAGGTCAGGACGACGGATGGACGGCCACCGGTACCCTCCTCGCAGGCATCGTCGTGTGGGGCGGCATTGGGTGGCTACTGAGCCGCTGGACCGATTGGATTGGTTTCCTTCCGATCGGTGTGGTTCTCGGTGCGGCACTCGGGGTCTACCTCGTGGTGAAGCAGGCCGGGGACCCGCCACCGTTGCTGGATATCAGCAAGGGACAGAAGCGCAGCAGATTCGTCTCGGAGGCGACCAAGCGTAAGCAAGGCCTGCCGGATGAGTGACTCGTTGTCGGCTCGCGGCCGGACCCACATCACACCCAGATTAAAGTCACACACGAACGCGTAAAACCTCGGTCTGGGGGTGTCGAAGGGCGAAGAGCGTCCTTGTACACTCTGCAAGGCTGCGCGCCCGGCTAGGCAACCCGACTGGGCAATCAGTGAGCGACGCAGAAAAAAATGAGCACCATCGCAGTAGAGCAATCGACCATGACTAAATGAGCGTGTGAAAGGAGACGGCATTGAACGCCGCCGTCCTGGCAGCCCCGTACCCGGGCTTTGTACCGCCGGATCCGACCCACGAATTCAACCCGACCCCGATCTGGGATTTCTCGATTGCCGGGATCGAGTTCGCGATCACCCGGATCACCCTGATCAACTGGGTTGCAATCATCGCCGTAGTGGCTCTCTTTGTGGCTGCCTCGCGCAAGCCGAAGATTGTCCCCGGAAGACTGCAGTTCGTGGGCGAGTCGGCGTACGGATTCGTCCGGGGGAGCATCGCCCGCGATGTGATTGGCCCTCATGGTGTCAAGTACGCGCCGCTTCTTGCATCATTCTTCTTCTTCATTCTCGCGAACAACATGATGGGCATCATCCCGTTCGCCCAAGTGGCGCCCACAGGCAAGTTCGCGCTGCCGCTGTTGCTGTCGATCATTGTCTACGTCTGGTTCATCGGCGTGGGCATCAAGCATCAGGGTCTGCTGACCTACTTCAAGAACCTCGTGTTCATCCCTGGCGTGCCGTGGCCGCTCTACTTCATGCTGATCCCGATCGAGGCCGCTCAGAAGCTCATCTTCCGGCCGTTCACGCTTGCCGTGCGTCTTTTTGCCAACATGTTTGCCGGGCACCTTCTCGTGGTCGTGTTCGCGCTGGGTGGTATCTACATGTTGTCCCAGCCTCACATCGGGCTTAAGGTCCTGTCCCCGTTCGCGATTCTGTTCGCGATCATCATGGTCTTCTTCGAACTACTGGTAGAAGTCCTACAGGCGTATGTCTTCACTCTTCTCGCCGCTACCTATCTTGAGGAAGCGTCGGGCAGTGGCCACTAGAACCCCACATTTGGGGTGTTAACCGGCCGCATCGCAATCTTGCACCACCGCATTACCCAGAAGTACTCACGCACATAATCGACATCCATGTGAAATACACATGGACACCGTAAAAGGAGACCACAGATGGTTGACGTCCTCGCCGCAGCGAACACCATGAGCGGCAGTCTTGGCGCTGTCGCTTACGGCCTTGCTGCGATTGGCCCCGGCATCGGTGTAGGGATCGTGTTCGCCTCGTACATTACGGCGACCGCGCGGCAGCCCGAATCGGCTGGCCTGACCCGCACCTACCTATTCATGGGCTTCGCGCTTTCCGAGGCACTCGCGCTCATCGGCTTCGTCGTCCCGTTCGTATTCAAGTAAATCGAGCCAAGTAACCACTGCGTTAGTTGGCTCGATCCTGACCCGCGAGGGCGGCTCAGGAGAATAGATGGGATGGAATGAACATGACGTTCATTGCTGCCGAGGCGAACTCAAACCCCCTGATCCCGCCAGTTGGCGAGATCATCATCGGGCTCATTGGGTTCATAATCCTCGCGTTCGTACTGATGAAGTTCGCGTGGCCCGCGTTCGAGAAGGTTTACGCCGCTCGGGCCGAGGCGATCGAGGGCGGCATCGCCAAGGCCGAAGCCGCACAGCGTGAAGCCAAGGCCGCGCTCGACAAGTACAACTCACAGCTTGAAGGCGCACGCACCGAAGCGGCGACGATCCGCGAGGACGCGCGCGCCGAAGGCCAGCGCATCATCGACGAGATGAAGCAGCAGGCGCAGGTTGAGTCTGACCGCATCATCGCTCGCGGCGCGGAATCGCTGAGTGTGCAGCGCCAACAGGTCGTCAACGAGCTGCGCCAGCAGGTGGGCCAGGTTTCGGTCAACCTCGCCGGCCGGATCGTCGGTGCCAATCTCTCCGACGACTCCAACGCGCACGCGACGGTGGATCAGTTCCTTGACGAGCTCGACGGTATGTCGGCCACGACAGGAGCGCAGAAGTAATGCAACCCGCACTGATGCAGGCGACAAGCCGCGAGTCTCTGGCTACCGTGCGTGTCACGCTCGACCGGCTGGTCGACACGCTGGACACGCAAGCCACACTCCAGCTAGCCGATGACCTCTTCGCCGTCGCATCGTTGCTCGACTCTGAGATCGGCCTACGCCGTACTCTCGGCGATGCAGCCTCACCGGCATCGGCGCGGGCCGAACTCCTTAAGCGCCTCCTGTCCGGCAAGGTCGGCGACAATGCGATCGACGTAAGTACGTCGGCAGCGGCCCAGCCGTGGTCGGTGCCCGGCGACCTTGTCGACGCAGTGGTCGAGGCGGCACGTCAGAGTGCGTTGGCCGGCGCCGAGAAGGAACAATTGATCGACCGCGTCGAGGACGAGTTGTTTCGATTTGCACGTATCCTTGAGGCGAACGGCGATCTGGAGCAGGCGCTCGGCGACGCCAACAAGCCCGTCGACACTCGAGTGAAGCTGCTTGACGACGTACTTGTCGACAAGGTGAGCCCGGTGACTAAGCAATTGGTGACCAAGGCGGTGTCCACTCCTCGTGGTCAGTCCGTCTTCGGTGGTGTCGAAAGCCTGGTCGAGCTGGCCGCAAAACGGCGCTCCAGGTCGGTCGCGATCGTGACCTCGCCGGTCCCGTTGACCGCGGAGCAGGAACAGCGGCTGGCCGCAACACTGCGCAAGGTTTATGGCCGTGAAATCGCGATCTCGGTCGATGTGGATCGTTCGGTACTCGGCGGCTTGCGCGTGCAAGTCGGCGACGACCTGATAGACGGGACGGTTGCGAACCGTCTTAGTGACGCACAACGCCGGTTCGCCGGTTAAGAATTCTTAACAAACGAGAGCAGGGACTAAAACCATGGCGGAGTTGACGATCTCCTCAGACGAGATCCGTAGCGCCCTTGACAGCTACGTCTCGTCGTACACGACCGACGTGTCGCGGGAGGAAGTCGGCGTAGTCAGCGACACGGCCGACGGCATCGCGCACGTCGAGGGTCTGCCCTCGGCGATGACCAACGAGTTGCTTCAGTTCGAGGGCGGCGTCCTCGGCGTCGCGCTCAACCTCGACGCCCGCGAGATCGGCGCCGTCATCCTCGGCGACTACGAGCACATTGCGCAGGGTCAGTCGGTCAGCCGCACCGGACGCATTCTGTCGGTACCGGTCGGCGACAAGTTCCTCGGCCGCGTCATTGACCCGCTCGGTACGCCGATCGACGGGCTCGGCGAGATCGAGGCCGAAGAGGACCGCGCTCTCGAGCTGCAGGCTGCCTCGGTCGTCGAGCGTCAGCCGGTGAAGGAGCCCATGCAGACCGGTATCAAGGCGATCGACGCCATGACACCGATCGGCCGCGGCCAGCGCCAGTTGATCATCGGCGACCGCAAGACGGGCAAAACCGCGGTCTGCATCGACACGATCATCAACCAGAAGGAAGCCTGGGAAACCGGCGACCCGAAGCAGCAGGTCCGCTGCATCTACGTCGCGATCGGCCAGAAGGGCTCGACGATCTCCGGCGTCCGCGCCGCCCTCGAAGACGCAGGCGCCCTCGAGTACACCACGATCGTCGCCTCTCCCGCGTCCGACCCGGCCGGCTTCAAGTGGCTCGCGCCGTACACTGGCTCCGCTCTGGGACAGCACTGGATGTACCAGGGCAAGCACGTCCTGATCGTGTTCGACGACCTGACCAAGCAGGCCGAGGCCTACCGTGCGATCTCGCTGCTGCTGCGTCGCCCGCCAGGGCGCGAGGCATACCCCGGCGACGTCTTCTACTTGCACTCGCGGCTGCTCGAGCGTTGCGCGAAGCTCTCCGACGAGCTTGGCGGCGGTTCGATGACCGGTCTTCCGATCATTGAGACCAAGGCCAACGACGTGTCGGCCTACATCCCGACCAACGTCATCTCGATCACCGACGGACAGTGCTTCCTGCAGTCCGACCTCTTCAACAGCGGCGTTCGGCCGGCTATCAACGTCGGCATCTCGGTCTCCCGTGTCGGTGGTTCGGCGCAGGTCAAGGCCATGCGTAAGGTCGCCGGCTCGCTGCGTCTGAACCTCTCGCAGTTCCGCGAGCTCGAAGCATTCTCGGCGTTCGCTTCGGACCTCGACGCGACCTCTCGGGCCACCCTGGACCGCGGCGCGCGACTGGTCGAGATCCTCAAGCAGCCGCAGTACTCGCCGTTCGCGGTCGAGGAGCAGGTTGTCTCGATCTACCTTGGCACCAACGGCCATCTCGACGTCGTGGCGATCGAGGACGTCAGCCGCTTCGAGTCGGAGTTCCACGAGTTCCTGCGGCACCAGCACCCCGATGTCATGGGGTCGATTAAGGAGTCGCGCGAACTTTCCGACGCGGCCGCTGATGAGCTCGAGACGGCGATCACCGAGTTCCAGAAGAGGTTCGTCACGCACGCGGGTGAGCGTCTGATCAACGACGCTCCGGCCGCGACGATGGACGCTGACGATGTCGGCCAGGAGAAGGTCACCGTCTACAAGGCTAAGAAGTAGGCGGCGTAGAAGATGGCAGCTTCCATTCGCGATCTGAAACGTCGACTTGCCTCGGTCAACTCGACGAAGAAGATCACGCGTGCGCAAGAGCTCATCGCGACCACGCGGATCTCCAAGTCGCAGGCGAAGGCCGCCGCGGCTAAGCCGTACGCCTCCGAGATGACTCGCGTCATGTCGGCGTTGGCTGGCTCGGCGACGCTCGACCACCCGCTACTGGTCGAACGCGACGACCCGAAGCGGGCCGCGATCTTGCTGGTGACGGCGGACCGCGGGCTGTGCGGCGGCTACAACACCAACGCGATTCGCACAGCGGAGGAGCTGCAGCAGTTGCTGCGCAGCGAGGGCAAGGAGCCGGTGCTGTTCGTGACCGGTCGCCGTGGGGTCGGTTACTACACGTTCCGTGAGCGCGAGCTCGCCGGTTCGTGGACCGGCTTCTCCGAGCAGCCCTCGTACGACGACGCTCGCGAGGCCGCATCGGCGTTGATGAAAGGCTTCGTCGCAGGCGCGGACGACGACGAGCAGGGTGGCGGCAAGGACGGTATCGTCGGCTTCGACGAGATCCATATCGTCTATACCCAGTTCAAGTCGATGCTCTCCCAGGAAGCCACGGCGACCCGGGTCGCTCCGCTGGTCATCGAGTACGCCGATGCCGACGACGCGGCCCGCGACGAGGGCAAGGTGCCGCCGTCGTACGAGTTTGAACCTGACGCGACCAGCCTGCTCGATGCGATGTTGCCGAAGTACCTCAACACCCGCATCTACGCCGCGATGCTCGAGTCGTCGGCATCCGAGTCGGCGGCACGTCGTACGGCGATGAAGTCGGCAACGGATAACGCCAACGACCTCATCAGGAACCTCACGCGCGAGGCTAACCAGGCACGACAAGCGCAAATTACCCAGGAAATCAGCGAGATTGTCGGCGGCGCCGATGCGCTCGCCAGTGCAGGAAGTGACGATTAAATGACCGCAACCACTGAAGCGCCCGCGGCCAAGAACGTCGGCGGCAACGCCGTCGGCCGCGTGGTCCGGGTTATCGGGCCGGTTGTCGACGTGGAGTTTCCACGCGACGGTATGCCGGCCCTGTTCAACGCGCTGTCGGCCGAGATCACCCTTGAGGCGATGGCCAAGACGTTGACGCTCGAAGTCGCGCAGCACCTTGGCGACAACATGATCCGCGCGATCTCCATGCAGCCCACCGACGGTCTCGTCCGAGGCGCACCGGTCAAGGACAGCGGCGCCGCCATCTCGGTGCCCGTCGGCGACCAGGTCAAGGGCCACGTGTTCAACGCCCTCGGCAAGTGCCTCGACGAACCCGATCTGAAGCTGTCTGGCGAAGAGTGGGGCATCCACCGCAAGGCGCCGGCCTTCGACCAGCTTGAGAGCCGCACCCAGATGCTCGAGACTGGCATCAAGGTCATCGACCTGCTGACGCCGTATGTCCAGGGTGGCAAGATCGGCCTGTTCGGTGGCGCGGGTGTGGGCAAGACGGTGCTCATCCAGGAGATGATCACTCGTGTCGCTAAGAACTTCGGTGGCACCTCGGTGTTCGCCGGTGTCGGTGAGCGCACCCGTGAGGGCAACGACCTTTTCCTCGAGATGACCGAGGCCGACGTCATCAAGGACACGGCGTTGGTCTTCGGCCAGATGGATGAGCCGCCAGGCACTCGTATGCGCGTGGCGCTGTCGGCGCTGACCATGGCGGAGTACTTCCGCGATGTGCAGAACCAGGACGTGCTGTTGTTCATCGACAACATTTTCCGGTTCACTCAGGCCGGCTCGGAGGTCTCGACCCTCCTCGGCCGGATGCCGTCCGCGGTGGGTTACCAGCCGACGCTGGCGGACGAGATGGGTGAGCTGCAAGAGCGCATCACTTCGACCAAGGGCCGTTCGATTACTTCGATGCAGGCCATTTACGTGCCTGCCGACGACTACACCGACCCGGCGCCGGCCACGACCTTCGCGCATCTCGACGCGACGACCGAGTTGTCTCGTCCGATCACCGAAAAGGGCATCTACCCGGCCGTTGACCCGCTGACCTCTACCTCGCGCATCCTCGACCCGGCAATCGTCGGCGACGAGCACTACCGCGTCGCTCAGGAGATCAAGCGGATCCTGCAGCGCTACCAAGAACTCCAGGACATCATTGCGATTCTCGGTATCGATGAGCTCGGCGAAGAGGATAAGCTCCTCGTCGGACGCGCCCGCCGCATCGAGCGCTTCCTGTCGCAGAACTTGCTCGTCGCCGAGCAGTTCACCGGCCAGGAAGGCTCGGTGGTTCCGCTCGCCGAGACGATCGACGCGTTTGATCGACTGGCCAAGGGCGAGTTCGACCACCTTCCGGAGCAAGCGTTCTTCATGTGCGGTGGCATCGAGGACCTCGAAGCCAACGCGAAGAAGCTCAAGTAACTCCGACCTGCTCAGTAAACTCTTATAGGTATCGAAAGGAGCGCCAACCTCATGCCACTGAAGGTTGAGTTGGTCTCTGTCGAGCGGCTGATCTGGTCCGGCGAGGCCGATATGGTTATCGCCCGGACCACCGAGGGTGAGCTCGGCATAATGCCGGGCCACGCACCGGTGCTCGGTCAGCTGTCTGAAGACCAAGGCGTCGTACAGATTCATCGCACCGGCGAGTCGAATCTGATTGCCGCCGTCCACGGCGGTTTCCTGTCGGTCACCGCTGAGGGAGTGTCGATCCTGGCCGAGACGGCGGAGTTATCCGACGAAATTGATGTCCAACGCGCCGAACGGGCCCTCGACCGGGCCGGTGACGGTGAGAGCCCCGATCAGGCCGCCGCGGCCGCTCGGGCCAACGCAAGACTCACCGCGGCGTCGAAGTCCAGAAGTTGATAGTTCACAATAGTTCGCACCCAGGCATTTGTCTGGGTGCGAACTTGTTTTAGCGGGAAGCGTCGGGCCGGTGAGCCCGACGGGCAGCATCGAATCTGCAGGTCCACAGAATCAAATTTAGGGGCGGCCAGTGCATATTGCGTGGTATGTGCTGTTACTGATCGCCGTGATGGCCGTGCTGCTGGTCGCGTTCCTCGTGCGCAGGCGGGTCCTGGTCACTAGCCGTGGTGCCATCGAGATGAGCGTGCATCGCGGGCGCGGGCCATTCGGGGGATGGGCATTAGGTGTCGCGACGTTTAGCGGCGGCGAGTTACGGTGGTATCGGCTGGCTTCCCTGCGGCCTGGGCCGGCCGAGCGATTTAGCCGCAGCGACGGCAGCATCAGCGGGCGGCGTTCGCCACGCGCGGACGAGTTGACGTGGATCCCGCCGGACGCGGTCATCTTCGAGTGCACGTCGGCGCATGGCCCGCAGACCATCGCACTGAGCAAAAGCGCGTCGACCGGTCTGCTGTCGTGGTGGGAATCGGTGCCGCCTGGTTACCGCAATGGCCTGAGCGACTTCTAGCCTCCACGATCCTTGAGAAAGTCCGCGCGATCCGTGACTTCGTACCTCGTCCGCACACAGATGTATGGCTCTGCAGCGCTGATGGCGAAATCTTGCTGTCAAATGGCACAAATGTACGATCCGCCGTGCGCGAACGCCACCACAATTGGTCGCACGCGACGGATCGCGGGACATTCGTGACCGATTGTGGGGCGGGTTAGCGGTCGCCGCCGGGTATCCATTTCACGTCGCCGCCGGGGTTAGCGAGGCGGCCCGCGATAAACAGCAGGTCCGAGAGCCGGTTCAGGTACTTAGCCGTCAGCGGGCTGATCTTGTCGCCGTACTTCTCGACCGCCGCCCAGATCGATCGCTCGGCGCGCCGTGCCGTGGTGCGGGCCAGGTGGAGGTAGGCCGCTCCCGCCGTACCGCCGGGAAGGATGAAACTGTCCAGCTTGGCCAGACCTTCGTTGAGCTCGTCGCACCAGCCCTCGAGGCGGTCGATGTAGTCCTGCTCGATCCGCAGCGGCGGGTACTTCGGGTTTTCCGCCGGCGGGGTGCACAGGTCCGCGCCAACGTCGAACAAGTCGTTCTGCACGTGCACGAGTACCTCGCGCAGCCGGTCCGGGATATCCGCGGCACACAGCGGTGACAGCGCCAGGCCAATGACCGAGTTGGTCTCGTCAACATCGGCGTACGCAGTCAGTCGTTCGTCGGTCTTGGAAATTCGGGAGAAGTCACCGAGTCCGGTGGTACCGGCGTCGCCGGTGCGGGTATAGATCTTCGTCAGATGAACGGCCATGCGCTTGAGGTTACCCGGGGTGAATGTGGCCCGATCGTCGCAGCCGGGTACGTCGCGCGGGCGCGCCGCCCAATATCATCGTCGGATGGATATTTTCCGGGTCGGCGGTAACGCGCGCCTCGAGGGCGAGGTGACCGTCAGCGGCGCTAAGAACAGTGTGCTCAAGCTGATGGCGGCGACCCTGCTGACTCCCGGAACGACGACGATCAACCGTGCACCGGACATTCTCGACGTGTCGATCATGTCCGAGGTGCTGCGCCGACTGGGCTGTCAGGTCCGGTTTTCCGGAGGCACTTTGACGATTGCCGTGCCGGAAGACCCCAGTACCGAGACCGACTACCAACTGGTACGCCGGATGCGCGCGTCGATCGCGGTTCTTGGACCGCTCGTTGCGCGCTGGGGGCACGCGAAGGTGGCGCTTCCCGGCGGCGACGCTATCGGTTCGCGCGGGCTCGACATGCACGTTGCGGGGCTTGTGCAGCTTGGCGCGCAAGTGCACAGCGAGCACGGGTTTCTCATTGCTCGGGCGGATCGGCTACATGGCGCCACCATCCGCCTTGACTTCCCAAGTGTCGGCGCGACCGAGAACATCCTTATGGCGGCAGTCTTGGCGGAGGGGCGCACCGTCATCGACAACACCGCACGCGAGCCGGAGATCATCGACCTCGTGCAGTTCCTCAACAAGATGGGTGCGCAGATCGAAGGCGAGGGGACCCCGACGCTCGTGGTGGACGGGGTGTCGCAGTTGAAGCCGGTCGAACACGACACGGTGCCTGACCGGATAGTTGCCGGTACCTGGGCGATGGCAGCGGTTATGACGCGAGGCGACGTCACCGTGCGAGGCGCCACCGCAGCGCACCTGGAGCGCGTGCTGGATCTGTTGGGCGCCAGTGGGGCAATGATCGACACACATCTGACCGACGGGCGCGGGTTCCGGGTACGGATGAATGATCGACCCAAGAGCATCGACGTACGGACGCTGCCGTACCCAGGGTTCCCGACGGATCTACAACCGATGGCGATCGCGCTCGACTCGATCGCCCAAGGTAGCTCGATTGTGACGGAGAACGTTTTTGAGGGCCGCTTCATGTTTACCAACGAGCTAATTCGGCTGGGCGCGTCGATTCAGGTTGACGGCCATCATGCCGCGATTCGCGGTACCGAGCGGCTGTCGAGCGCACCGGTGGAGGCGACGGACATCCGGGCCGGTGCGGGTCTGGTGCTCGCGGGGCTGGTTGCCGACGGGTTTACCGACGTCGCGCACGTACATCACATCGACCGCGGCTATCCCGGGTTCGAGCAGCAGCTCAGCGCTTTGGGCGCCGACGTACGACGGATCCATGCACCGGACGAAGACTACTTCGGCCCGCCATCGACGTGATGGCGGGCCGAAGCAGGTGGCGCTAAAAGCGGGTTACGGTACGACGACCGACAGCATCCGTGCGACACAGACCGGCTTGTCGATGCCTTCGGCCTCGATCGTCCAGTCCCACGTCGCGCGCGAGCCCATCGCGATATCGGTGACCTCGACGAGCTTCGCCGTGGCACGCACCTTGGAGCCGACCGGTGTGGGGTGCGGGAAACGCACCTTGTCACAGCCGTAGTTGACGCCCATCTTCACGTTCTCGACGGAGGACAGCATCGGGCTGAACATCGGCAACAGCGACAACGTCATGAAGCCGTGCACGATCGTGCCGCCGAATGGCCCCTGCTTGGCCTTCTCGACGTCGATGTGGATCCACTGGTGGTCGCCGGTGGCATCGGCGAACTGGTTTACCGCATCCTGCGTCACTTCGAACCAGTCGGTCGGGCCGAGCTCGATGCCGACGTTGGCCTTCAGATCGTCGACTCCGTTGAATACCTTGACTTCTGCCATAAGAACTCCTTTGTCGCATTTTGGTGAACCGATGTCGGCCTTCAACGTATAGAACCACACGCGGTTTGGCGACCACCACCGCGCGGCCGAGCTACTCGCCAGTACGATGAGGGTTCCCATCCCTGCGGAGGTTTTCCGATATGCCGTACCCCTCATCGCCCGAACGCGATCGTCCTTGGATGATGCGGACGTACGCCGGGCACTCCTCGGCGACCGAGTCGAACGCGCTCTACCGGCGCAACCTCGCCAAGGGCCAGACCGGTTTGTCGGTCGCCTTCGATCTGCCCACCCAGACCGGCTACGACCCCGACGACCAGCTCGCCAAGGGCGAGGTCGGGCGAGTCGGCGTACCGGTGACGCACCTGGGTGACATGCGGATGCTGTTCGAGGACATCCCGCTTGA
Source organism: Antricoccus suffuscus (assembly GCF_003003235.1). Classification (NCBI taxonomy): domain Bacteria; kingdom Bacillati; phylum Actinomycetota; class Actinomycetes; order Geodermatophilales; family Antricoccaceae; genus Antricoccus; species Antricoccus suffuscus. The sequence goes on from NZ_PVUE01000002.1 coordinate 91,983, forward strand.
GCAGATGAACACGTCGATGACCATCAATGCCACCGCGATGTGGCTGCTCGCGCTCTACCAGGTAGTTGCAGAGGAACAGGGCGCCGACGTCGGCAAGCTCGCCGGTACGACGCAAAACGACATCGTCAAGGAATACCTTTCGCGCGGCACGTACGTATTCCCGCCGGCGCCGTCGATGCGGCTGATCACCGACATGGTCGCCTACACCGTGCTGCAGATGCCGAAGTTCAACCCCATCAACATCTGCAGCTATCACCTGCAGGAGGCTGGCGCGACGCCGGTGCAGGAAGTCGCCTTCGCGCTGAGCACGGCGGTCTCCGTACTCGATGCGGTTCGCGACTCGGGGCAGGTGCCGGCCGACCAGTTCGGCAAGGTTGTCGGGCGGATCTCTTTCTTCGTCAACGCCGGCGTGCGGTTCATCGAGGAGACCTGCAAGATGCGCGCGTTCGGCGTGCTGTGGGACGAGATCACCAAGGAGCGGTACGGCGTCGAAGACCCTAAGATGCGCCGATTCCGCTACGGCGTGCAGGTCAACTCGCTCGGACTCACCGAGGCGCAGCCGGAAAACAACGTGCAGCGGATCGTGCTGGAGATGCTCGGGGTGTCGCTGTCGCGCGACGCTCGGGCCCGTGCGATCCAGCTGCCGGCGTGGAACGAAGCGCTCGGCCTCCCACGCCCGTGGGATCAGCAGTGGGCGCTGCGCATGCAGCAGGTGCTCGCGTTCGAATCCGATCTGCTCGAGTACGACGACATCCTGGCCGGCAGCCACGTGATCGAGGCGAAGGTCGCCGATATCGCCGAGGGTGCGCGCAAAGAGATGCAGCAGATCCAGAAGATGGGCGGCGCGGTCGCCGCGGTTGAGGCCGGCTACATGAAAAGTGCACTGGTCGACTCGCTCGCCCAGCGCCGCGGCCGGATCGAGACCGGTGCCGACGTCATCGTCGGCGTCAACAAGTTTCAGACCACGGAGCCGAGCCCGCTGACTGGTGAGGCCGAGCCGGCGATCATGACCGTTGATCCTGCGGTCGAGGCGGCCGCCATCGTCGCTGTGCAGAAATGGCGGTCGGAACGCGACGAGGACGCGGCGCGAAAAGCGCTCGCCCGGCTGAAGTCCGCGGCCGGCACCACCGACAACCTGATGGAGGCGACACTCGCATGCGTGCGCGCCGGCGTCACCACCGGCGAATGGTCATCGGCGCTGCGGGAGGTATTCGGCGAATTTCGGGCGCCGACCGGAGTCTCGTCGGTGTCCGCGGCATCCGAGGCCGGAGAGGCACTCGGTGCCGTACGCAAGCGCGTCAACGAGCTCAGCGAGAAGCTCGGCGGCCGGCTCAAGCTGCTCGTCGGCAAACCCGGCCTGGATGGGCATTCCAATGGCGCCGAGCAGATCGCCGTCCGCGGCCGAGACGCCGGTTTCGAGGTCATTTACCAGGGTATTCGGTTGACACCGGAGCAGATCGTCGCCGCCGCCGTGGAAGAAGATGTCGACGTGGTCGGGTTGTCCGTGCTGAGCGGCTCGCATATGGGGGTGGTTCCTGCGGTCGTCGCCGGACTGCGCGCCAACGGTATGGAGGACGTCCCGGTCATCGTCGGAGGCATCATCCCTGACGAAGATGCCAAAACGCTGATTGCCGGGGGCGTGGCCCGGGTGTTCACTCCCAAGGACTACGAGCTCAACGAAATCATGGACGGCATTGTCACGGTGGTCGCCGAGGCCAACGGCGTGCTCGCCGACGTACCCGAACCCGTTTAGGACCAAGTCTTTCTGTGGCAAACCAGGTAAATCTCGATTCGGTTACCGTCCAGTACGACGTCACGCCGGTGCTGGACGCGGTGTCCGTGGGTATCGCCGACGGCGACCGGATAGGCGTCGTCGGTCTCAACGGCTCCGGCAAGTCGACCCTGCTCGGAGTCATCTCCGGTAGGAGTACGCCGGACTCGGGCCGGGTGTCGATGCGGGGTGGCCTGCACATCGCGTTTGTCGGACAGTCTGATGACTTCGACGACGGTACGACGATCCGCGAGCTCGTCGTGCCGGGTTCGTCCCATGACGCCGAGCACGACTGGGCCAGCGATCCGCGCGTCCGGAAGGTGGTGGAGGGCCTCGGACTGCTCGGTCTCGGCCTCGACACCGCGGTTGGCAGCCTGTCCGGTGGCGAGCGGCGACGGGTCGGCCTGGCCGCGGCACTTGTCAGCGACGTCGATCTGCTGATCCTCGATGAGCCGACCAACCACCTCGACATCGAAGGCGTGGGCTGGCTCGCCGACTATCTGGCCGGGTTTTCCGGCGCAGTGGTGGTCGTGACGCACGACCGGTGGTTCCTCGACGTGGTGTGCAACCGCACCTGGGAGGTCACGGACTCGAAGATCAACATGTACGACGGTGGCTACGCCGACTGGGTATTCGCCCGCGCCGAGCGCAACAGGGTCGCGGACGTCACCGAAGAGCGGCGCCGCAACCTCGCCCGCAAGGAGCTAGCCTGGCTGCGTCGCGGACCGCCCGCACGCACGTCGAAGCCGCGGTTCCGGATCGAGGCGGCCAACGCACTGATCGAGGATGTTCCGCCACCACGCGACCGGGTTTCGCTCGTCGCGACCGCGACCTCCCGATTGGGCCGCACCGTGGTCGACCTTAAGGACGCCACGGTCTCCTTTGACTCCGGTACGTCGTACGAACGCGTCATCCTCGACCGGCTCACCTGGCATCTGGCACCCGGCGGGCGGTACGGGATCCTCGGCCCAAACGGGGCCGGCAAGACGACGCTTCTGCGCACGATGCTCGGCGATCAGGATCTGACCAGCGGCTTTCGCGAGATCGGTAAGACCGTGCGGGTGGGGCATCTGAGTCAGAGCCTTGCCGAGCTCGACCCCGGTCAGCGGATGATCGAGGCGGTGTCGGAGCTCGCGACATTGATCCGGATCGGCGATAAGGACCTGACGGCCGGACAGTTGCTGGAGCGGTTCGGTTTTGCCGCCTCGACGCACAAGCGATTTGTACGCGACCTTTCCGGTGGGCAGCGGCGGCGCTTGCAGATGGTCCGCACGCTCATGCGCCAACCCAACGTGCTAATCCTTGACGAGCCGACCAACGACCTGGATGTCGACACCCTCAGCGCGCTCGAGGACTTGCTCGACGAATGGCCTGGCACCCTGGTCGTCGTCTCGCACGACCGGTTTCTGCTCGAGCGGGTGTGTGACGACCTGTACGCCGTACTCGGTGACGGCAAGCTGACCCACCTTGTCGGTGGGGTTGCCGAGTACCTCACCCGGCGCGCCCGGCATCCGATCACCACCGGGCGGGTGCTGGCCGACGCGCGCGCACAGGATGCCGAGGACGCACGGCCGGACGCTGACTCGTCGGGTGAGATAAGCGCCGCGGAGCGTCGTACCGCGCGCAAGACCGCCTCCCGTATCGAGCGTCAGATGGCGACTCTGGACAAGAAAGAAGCCGGCCTGCACGATCAACTGGCCGAGCACGCAAGCGACTTCGAGAAGCTCGGGCCGCTGCAAGGGCAGTTGCGTGAGATCCATAGGCAGCGCGAAGAGCTCGAGCTGGAGTGGTTCGCGGCGGTCGAACTCGCGGAGGAGTGACCGCGTGGTTACAGTGGACGGTATGACTGATCTTGCCGATGCACCTGTAGCCGCCACCCCCGCTGATACCGCCTCCGCCGAGGCTCCGCAGTTCGAGCACATCCGGGTCGAACGCGCCGATCAGGTCATCACGATCACCATGGATCGCGCGCGCCGCCGCAACTCGCTGTCCGAGGATCACATGCGTGAGCTGATCCGCGGGTTCGAGTACGCCGGTACCACCGACGCGCGGGTCGTCGTGCTCGCCGGCGACGGCCCGGTCTTCTCCTCCGGTCACGACTTCGCCGATCTCCAGGGCCGTGACTTGCATGAGGTACGCCGGCTGCTCAGTGTGTGCACCGAGCTCATGCAGACGATCCAGATGACGCCTCAGGTCGTCATCGCGCGAATCCACGGACTGGCTACGGCCGGTGGCTGCCAGCTCGCCGCCTCATGCGACCTAGCGATCGCGGTCGAGTCCGCCGGCTTCGCGCTGCCCGGCGGCAAGGGTGGATGGTTCTGCCACACACCATCAGTCGGCGTATCGCGCAATATCAGCCGCAAGCACCTCATGGAACTGGCGCTGACCGGTGACACGATCGACGCCAAGACCGCCGAGGCATGGGGCCTGATCAACTACGCCGTACCGGACGACAAGCTCGACGAGGCGATCGCCGACATGGTCACTCGCCTCTCCGGCGGAAGCCGCACGGCCAAGGCCCTCGGCAAGCAGGCGATCTATAACCAGCTCGATCGTCCCGAGCGCGATGCCTACACCTACGCGATCGAGGTCATGGCCTCAGCGTCGCAGACCGATCATGCGCAAGAGGGCATCAACGCGTTCGTCGAGAAGCGCAAGCCTGTCTGGCCGCGCTAGGGATATCGCCGGTGAGCCGTTCGCGCATCAGCACAGGTCACCGCGCAACGTAACTGAGTGTGTTTGGCCGTGCGACTGCCTATAGTTGGTGCTAAGTGTGACTAGCGGGGGCAGGTATGGCTTACCACGCGGGCGATTCCTTCGCCGGGTACACCATTGAGGGTGTGCTCGGTACCGGAGGCATGGGCGCGGTCTATTTGGCTAAGCATCCTCGGCTGCCGCGTCGCGACGCGCTGAAGCTGCTCAGTTCGGCACTGTTCTCCGATGCGACGTACCGCGCCAGGTTCGAGCGTGAGGCAGACATCGCCGCGCAGTTGATCCACCGCAATATCGTCGCGGTATATGACCGTGGGTCGTACGACGATCAACTGTGGATCTCCATGCAATACGTCGCGGGCACCGACGCGTCCAAGGCGCTGCGTGACGGCAACGGACCAATGCACGCCGATCGCGCCGTACACATCGTTGCCGAAGTCGCCGCGGGGCTGGACTACGCGCATCGCACCGGGCTGCTGCACCGAGACGTTAAGCCCGCCAACATCCTGCTGGCCCCGGCGCCGGACCGGTCCGACCCTGAAGAAGTCCTGCTCGCCGACTTCGGCATCGCCAAGTCGATGCATGAGGGCAGCTCGCTCACCGGTGCAGGCAACCTGCTCGCGACTCTTGCCTACGCCGCGCCCGAGGTGATCGAGGGCGAGAAGGTCGACCATCGTGCGGACATCTACTCGCTCGGCTGCGTGCTGTTCGAGCTGCTTACCGGCCGAGTGCCGTTCCCGACGACCTCGCCGTTCGCCACCATGAACGCGCAACTGAAGGACGACCCTCCGCGCCCGTCAGAGAAGGTCTTCGGCGTACCGAAGGCCATGGACGCGGTGATCGGCAAGGCCATGGCCAAGAACCCTGCCGAGCGCTACCAGTCGTGCCGTGAGCTCAGCAACGCCGCACGCGAAGCGCTCAAGGTGAGTGACGAGCCTTCGTTGCGCGCCAGTCCGCTGCGTGCTGACACCGATCATGAGGTCGTGCGCAACTCGGCCGGCGTACGGCCGCGACCGCCGTACACCCTTATCGTCCGCCAGTTCGCGTCGCGGGGTGGACCGAAGCTCGAGCTCGGACCGGTGGACACCGTGACGGTATCCACGGCCGAGCGCGGGGCCCTCGAGACGCTGGTACGCGCAGCGCGCTTCTTCGACCTGCCGCCGCGGCTTCCGCTCGAGCGGGTGATTGACAACGACGTGCTTATCGAGATCACCGTGCAAAGCGGGGATCTCTCCCGAGTGGTCGGGTTTGAGCGGCAGGGGGCGCGGCACCCGCACGAGCTCGACTCGCTCATCGCTCGGATCGAGCAGATCACCTCGTGGCACGCCACCGCGGCCGCACCTGCTACGGCATCGTCACCGACCACGCGTACCTCGTCGACGTGGTCGCCGGTCGAGATCATCCCGCCGATCGGCAGTCGACGGCGCCCCGACAGTGGCAGCGTGCGATCTCCGGGACCGATGCCGGTGGGACGACTATCCAGCATTCCGGTCAGCCAGCATTTCGCAGACGGACATCGCGCCCCGGCGCGACCGCGCACCGCCCCACAGTCAGCTCCGCTGCCACTACGGCGCGCCGACCCACAGTCAGCTCCGTTGCCACCACCGCAGCCCGCATCCGCTAACAACGATCGCAAGTTCATTGCCGCTGGCATCATAATTCTGGTCGTGCTCGTCGTCGTGGCGATTCTGGTGATCGCGCTCAAATGACCGACGCGGGCTCCGGCGGTGTCGGGTGCGGCCGTGCTCAGGCGCGCAACATGCCGATCGCGTCCGCTAGCTCACCTGCGGTCTCGTAGCGTTCGCCGAGAGGGGCGAGGCAGCGTGCGACGATCGCGCGTTCGCCATCGGTCAGCGAGCTGTCGATTGCGGGAGGCGTCGATTGAACCTTGCGGATCGCCAACAACGGCTGGTGCTTGGGAATCTCGCCGTAGAGCCCGGCACCGGACAGGCTGCGATGCATTGTCGCGCCAAGCCCCCATAGGTCGGTCGCCCGTGACGGCGGATCTCCAAGAAGGAGGGTCGGATCGACGTACTCGACCGACGTCTCCGGAGCCATGCCGGTCATGGCGGCGCCCTCATTGAACACTCGCGCCAGGCCGAGGTCGGAGAGCTTCGCGCCGCTGTCGGTGAGCATCACGTTGGCCGGTTTGATATCCCCGTGGGCGAGCCCCGCCTCGTGCAGAGCATCGACCGCCCGCGCCGCATGCTCGAGGGCGCGGAGGATCTCAGAACGCTCTAACGGGCGGGCCGGGGAGGCCAACGAGCCCAACGAGAAGTACTCCATCGCGTAAAGAAAACTGTCCTCGAGTACGGCGTCGTACACGGTGGCGAGGTACGGCGATTCCACCGCGGCGAAGGCGCGAAGCTCGCGCGCACCACGACGATAGTCGTCCTCGGTGCACTCTCCGGCGAAGATCTTGACAGCGACGTACTCGTCGCCAATGCCGAGCCTGGCCGGCGGCCTAGCCAGATAGAACCGTCCGTGGTTGCCGTCGCCGATGAGCCGTACGACCTCGAAGTCGGCAAGTCGCGGCAGTTGTTGTCCGGGCACATCCTGAAGCGACATTCCCACCCCGCGTGGTTCAGAAACCTTGGACCTAGAAGACCTGGGTGACAGACTATCGGAACGCTACCGTGGCAGTCCATCGTTCGCGGTCGCGCAGGGGAGTAGAGCGGGGAAGGGGATCCCGATGCACGTTGCTGCACTCGTGTTCATCGATATAGCCATCATCATCGCGGCGGCGCGGCTGTTCGCGAGGATCGCCAGAGCGGTAGGTCAGCCGCCGGTCGTCGGCGAGATCGTGGCGGGAATCGCGCTGGGCCCAAGCCTTCTCGGTCTTCTTCCAGGGGATCTCGACGACGTTCTGTTTCCGGCGAGAGTCCTTCCATATCTAGAGATTCTCGCCCAACTCGGTCTTGTGCTGTTCATGTTCATTGTCGGTCTCGAGCTGGACATGGCACTAATCCGCGGACGCGAGAGGGTCGCCGGAACGATTTCGTTGGCCTCAGTGGCGTTGCCCTTCGGGCTCGCAGCGTTACTTGCCGTGGTGCTGTATCCGCATCACAAGGTCGTCAACGGCGAGGAGATCGAGTTATACGCCATGACTCTGTTCCTCGGTGTCGCAATGGCGATCACCGCTTTTCCCGTTCTGGCGCGCATTCTCACCGATCGAGGAATGCACCGCACACCAATCGGCGTACTCGCCCTTGCGTGTGCTGCCATCGACGACATCCTCGCGTGGACCCTCCTCGCGCTCGTCGTGGCGCTGGTCCAAGGCAACGGGCCTACCGATGTCATCCGGATCGTTGCACTGACGGTGGTCTTCGCCGCCTTCATGTTCGGCCTCGTCCGACCGTTGCTCGTCAAACTGCTTGACCGGCATCGAGCGGCCGGTCGACTGACTCCTGACATCCTCGCCGTCGTACTCGTCGGCGTCATGGCATCGGCGTTCATCACCGACATCATCGGTATACATGCCATTTTCGGCGCGTTCATTTTCGGTGCGGTCATGCCGCGCAAGAACGCCGAGCAGCTTACGCGCGAGATCCTGGAACGACTCGAGCAAGTCAGCGTCCTTCTGCTGCTGCCACTGTTCTTCGTCGTCACCGGTCTGAGCACCAACGTCGGCGGGATCTCGCTGTCCGGTCTGTGGCAGCTCGGGTTGATCCTGCTGGTCGCAATTGGCGGCAAGTTCTTCGGCGCGTATGCCGCCGCGCGCGCCATGAAAGTCTCCGGTAGACAGGCGGCCGCGATCGGCACTCTCATGAACACTCGCGGGCTGACGGAGCTCGTCATCCTGCAGATCGGTCGCGAGCTGGGAGTCCTCGACAACGAGCTGTTCACGCTGCTGGTCCTGATGGCTCTGATTACCACGATCGTCACCGGACCGATGCTGCGGGCGGTGTATCCCGACCGCATGATCCAACGGGACATCGATGCCGCAGAACGTGCACTACTCGGAGTCGACGATTCGTATCGGGTCCTTGTCGTGGTGGATGCTCCGGCTCGCGCGGACCGGATCGCTGCGGTGGGCGCGGCCCTGATCGGGACGGGCCGGCCTGGGAAGGTGGTGCTCACGCGTTTCGTCCGCCGGGCCACGTCAGTGGTGGAGCTAGGGGCTGGCATCGCGCCGGACTTGTCCCAGATGGCCGCCACGATGGACGACCTCAACGCGCTGGCCAGCCGTGTCCGGGAGGCCGGTGCGAGGACCGGCGTGCTGTGCCGGTTCTCCGTCGATCCGTGGAGCGACCTCGTCGCTCAAGCAGCCGTGGCCGACGCGGCGATTGTCGTGGTGGACACCGACTGGTACGCAGGCGTTGCCCCAAACGGCGGGTACCGCGGGACAGACCATGACTTCAGTCTTGCTGTTGTGGATCTTGGCTCGACGACACCACTGGGGGATGCCGTGCTCGTGCACGTCGCTGCCGGCGCTGACGGTCGCAGCGCCGTGATGATGGCGTCGGCGGCCGCGATCTCGCGCCAGAGCGAGCTGCTGCTGTCCATTCCTGATGGGGGTCGCGCTGCGAAGCGCTATATCGCGGCGCTAGCGCCGTTGGCGGCCGTAGGTGTGCGCTATCGCCTTGTTGAGGACGTGGCATCGGCAGCGGCGACGAGTGGACTGGTATTCCACAGTGGCGACGGGTCCACCGTGGGCCCAGAGGCCGACACCGCGGCTCGACCACCGACGATCACGGTGTCGGCCGGTCAGAGCGATGCCGACGCCGAACTGAGCGAGGCGCTGGGCAAACTGGTCCCAGCAAGCCCTCCAGCCTCCTGACCGCCGGCGCCCGGCCGCGAGTGTCGAAACCGGCGCGCGCAGGTGGTTAGAACCGGGCTGCGGAGGACTCGAAGGTGAAGGTGCGCCGGCCGATTCGTACCTGGGTGCCCGGGCTCAGCACGAACGTCTGGCGCGGCGCCAGGCGGGTCCAGCCTTTCTGTTCCGGTCCTGCTACGAAGGTCCCATTCGCCGAACCGCGGTCGATCAGCTGAACGTCCCACTCCTCCAGTCGAATCTCGGCGTGGACCCGCGACAGCGCCCCGCTGGTGTCATCCACCCGGATCGGCCGGTGATGACCCGACTGCACTTCGGTGGAGACCTCCGGACTGCGACCGAGGATGTAGTTGTCGTCGAGTACGAATGTCGATCCGGCGTCGAGGACGAGCAGCCCAAGGGGTGGGCGCCGTTCGTGCACCAGCACCCCGGTGAGCTGGTCCATGCGGATGCCGCACACCGCGCAGAAGGACACTCGCGGATCGTTGAGGTGGTTTCGCGAGCACTTGAAGCCTCGGACGTATGCCCCGGGTCGTGATTTGACTCCCTCGTCCGCCTCGGCCTGTCGCTCTCGTTGACTCTGCTGCGCCCGCGGCGCGGCGACAGGTAATGGTTCACGCGGTTCGACCGGACGCCCGCCCGCGATCCGTTCGGAGAGCTTCGGAGGTGTCGGTGGTGACGACGGCGCGGATTCGCGCGGTGCTGGCAATGAGGACGGCGCAGGCGGACCAATGGTCACCGCGCCGCCGGCGGTGATCCCGGCTTGGAAGCTAGCCCAGTCGGGGATACCCGGCATCGGCGTCGTCACGCTGCTGAGGTCGAGGTCGCCGCCTGCCAAAAGCAGCGCGTCGGTCCGTGACGGCAGCATCCGGTCGACTGCGAAGGCGGCCTCGCGGCCGCTAATCGTCGTGCCGGGTCCGCCGCCCGCAGGGATGCGGGTGACCGCGACGTTGCCATGCAGGAAAAGCGCGATACCGTCCGCGGTCGCGGCCACGGTTCCGAAGTCCGGGGCGGAGTCAGCGCGTCCCAGCCAGGTCGAGAGTTGTCGAGCCACGCCCGATCCTGGCGCCTGCGGCGCGGTTCCGGATGCGGTGCGAATTAACTCCAGCAGCTCGTTCACACTCGGCTGATCGGTGTCGTGGTCAATCTTGATGAACGCGACGAGGCCGGGCAGGCGGGCAATGAGGTCGCTACCTGCGTGCACCACCGCGCGGATATCGTCAAAGTTCTCGCTCACACCAACCGACCTCCGCGGAACCGCCAACGGATGAAAGGTATCCGCATCGGACCGTTGACGGTCAGCCAGATGACAACCCAGGTTGTTGCGAAATCGATGACAAACGCCCAGCCGCCGATGCCGTCGACTCCGGGAACCAGCCCGGCGGCAATCAGGAACCAGATCAGAACGCCCTCGTTGATGCCGTTGAGAAGGCCAAACGGTGTTGGCCAGTCCTTCTCCCATCGGAACTGCTGAAGTGCGTGGTAGATCAGCTCCCAGACGACTCCGAGCACGGTCACGGTGAGCAGGATGATGAAGGTGATCTGGTAGCTCGCCCCGACGCCGACCCCCGTGGGAAGCAGCGGTGTGATGATCAGCGTCCAGAGTGCGCCGATGACGAGGGTGACGAAGATGCGAGTCTGAATGCGCCCGCTCAGAGTCGGTGTCATGATCGGCTCCTAGATCTTCTTGTTTCTCGCCCACAGCCACCACTGGCTGATGGAGCGAAGCGGACCGAGCTTTTTGCAGAAGCCGATCTTGCTGAGATCGTCGGCGATCTCCTGAGCCGCGATCTGGAGCCCCAGAAATGTGTCGATTCCGGGGAACGGACCGCCGAGAGTCGAGCTTCCCGACGCATACAGTCGCCCGGGTCGGCTTCGGGTTCCAATCACCTCGAACGCGGCAGTGACGTCCAACCGGTCCTTCGGGTTGCGGCCCGCACCGCCATGATCGAGCAGATCGGCCAGCACGCGGCTCTCGCGAATGTCGGCCTCGAGGCCCGTGCAGTCGATGACGAAGTCGGCGTACTCCTCGAACTGCCCCTGTGCGGTCGTCAATGTGGTGATGACCCCACCGCGGGTGCCAGCGGGGCGAAGATGCTCGACTTTGCCTTGCACCGTGCGGTACCACCCGCCCTTGCGGCCCCGGCTCAACTGCTTCTGCCAGTTGCGGCGGTACGGCGTGTTGGTACCGCCCATGTCCTCGTAGGCCTGGGCGCGCTCGGCGCCCTCGAGCCGTGCGATCTTGTATTTGAGCTGTCCGCCCCAGACGGATTTCGGATAGTTGAAACCTTGGTAAGCCCAGCCGTGAGAGCCTGGGCGGCGGTTGAAGATGTTCTTCCCATGCGGTCCGGCGTAATACGTGCGAAAAACGTGCACGATCTCGGTCTGAAGGCCCAGGTTGTCTCGGTCGTCGATGAGTCGCTGGAGGACTCGTGAGGCGACGATGCCGCCGCCGCGGATGAGGACTCGTCCGGGACGGATCGCGAGCTGCTTATAGACGTGCTCGTGTGGTTCGTAGGCGTTGACGACTTTCGACGGGTCGCGATGCTCTTCGCGGTAACGCTGCAGATCGGACAGTAGCCGCAGCCCGGGGTAGCCGATTGCAATGTGCGCGTAAAGACTGCGGAATGCGATTCGTTTCGTCCTTGTCGCGCCTGCCGGTGGAGTGAGGATGGTGTAGTAGCCGCCTTCGTTACGGCGTCGCACCATGCGCACTTGTCCCTTATAGGTGCGATCGCGCAGTCCGATCCGGTCGAACTCCTTCTCCATCGCACTGAATACATGGCCCGCCCGCGGCGTGTAGTAGTCGCGCAGAATCGGCTCGGTAAGGATGTTCCAGAGAGGGTCCAGGAAACCCTTGAGGCTCTTGGCGGTGAATGCCTCCCGCACGGCGTACGACGGAAAGCCCCAGATGTTGTCCGGGCAGGACGCGGAGTCTGAGCGCAGCCGCTCACCGCGAGGGACCTGCGATACGCGCGTCAGGTACTCATAGCTCTGCCATGGCACGTCAAGGCCACTCAGCACGGCAATCGATGTCGCCGGTACGCCGTAGATGCGCAGATAGTCGGCGGTCACGAACGAGCCGATCCCGCCTCCCACCGTGACGAACGGGACGTCGATCACCGGGATGCCCGCCCGCGCGACCATCTCATCGGTCCAGATGTCTGTGTCGATCAACTCCGAGTTCAGATCGCCGGGCTGCGTCGCGGCCGGCGCGCGAGAAGACGCTTCCGATGACGGTCTGTGGGGCGGCCGAGGTGGCGCAGCCACCGGTCCGGTTCTCGCTACTGGTGTGACCGGCTGATCGGACAGGTCGTCGTGTTCGTACCGCATACCAAACCCCCCGGGCCATAACGCAAACGGTCGATCACGAATGATTTTGAACGTTTGACCACGGTTTAACAAGCCCGTCACACGTAATGGGGGGCGACGCGGCACCGCGCCGTGAGGATCCGGTTCGTTAGAAGAGCCGGGCAGTGGGGTCGGTCAGCCCGCGTAGTTCGTCGTAGTCGGTGGTCACGCAGGTAATTCCGCGGTCTTCGGCGAGAGTCTTCGCCTGTGGCTTGACGACGTTGCCGGCTAGTACGCCGCGCACCGGTGCGATTTTCGACGAACGGTTCAGCAGGTCGAGGTAGCGAGTGAGCTGCTCGACCGCCGAAATCTCGACGACGCGTTTCACCTCGATCGCCACCGTGCCCACGTCCTCGCGGGCAAGGATGTCGACCGGACCGATCGGTGTCGGGTATTCGCGCCGGACCAGGCGAAGTCCCGCTCCGATGACATCGAGATGGTCGGCCAGCAAGGCTTGCAGGTGCGCCTCGACGCCGTCCTTCATCAGGCCGGGATCGACGCCCAAATGATGCGTCGAGTCACTGAGAATTTCCTCGATGCGGATGACCAGCGTCTCGCCGGCCTTGTTCTTCACCGTCCACTCGCCGTCGCGCTCGATGAGCGTGCATGGCGGTGACATCCAGTTCAGCGGTTTGTAGGAGCCGCCGTCGGAATGGACGAGCACCGAGCCATCGGCCTTGACCATCAGCAACCTGGTCGCCTTAGGTAAGTGGGCACTCAACCGCCCGGCGTAGTCGACCTCGCACGTAGCGATCACCATTCTCACGAGGGTCGACGCTACCAAAGACCGGCACTTCCGGCGCAATGCAAACCGACCAGAACTCTGCGAAGATTGACAGGTCGATCACGGCCATCAGCTTGGGAGACGTATGAGCACCTTTACCAGCCTCAATCCGGCCAGTGGGGACACGATCGCGTCGTTCCCGATTATGGACGAGCGGTCCGTGCACACCGTCGTCGAGGACGCCCGTGAAGCCGGCGGATGGTGGGCCCAGCTGGGGTACGCCGAGCGCAAGGCGCGGTTGCTCAAGTGGCGCACGATTATCGTCTCGCGGATGGATGAGCTCGCCGAACTGATGCACCGCGAAGGTGGCAAGCCGCTCGACGACGCACTCCTCGAGATCACCCTCACTGTCGAGCACATCGACTGGGCCGCAAAGCATGCCGCGCGGGTCCTCGGTCGCAAGGCGGTCTCACCGGGTCTGCTGCTGTCCAACCATGGTGCCTCGGTACGCCGCGTGCCATACGGCGTGATCGGCGTCATCGGTCCCTGGAACTACCCGCTGTTCACTCCAATGGGTTCGATTGCTTATGCGCTCGCGGCCGGCAATGCCGTCGTATTCAAGCCGAGCGAGTTCACGCCGGCGGTGGGGCAGTGGATCACCGAGTCCTTCGGCGAGGTCGTACCGGAACGCCCCGTCCTTCAACTGATCACCGGTTTCGGCGACACCGGGGCCGCGTTGTGTGCGTCGGGCGTCGACAAGCTCGCATTCACCGGCTCGAGCACGACGGGGCAAAAGGTCATGGCGACCTGTGCGCAGAGCCTGACTCCGGTGCTCGTCGAGTGCGGCGGCAAGGACGTCATGATCGTCGATCATGACGCTGACATCGAGGCCGCGGCGCAGGCGGCCGTTTGGGGCGGCATGGCTAACGCCGGTCAGACGTGCATCGGCACCGAACGGGTCTACGCACACGCCAAGGTGTATGACGAGGTGCTCGGGCGGATCAGCGCGATCGCGAGGGATCTGTCGGCGGGCAGCGGGCCGGATGCGTCGTACGGTCCGATGACCATGCCGAGCCAGCTCGACGTAATCCGCCGCCATGTCGACGATGCGCTCACTCGAGGCGGCACGGCAACCGTCGGCGGCCGCGAGTCGATCAAGGACCCGTACGTCGAACCGGTCGTGCTCAGCGGCGTACCGGAGGACAGCGCGGCGGTGCAGGAGGAGACGTTCGGGCCGGTGCTCATCGTCAACAAGGTCGCCGACATCGACGAGGCGATCGAGCGCGCCAACGCTACGCCCTACGGCTTGGCCGCGGCGGTCTTCTCCCGCGCTCGCGGCGAGGAAATCGTGGCGCGGCTGCGATGCGGTATGGCCTCGATCAACTCGGTGATCTCCTTTGCGGGAATCCCGGCGTTGCCGTTCGGTGGGGTCGGGGCGTCTGGATTTGGACGGATCCACGGCGAGGACGGGCTCCGGGAGTTCGCCCGCACGCAATCGGTAGCCAAGCTGCGCATCCCGATTCCGTTGGTGCTCACCAGCTTCGCCCGACCGAAGTGGGCGGTGAAGTTTACCGCGGGTGCGGTACGCCGACGTTTTCGCGGCTAGCGCGGCGGAGGCGTTTCGGGGCACAGACTAGGATCGCTGAAACGGTCAACCAAAGTCTTGGGAGTATTTCGTGGCGCGTGAGTTCGCAGTAGTGGGCGTGGTCGGCATCGGCACGATGGGTGCCGGCATCGCCGAGGTAATGGCTCGGTCCGGGATTCGCGTCATCGCGTACGAGCGCGACGAAGTCGGGCTCAAGCGCGGCCGCGGACACATCGAGCACTCGACCGGACGCGCGCTAGCGCGCGGCAAGGTCAGCGAAGACGAGCGCGACAAGATCATCGGGCTCGTCAACCTGACGACCAACTTCGATGATCTCGCCGAGTGCGAGCTGGTGATCGAGGCCGTCCCCGAGCGTATGGACATCAAGCTCGACATCTTCCAGCGGCTCGACAAGATCTGTCCACGCGACACGATCCTCGCGACCAACACATCCTCGCTGTCGGTGACCGAGCTGGGGGTTGCCACCGGGCGTCCGAGCAAGGTAGTCGGCATGCACTTCTTCAACCCAGCGCCGGTCATGAAGCTGGTCGAGGTCATCTCGACCGTCGTCACCGACCGCAGCGTCGTGGAGGACGTCGAGGCGCTCGCGAAGCAGATCGACAAGACGGACGTGACCGTGTCAGACCGCGCAGGCTTCATAGCCAATGCGCTGCTGTTTGGTTATCTCAACCACGCAGTCGGTATGTACCAAGACAACTACGCCAGCCGCGAGGACATCGACGCGGCGATGCGCTTCGGCTGCGGGCTGCCCATGGGCCCACTCGCGCTGATGGATCTGATCGGCTTGGATACGGCGTACGAGATCCTCGACACGATGTACAAGCAGGGCCGCAACCGGATGCACGCGCCGCGGCCGATCATTCGCCAGATGATGACCGCCGGACTCAAGGGCCGCAAGTCCGGTCGCGGTTTCTACACCTATGACCGCCCAGGCTCGCCGGTTGTCGTCCCGGATCGGCTCACCCCGGCCGCGGACGACGCCACAGCTACGCCGGCGATCTCGCCCGGATCACTCAAGATCGGCGTCGTGGGGTCTGGCACCATGGCCACCGGCATCGTGGAGGTCTTCGCGAAGTCCGGCTTCGACGTCACCTACGTCGCGCGTAGCGAGGAGAAGGTTGCCACGGTACAGGCGGGCATCTCCAAGTCGTTGGAAAAGGCGGTCCAGCGCGGCAAACTTGCCGAGGCCGATCGCGACAAGGCCCTCGCAGGCATCCGGGGTACGACGCGGCTGGACGACCTCGCCGACCGCGATCTTGTCGTCGAAGCGATCATCGAAGATCTGACGGTCAAGCAGGCACTGTTCTCCAACCTGGACGAGATCGTCGGCCCGGACGCCATTCTCGCCACGACAACCTCGAGCTTGCCAGTCATCGAGATGGCCACACACACCGATCGTCCGTCGAAGGTGATCGGCCTGCACTTCTTCAACCCGGCCCCGGTCATGAAGCTCGTCGAGGTCGTCAACACTGTCAGCACCGACGACGCGACGATCGCCACGTCGACCGCGCTCGTGCACGCGATCGGCAAGCACCCGGTCAACTGCGCCGACCGCGCCGGCTTCATCGTCAACGCGCTGCTGTTCCCGTACCTCAATGATGCGGTGAAGATGCTCGAGGGCCACTACGCAACCTCCGACGACATCGATGCGGCCATGAAGGTTGGCTGCGGCTACCCGATGGGGCCATTCGAACTCCTTGACGTTGTCGGGCTTGACGTGTCGCTGGCGATCGAGCGCACACTCTATTTGGAGTTCCGCGAGTCGGGGATGGCTCCGGCACCACTTCTTGAGCACCTGGTGACGGCCGGATACCTCGGTCGTAAGACCCGCAAGGGCTTCCGCGACTACCGCTAACCGCCATGAGTGATTTCCTCGCGACCATGGTTGAGTCGGCGACATCGTCGGCCGCGGACGGCTGGTTCTGTAGCAAGTCCGCCGCCGGCGATATGACGACTCGGCCGTGGTCCGAGGTGCACGAAGAAGCCCGTCGCTGCGCGCATGCGTTGCAATCGGCTGGCGTGCGCAATGGCTCGGCCGTCGCGCTGCTGATCGGCGCGCCGCGCGAGGTCGCGGTCGTCGCCCAGGCCGTGTGGTTGTGCGGGGCGAGCGTCACTATGCTGCACCAGCCGACGCCGCGCACCGACCTGCGTCGGTACGCCGCGGAGACAATCGGAGTGCTCGCGATGATCGGCGCCGAGGTTGTCGTGGTGGGCGAGCCGTTCGCGACGCTTGCGGACAGTTTCGGTAACGCCGCGCCCGGAGGCGGCATACGCGCGCTTACCGTCGATCGTCTGTGCGCCAATACAACGGGCCTCAATGTCGATCCCGACACGGTGCCGGAGTCCGCGTACGCCGTGCTGCAGTTGACATCTGGATCGACCTCGAAGCCCAAGGCTGTGCGCATCTCGCACCGCAGCTTGATGGAAAACATGCGCGCCATGGTCGACCGAAGTGAGTTCGGCCCGGACGATGTGATGGTCTCGTGGCTGCCGGTCTTTCACGACATGGGCATGATCGGCTTCTTGACCGTGCCGATGACCTTCGGTTTCAAGCTCGTCAAGGTAACGCCGGCGGACTTTCTCGCTACACCGTTGCTCTGGATGCAGCTCATCAGCGACTACGAGGCATCTGTAACGGCCGCGCCCAACTTCGCCTACTCGCTCGTCGCTCGGGCGCTGGACAAGGCCGGACCGCTCGACCTGCACCGCCTCCGGATCGCGATGAACGGTGCGGAGCCAATTGATCCGCGCGCCGTAAAGGCGTTCGTCGATGCCGGCGCCAGGCACGGCGTAGATCCCGCCGCCGTACTTCCGGCGTACGGCATGGCAGAGGCCTCGCTGGCGGTGTCCTTCTCGAAACCCGGGATCGGCGCTCGCACCGACGTTGTCGACGCGCACGCCCTAGGTGAGCGGAGGCAGGCTGTTCCCGCGACCGAGCAGACTGAGCGGACAGCGACCTTCGTGATGCTGGGCGAGCCGCTCGACGGCATCGAAGTAAGTGTGCGCGACGACGAAGGGCACTCCCTGGGCGAGCGTGAAGTCGGCGTGCTGCACATCAGGGGAACAGCCATCACCGACAGTTATCTGACGACCGGCGGGCCGCAGAGCACGAAAGACGCCGACGGTTGGCTCGACACCGGGGACGAGGGCTACCTCGTCGCGCGCCAGATCGTGGTGTGCGGCCGACGCAAAGACTTGATCATATTGGCCGGACGAAACATCTACCCGACCGACGTAGAGCGCATCGCCGAGGATGCCGACGGAGTGCGCGCGGGCAACACCGTTGCCGTTCGGTGGGGTGACAACCAGTTGCGCGAGGCGTTCGCGATTGGCGTGGAGTCGCGCGAGGCAGGCGATCTTGAGGCAGAACGACGGATCGTGCATGATGTGACGACCATGGTCGTCGAGCGTCTTAGCGCCCGGCCTGCGGTCGTCGTCGTACTGCCGATCGGGGCGCTTCCCAAGACCCCTTCGGGCAAGATCCAGCGGCTGATTGCGCATTCGGTCATTCGCGCTGCCCTTGAGAAACGCCGCGGCGCAGGTGGCGATCGTGGGGCGTCGTAACCGTCCCAAACGTGCCGTCGCACCACCACTCCGGCTGGGCGACAGCGGCTCGATCGAGGAATGGATGGGGGACTCTTGGCGAGTGCGGCGCATGAGCGGGAGCTCGGCAGTCAAGACCTATCGTTGCCCGGGCTGTGACCAGACGATCCCGATCGGGCTCGCGCACGTCGTGGTGTGGCCGGTGGACGACACATCGGTTTTCGACCGTCGCCACTGGCACGCGGCCTGCTGGCAGTCGCGGGATCGGCGTACGCCGGGCGTGCAACGCAGCCGCAACGCGCCGCGCTATGGTCGTGATCGTTGACGTGAGGAGAGCACATGCGCTACCAGCCACTCGGTGACTCAGGCTTGCAGGTGTCCGTGGTCGGGCTGGGCTGCAACAACTTCGGCCGCGACTCGGATCTGGAGATGACCCGCGGCGTGGTCGATGCGGCCATCGACGCGGGGATCACGCTGTTCGACACGGCCGACATCTACGGCGCGACGCGCGGCGCCAGTGAGCAGCTGCTCGGCCAAGTGCTCGGCAAACGCCGCGACGACATCGTGCTGGCCACGAAGTTCGGCATGAATATGGAGGGTGCCAACGGACCGGACTGGGGTGCCCGCGGATCGCGGCGCTATATCCGCAAAGCGATCGAAGCCTCGCTGCGCAGGCTCGACACCGACTGGATAGACCTCTACCAGTACCACCAGCCAGATGGTGTCACTCCGGTCGAGGAAACCCTTGGGGCGCTTGATGAGTTAATCGCCGAAGGCAAGGTGCGCTACATCGGCAGCTCCAATTTCGCTAGCTGGCAGGTGGTCGAGGCAGATTTCCTGGCTCGAGATGCCGGCGCCAATCGCTTCATCAGTGCGCAAAACCACTACAGCCTGATCCAACCCGAAGCCGAGGCCGAGCTTGCGCCCGCTTGTGAGGCGTACGGCGTCGGAATTCTGCCGTTCTACCCGCTCGCCAACGGTTTGTTGACCGGTAAACATCGCCGGGGTGAACCTCCCGTGGCAGACAGTCGGATTGCGAAGCGGCGTACCGATCTGCATGAAGGTGCCGACTGGGACTTGATCGAACGGCTTGAGTCCTTTGCCCAAGACAGCGGGCATACGCTCGTCGAACTCGCGATAGCCGGTCTTGCCGAACAACCGGCCGTGTCCAGCGTGATCGCTGGGGCGCGCACGGCAGACCAAGTCAAGGCCAACGCCGCGGCCGGCGAATGGGACCTAACGGCGGCGGAAGTTGCCGAGCTTGAATCGCTCAGAACACCTCCCGTATAAGCGAAGTAGCTAATCGTGGCAGATGGAGAGACGGGCATCCTTCGCGTTGTAAGTTTCAACATTCGCTATGGAACCGCGCGCGACGGGCTACACAGTTGGCCTCTTCGGCGGCGGGGTGTGCGCGAGTTGATGCGCACCCTCGGCTACGACGCGTGCGGTTTGCAAGAGGTCATGAACCAGCAGAGGGAATATCTTGCCGCCGGCCTACATGATGACGACTGGTATGGAGTTGGCCGAACGGACGGGTTTCACGAAGGTGAGCAAGCGCCACTGGTAGTGCGGCGAGCCGCCATCGACGTCGATGACTGGTCGACGAAGTGGCTTGCTGAGGACCCTGACTCCGTTGGTTCGAGAGGCTGGGACGCGAAGATCCCAAGGGTGGCGACGGTAGTGCGTGGGCGTCACCTTGCCAGTGGTGGGGACGTCGGCATCATCAACACGCATTTCGATCATCGAGGCGCCAGGGCGCAGCACGAGTCCGCGCGGCTCATCGCCGATATCGTCCGGCTGGACGCGTCGCGTCGCTGGTTGGTGATGGGCGACTTCAACGTCGGTATCGGTGCACCGGCGCTTACCGCGCTTCGCGAAGCCGGCCTGCGCAGCGCCCTGCCGTCGTCCGCCGGCGGCACATTTCACGGGTGGTCGGGAGCAACCGACCGGCAGCGCATCGATCACATCTTCATCGGTCCCGGATGGACGGTCGTGCGCAGTGGAATTCGCCTCGACCGGCCGTGGGGAATTTTGCCTAGTGACCATTGGCCGGTCTTTGCCGACCTGCGGCCGTCGTGAGTGAGCGCCCAGGCTCAGCGGCGGCGCAGTCCGCGGGCCTTCACAGTGCTCAGTTGCACGGTCCGTTCGGACGCGGGTATGTCTTCATCCGGGATCCGTGAGCCGATCGACGGTAGCTTCGGCTGTGCTTCATCTTCCGAGGGCTCTTCGTCGGCGTCAGTGGCCGCGTCCACGCCATCCGGCGCGCCGGTTTCGGTGCTCTCGTCGGCGCTCGTGGTCTCGTCGAGCACCGGCGTCTCGCTAGCGACCGCCTCGTCGCCGGCCTCGGCAATCACGTCGGCCGGCTTGGCGTCGGGCTCGATGGCCTCGTCGGCAGTGTGCTCGTCGGCGATTGCGTCTTCGGACTCATCGCCTGCGGCGGTGTCGATTGGGGCTGGCTCGTCCGCGGCCGGGGATGTGCTCGGCTCGATATCGGCACCGGTCCCGCTGGCCGCCTCCCGCTCACGCTGTTCGGTCAGCTCGCGAGGCGGCAGGGGATCGGGGTACTCGGCAAGATTGGCCGGAACCTGGGCGACGATGGTGCGAATTTCCGCCAGGTGCGCGGCGACAGATGCTCGCACCGTCTTGATGTGGTGTACCTCCGCCTCGGCATTGGCGATCAGCGTCGCGGAGCGATCTTGCGCGGTGGTGACGAGGTTGTGCGCGGTCTCCTTCGCCACCCGTAGCCGGTTGTCGGCTTCGGCGCGCGAGTTGCGGTCGCGTTCAGTCTCGATCCGCTGCGCCTCGGTACGACGCTCGCGCAGTGCGATCTCGAAGTCTTCGTCGGCCTGTGCCCGGGTGCTCTCGGAGTGCGCGACCAGAGCGGCGATCTCCTCGTTCGTCGAGGTGCGCAACTGCTGCGCTTCGTCCTTAGCCTTGGTCAGGTGGTCGTCGGCTTCGCGATGGCGGTCCTCGGTGTGCTTCGCGGCCTCGGACTTGGCCTCGCCAAGAACGCGGTCGGCCTCGGCGCGCGCTTCGGCCAGTGCCTGCTCAGAGGCGGCGATCGACGTGGTGTTGTATTCGTCGGCTTCGGCCTTGAGGCCCTCGGCGTTGGCCCGGATCTCGTCCGCATCGGCGGTGGCCGCCCGGCGGATCTCGGCTGCCTCCTCTTCGGCCAACCGCAGCATCGACGCGATGCGCTCACCCATCGACTCGAAGGTCGGAGCCTGTGCGTTACGCAGTTTGCTGTTGAGCGTCGTCACGTCGCTCGAAGCCTGTTCGAGTTGCACATGCAGGTCGTTAGCGCGCGAAATCGCCTGGTCGCGCTCGCTGACGACGGTCCGTAGGTCGTCTTCGAGTCGACCGATTGCGTCTTGGACCTGATTGCGGTCGTAGCCGCGCATGACTACGTCAAAGCCGATAGGAGGAGCGCCTAGAGGGATGAGATCTTGGGGGTTGTCCGAGTTCATATTGGCTGCCTTAACGCACGAGAAGGTGGTACCTGAGCAACCATTAGTCTAGTTGCCCAGGCAGCATTCACTCTATGGTCCAGCGCGGCGGGTCCGCCAAAAGATTCCTAAAGGTTGCGGAATCTGTTCAGTTTGTCGTAAACCGCATCTCGTTTGTCCGGATCACTGACGCCGAGACCTTCCTCGGGGGCCAGGCACAGTACGCCGACCTTGCCCTGATGGAGGTTTTGCTGGACCTCCGAAGCGGCTTCTGCGGCGTTCTCCAGCGAGAAGGTCTTGGACAGCGTGGGGTGCACGAGGCCGCGGTCGATGAGCCGGTTGGCCTCCCAGGCTTCGCGATAGTTGGCGAAGTGCGAGCCGACGATGCGCTTGAGGTTCATCCAGAGGTAGCGGTTGTCATACTCGTGCAGGAAACCAGAGGTAGACGCGCAGGTCACGATGGTCCCGCCCTTTCTGGCGACGAAGACGCTGGCGCCGAAGGTCTCCCGTCCGGGGTGCTCGAACACGATGTCGGGGTCGTCGCCGCCGGTCAGTTCGCGGATCTTGGCGCCTAACCGGCGCCATTCGCTTTGGTCTTGAGTCGACTCGTTCTTCCAGAACTTGTAGCCTTCGGCATTACGGTCGATGACGAGCTCGGCACCCATCTTGTGGCAGATCTCGGCCTTTTGCGGGCTGGAGACGACGCACACGGGGATGGCGCCACCGTTCAGTGCCATTTGGGTCGCGTACGAGCCGAGGCCACCGGAGGCGCCCCAGATCAGGACGACGTCGCCTTGTTTCATGGCCGCGCCGTTCTTGGACACCAGCTGGCGGTACGCCGTGGAGTTGACGAGGCCGGGGCTGGCCGCTTCTTCCCAGGTGAGGTGCTTCGGCTTGGGCATCAACTGGTTGGATTTGACCAGGGCCATGTGCGCGAGCCCGCCGAAGTTGGTCTCGAAACCCCAGATCCGCTGCTGCGGGTCGAGCATGGTGTCGTTGTGCCCTTGCGGGTCCTCGAGCTCCACGGAGAGGCAGTGCGCGACGACTTCGTCTCCGGGCTTCCATTTCGAGACACCGGGCCCCACGCGCAGGACGACGCCGGAGAGGTCCGAGCCGACGATGTGGTACGGCAGGTCGTGCCTTTTAGCCAGCTCACTGGTCTTGCCGTAGCGCTTCAGAAAGCTGAACGTCGACAGCGGCTCGAAGATCGAGGTCCACACGGTGTTGTAGTTGACTGAGCTCGCCATGACCGCGATCTGCGCTTCACCGGGGCCGAGTTCCGGGGTGGCGACCTCCTGGAGGTGGAGACTCTTGCGCGGATCCTTGTCCTTGCTGGCCAGCCCGTCGAACATGTGCTGGTCCTCTTCGCGTACGACAACTGCTTGGTAGGAGTCGGGGACGGGGAGGTTGGCGATGTCTGCGCGATCGCCGTTCAAGATTGCGTCGAGTATCTGTTTCATGCTCGCTCCGAAGGCTCAGGACGAAGAAGTACGTCTGTGGAAAAGGCAGGGTGCGACGAGACCGGTTTGGGGTTGCGCCTGGTCCGTCGGCGAGCCCTGGGTGGTGGGTCGCTGAGTCGAGGGATCCGCCAGCCCGCAGGATCGCGCGGTGCTATCGGCTCGGTAGTCATCCGGCACGCCATTTCAGCGGTGAAGGGACCGAGGAAATCCTACTTTGTGGAGAGAGCGATGTTACTGGCGGGTACGTCGCGGGACACCTGCCGCGGCGTAAATGCCCTGGTGGCCGGCGGCGTGAACGCCTAGTGGCTGGTGGCGCCGATGTTCTAGTGGTCGGTGTCCTTGGCCTTCTCGACTAGCTCGACGAGTACGCCGCCGGCATCCTTAGGGTGCACGAAGTTAATCCGGGAGTTAGCGGTTCCCCGACGGGCTTCGGGATAGAGCAGCCGCAGTCCCCGCTCGCGCAACGTTTCGCTGACCGCATCGACGTCGGTGACGGTGTAGGCGAGCTGCTGCAGTCCGGGTCCGGACTTCTCCAAGAACTTCGCGATCGTGGACGACTCGTTGAGTGGCGCGAGCAGCTGCAGGCACGAGCCGGAGCCGCCGACCGCGAGCATCGCCTCGCGAACGCCCTGCTCTTCGTTGGTCTCCTCATGGACGACCTCCATGTCGAAGGCCTTGCGGTAGAACTCGATCGCTTCGTCAAGGTCTGCGACGGCGATTCCGACATGGTCGATTTGGGTGAACACGAGGGTGACTCCTTGGTGGGTTATCGCGTGGAGGACCGGCGGCGGAATGCCAGAGGCCGATCCCAGGTTTATCCTTAAGATACTTAGTCCCTAAGGTACTTAGAGCTTAGGGACGCCGCCAATTAGATCGGCGCCACCGCCTAGTCAAGGTAACCCCGCGCCAATCACATAACCAACCGCAGAATCACCAGCAGCCAAAATCACCAACAGGCAAACAATCAGGGCGCATGTCGCGTATCGCGACAGCCCAAGGAGGATGTTCATCGTGGCTACTCAGTCAACCGCACCCGGGTCCGTCATCGTCAGCGGCGCCCGCACCCCGATGGGCCGCCTACTCGGGTCGCTCAAGGACTTCTCCGGCGCGCAGCTCGGCGGCGTGGCGATCAAGGCGGCTCTTGAGCGCGCAGGCATCACCGGTGACCAGGTCGACTACGTCATCATGGGCCAGGTCCTGCAGGCCGGCGCGGGCCAGATCCCGTCTCGTCAGGCATCCGTCGCCGCAGGCATTCCGATGGATGTCCCGTCGCTCACGATCAACAAGGTGTGTCTGTCGGGTCTGGACGCGATTGCGCTTGCCGACCAGTTGATCCGCGCAGGCGAGTTCGACATCGTCGTTGCCGGCGGCATGGAGTCGATGACGAACGCTCCGCACCTGCTTCCCAAGTCGCGCAGCGGTTTCAAGTACGGCGCGATTGAGATGGTCGATGCCATGGCGTACGACGGGCTTACCGACGCCTTCGACCAGATCTCGATGGGCGAGTCAACCGAGCACCACAACTCCGGGCTCAACATCACCCGCGAGGAGCAGGACGAGCTAGCGGCCCGGTCCCATCAGCGCGCCGCGACGGCGACCGAGGAAGGCCGGTTCGCCGACGAAATCACGCCGGTGTTCATCCCGCAGCGCAAAGGCGACCCGATCGAGTTCACCACCGACGAAGGCATCCGCGGTGAGACCACGACCGAGTCCTTGGGCAAGTTGCGCCCGGCGTTCACGAAAGACGGCACCATCACTGCGGGCACGGCTTCGCAGATCTCCGACGGGGCGTGCGCCGTCGTTGTGATGAGCCGCGCTAAGGCCGAGGAGCTTGGCATCGAGGTACTCGCCGAGATCGGCGCGCACGGCAATGTCGCCGGCCCAGACAACTCGCTCCAGTCGCAGCCCGCCAACGCGATCAACCACGCACTCAAAAAGGCCGGCAAGTCGGTTGGGGACCTTGACCTGATCGAGATCAACGAGGCCTTTGCGGCGGTAGGCGTGCAGTCAATGCGCGATCTCGGTGTCGACGCGACCAACGTCAACGTCGACGGCGGCGCGATCGCCCTCGGTCACCCGATCGGGATGTCCGGCGCCCGGCTCGTACTCCACTTGATCTTCGCACTGCGCAGCCGTGGCGGCGGCCTGGGCGCGGCGGCGCTGTGTGGCGGCGGCGGTCAGGGCGATGCGCTGCTCGTCTCCGTTCCCGCTGCTAAGTAGCAGGCGTGGCAGTTGGCAAAGGCCGTGGTGCGGACGTCGGTGATCTGGTTGCCCGCGCCAGGGACGGGCAAGCGCGCGCCGTCGCCAGGCTGATCTCGCTGGTTGAGGACGCGAGTCCAAGACTTCGCGAAGTCGCCGCGGCACTCGCGCCGCACGTCGGGCACGCCCAAATCATTGGACTCACCGGTTCGCCCGGCGTGGGCAAGTCGACCTCCACATCGGCGCTGGTCCGTGCATATCGGGCCCGCGGCAAGCGCGTCGCGGTGCTCGCCGTCGATCCGTCCTCGCCGTTCTCGGGCGGTGCCCTGCTGGGCGACCGGGTGCGGATGCAGGATCACGCGACCGATGCGGGCGTCTTCATCCGGTCGATGTCTTCGCGAGGTCACCTTGGCGGACTGTCGTGGGCGACTCCACAGGCGCTACGCGTCCTCGATGGCGCCGGCTTCGACGTCATCCTCGTCGAGACGGTCGGTGTCGGTCAGGCCGAAGTGAAAGTCGCCTCCGCGGCAGACACGACGCTTGTCTTGCTGGCACCCGGAATGGGTGACGGCATCCAGGCGGCCAAGGCCGGGATCCTAGAGATAGCGGACATCTTCGTCGTCAACAAAGCAGACCGAGACGGCGCGGACACCACCGTCCGGGATCTGCGCAACATGCTCGGCCTGGGCGGCAGGCACTCGGACGCTGGTGCCTGGAGGCCGTCGATCGTCAAGACCGTTGCCGCGAAGGAGCAAGGGGTCGACGAGCTCATCGAGGAGATCGATAAGCATCGCGCATGGATGGAGTCGAAGGGGGTCCTTCAGACACGCCGCAAGGACCGCGCTCTTGATGAGATCGAGGCAATTGCGGTCGCTAGCCTCCGTGAGCGGATGGGCGACGTGCACGGAGTCGCCTCGCTCAGCCAGCTAGCCTCGGACGTCGTCTCGGGCGACACCGATCCGTACGTAGCGGCCGACACGATCGTCAAGGAGATGGGCCACTAGCGTCCCGTCCGGCTACTTCTTGTTGTCGAGAGCGTCGAGAAACTTGTCGACGAGTGTCGTCGACTTGTCGAGCGCCGTTTTGTTGCTGTCGGGCTTGTAGGCGTAGATGTTCAGTAGCGCGACGACGTTAGCGCGGTAGGCGACGACGGCGAGGATGGTCGAGTCTTCTTTGTCGCCGCCATTGCTCGGGGTGTACACGGACTCGGTGTGAATTGCGTAGCCCTGCCAAGCGCCGTGTGAATAGTCCTGTTCCTTGTTCTTCGACTTGATCGTGTACGCGGTGTCGCCGGAACCGCCGTCCGAGTTATCGGTGTCCTTGCAGTTCTTCATGTCCGATATTGCGTTATCGGCGAGGGACGTTGCCGCCTTCTTGTCCGGGAGCGCGTAGACGTTGACACCGAAGTCGCCGCGCTCGGCGTTGAACGGTAAGGATCCTTTAGCGGTGTAGCCCTTGGCGTACGGCTCGACGCCCTTGATCGAGTCCGTTGCCGGATACTTCTCACCGGAACAGAAGTACATCCACTTTGTCTGGAAATCGTCTGGTTCGGTGGTGTTACTGCCGAAGAAATTGGCCTTCGGTACCCGCTCGTTGATCGATGCCTGCGTTAGCTTCTCGACTTTGGGCGGGGTAGCGGTCGCGTCCTTGATCACCGTCGTACATCCGCTGGCGAGAACGATGACCGCCACCGCTATCGCCGACATTGCTGCAACGGCCTTCTTCATGGGAGGTCCACTTTCTTGTTGTCCGACCCGAGATGGGCGTCGATTTTCTGATCTGCGCGATACGACGTTCGTGGTACGGCGTTGGGTTGCATCTCGAGGATAATAAATCCACCTCGTAGGCTAGGCGAGTGACCGAACCCACCGCCCTTCCGTTTGATCCGATCGAACGGGCCGCATTGCTATGGACCAAGTCCTGGGGGGACGCTCGCCGTATGCGCCTGGCGACGTCTGTGATGCGCGCTCAGCAGATCCTCATCGCTCGGTACGACGAGGTCTTGCGTGAGTACGGACTGACCTTCGCCCGATTCGAAGCGCTCGTGCTGCTGAAGTTCTCCAGCACCGGAGCACTGCCGATGAAGATTATCGGAGATCGGCTCCAGGTGCACGCCACCAGCGTGACCAATACCGTGGACCGCCTCGCCGCCGCCGGCCTGGTCGATCGCCGCAAGAATCCGCGTGACGGTCGCGGCGTACTCGCGGTGATCACCGACCGTGGCCGGGAGGTCGTTGAAAACGCGGCCGCGGCGCTGACCGCGATCGACTTCGCCCTACTTGACCTCACTGACGACCAGGTCGACCAGGTGAGTGCGGTGCTGACGGACCTTCGGGCGGCCAACGGAGACTTCCGGGGTTCCGACTCCGAGTGAGCGGGATTACGAAAGCTACAGGTCTGGTGGTCTGTGCAACAGTTACTAGGACGTCCTACTATTAGGGGCAGACCCGATATTACGTCGCCACATCTCGATCGCGCCCTGCAAGATCGCGAGACGATCCGATTGGACGGACACAGTCATGACGAGTGAATCCACCCCCGCCGCAGCCGATGCCATCACGCCAGCCGCCGGTACGCCGTCTGGTCGCGATCGCTGGCAGGCACGGTTTGACAGCGCCGTCGACAAGGGGCGCGTCACCGAGCGTGACTACACGACATTGTCCGGCGTCGAGGTGGATCCGGTCTATGGGCCGGCCGACGAGAGCAGCGTGCCGGACTTCGAGCGGATCGGTTGGCCGGGAGAGTTTCCATTCACCCGCGGCCTGCACGCGACCGGCTACCGCGGCAAGCCGTGGACGATCCGTCAGTTCGCCGGATTCGGCAACGCCCAGCAGACCAACGAGCGCTACAAGATGATTCTCGGCGCGGGCGGCGGTGGCCTGTCGGTGGCCTTCGATATGCCAACCCTGATGGGCCGTGACTCCGATGAAGACTTGTCGCTCGGTGAGGTCGGGCACTGCGGTGTCGCCATTGATAGCGCCGCCGACATGGAAGTGCTCTTCGACGACATCAAGCTCGACGACGTCACCACCTCGATGACGATCTCGGGCCCCGCCGTACCGGTGTTCTGCATGTACCTTGTCGCTGCCGAACGCCAGGGCGTCGATATCAGCAAGCTCGATGGCACCTTGCAGACGGACATCTTCAAGGAGTACATCGCACAGAAGGAATGGCTGTTCGAGCCGGAGCCACATCTGCGGCTGATCGGCGACCTCATGGAGTACTGCGTCAACGAGATCCCCGCGTACAAGCCGCTTTCCGTTTCCGGCTACCACATCCGGGAAGCCGGATCGACGGCCGCTCAGGAGCTGGCTTACACGCTTGCGGACGGATTCGGTTACGTAGAGCTCGGCCTCTCGAGGGGACTCGACATCGAGACCTTTGCGCCGGGCCTGTCGTTCTTCTTCGATGCGCATCTGGACTTCTTCGAGGAGATCGCGAAGTTCCGTGCGGCCCGGCGGATTTGGGCGCGCTGGCTGCGTGACAAGTACGGCGCAAAGACCGATCGTGCACAGTGGCTGCGGTTCCACACGCAGACCGCGGGCGTCTCGCTCACGGCGCAGCAGCCGGACAACAACATCGTGCGTACTGCGATCGAGGCGCTGTCCGCCGTACTCGGTGGCACCAACTCGCTGCACACTAACGCGCTAGACGAGGTCCTAGCACTGCCGAGCGACAAGGCCGCGCAAATTGCGCTGCGCACTCAGCAGGTCATCATGGAAGAGACCGGCGTGATCAACGTGGCCGACCCACTGGGTGGCTCGTGGTACGTCGAGGCGCTCACCGACGAAATCGAGGCCGAGGCGGAGAAGATCTTCGCGCACATCATCGAACTCGGCGGTGGTGAGAAGGCCGACCACAAGGTCGGTCCGATGACCTCAGGGATCTTGCGCGGTATCGAGGACGGCTGGTTTATGTCCGAAATCGCCGACGCGGCCTTCATCTACCAAAACGCGCTGGAAAAGGGCGAGAAGCGCGTTGTGGGCGTCAATGTACTGACAGACAACGGCGAGACCGACGAACTGGAGATCCTTCGGGTCAGCCATGAAGTCGAGGTCGAACAGCGCCGGGTGCTGGCCGAGCGCAAGGCGGCGCGCGACGACGGGCTGGTTAAGTCCCGTATCGCCGCGATGGTCGAGGTCGGCCGGTCCGACGGCAACATGATCCCGGCCATGCTCGACGCGGTACGCGCCGAGGCGACGCTGGGCGAGATCTGCAACGCGCTGCGCGACGAGTGGGGGATCTACCGGGAGCCGGCCCGCTTCTAAGACTCCACCGCGGGACGTCATTCGAGCTGGCTGCTCTATGGCCGCCTGAGTGCATGGCGTCCTGTGGTTTCATGCGTCGATCCAGTGTGCTTTAGTTGCGGACATGGCGACTATAGAGACGATGTTGAGCACCGAGGGCTATCTTTCAGAACTCGCTCGAATGCAGGGCGAGTTTGCGGAAATCCTCGGATCGGCCGACCTGGACCTCCCCGTGCGTAGTTGTGGCGACTGGACGCTGCGCGACCTCGGCGTACATCTTGGTGGTGTATACAGCTGGAGCCGCCAGATCGTCGAGGGCGCGGGACCCAAGGTCGACCGGGAGGTTCCGATCGAGGGGCAGTCTCTCGATCAGTGGTTCACCCAGATGGCCGGCGCCGTACATCAGGTGCTCACTGACACCGACCCCGAGCAGGCGTCCTGGACGCTCGACCAGTCCCGCTCGGTGGGCTTCTGGATTCGGCGGCAGGCCCACGAAAGTGCGGTGCATCTGTATGACGCGCAGGATGCAATCGGTGAGCCGCAGCCATTTTCGCCGGTCCTCGCGGCGGACAACGTCTCTGAGGTGTTTGACGTGATGCTGCCGCGGATGCGCCGTGAGCCGGCCGATCAGCTGTCCGCGCCAATCGCCTTCGCGGCCGCAGACAGTGGGCAGAAGTGGCTGCTGAGCGCCGATTCGGACCGGTTCGACGTACAGGTCGGAACCATTAACGGCGCCGCAGTGACCGTCACAGCCGACGTAGCCGATCTCGCGCTGGGCCTGTGGGAGCGGATCGACCGTGATGCAAAATGGCGCATCCAAGGGGACGGCAAACTCGCCGAGGAGTTCCTCAGCGCGCGGCTGACTCCTTAGGCGCGAGGCGGGGTCGTGCACGAATCGCGCTCCAGTGAAACAATCGACGCGTGACTAGACCACAGAACACATCTCAAGCAGCCCTGTCGGCGGCCCTGTCCGGAGCAGTCGACCTCAGTGCGTTGAAGGCACGCGCCGATGCCTCTCGCAACGCGCCGGCAACGCCAGACGGTCAGCAGCCGGCTGGCCCGCGTGAAGCTGCGGCGCCGGCGGCGGCCAACGCCTCGCCGTACATCATCGACGTTACCGAGGAGACGTTTCAGGCCGATGTCGTCGAGCGGTCGATGCAGGCCCCGGTCGTGCTCGACCTATGGGCGACCTGGTGTGAACCGTGCAAGCAGCTCAGCCCGATCCTCGAGCGGCTCGCAGTTGAAGGCGAGGGGTCCTGGATTCTTGCCAAGGTGGACGTCGACCAGAACCAACGGATAGCGCAGGGCCTCGGCGTACAAGGAATCCCCGCAATCAAGGCGATCTTCCAGGGTCAGATGATCGCCGAGTTCAACGGCGTACAGCCCGAGGACAAAGTGCGCGAGTTCCTCAAGGCGATCGTCGAGGCCGCCGGGGGAGCCCTTCCGGCCGGTGCCGAACCACCCGAGGACCCGCGACTTGCACAGGCTGAAGATGCCGTCGCGGCCGGTGACTTCGACGGCGCGAAGACGATCTATGAGCAACTGCTCGCCGAGGATCCCAAGCACCCGTTTGCCGCCGATGCTCTGCGCCAGGTCAACCTGATGCAGCGCGTGGAGCAGTCCGGCGGGACGGACTTCGACAAGGCGGTGGCCGCTGCCGACGGTGCGCCCGGCGATGTCGAGCTGCAGTGCACGGCCGCCGATCTCGAGGTCGCGAACGGAGTCTACGAGGCGGCGTTTAACCGGCTGTTGCACGTCGTACGCACCGGCGACGACGACACGAAGGACCGCGCGCGCGGCCGGCTAATCGAACTGTTCGCGATCGTTGGCGACGCCGAGCCGGCGGTGCGAACGGCCCGACAAAACCTGGCTTCGGCATTGTTCTAATCGTCGAGTGGCATCGCTGTCGTTTTACGGACTGTGGCCGGTCCAACGATTAGGCTGACATAATTCGCTGCCTGGGCGCGTAGACTAGGAGGATTCCACCGAGAGGTAATCCTGTGTGCGGCATCGCCGTAGTTCACGACCTGACCACCGAAAATCGTCCCGGAATACTTGCTGAGACTGGCATGCGCATGCTGACCCGGCTCGAGCATCGAGGGCCTGACGGGACCGGTATGCGTGCCGTCGGTCGCTCGTGGCTCGGCCACGCGAGACTGTCGATCGTCGACCTCAAAGGCGGCGACCAGCCGATCGGGAAAACCGACGAGTCCCACTGGGTTGTCTGCAATGGGGAAATCTACAACCACGAAGACCTACGCGACCAGTCCTCGGTGACCTACGGGACGCGATCGGACAGCGAGGCAGCGCTGCACGCGGCGACCGATGGCGCGACCGCGATCGCCGATTTACATGGGATGTTTGCGTTCTGCGTGGCCGGTGAAGATGGCAGTATCGTCGCAGCGCGCGACCGGCTCGGCATCAAGCCGCTCTATTGGGCCAAGTACGACGGCCTCGTCGCGTTCGCATCTGAGCTCCAGGCGTTCGACCCGCATTGGCGGCCGCACGTCGAGGCGTTCCCGCCCGGGTACATGTGGACTCCGCAGGACGGGCTGGTGCAGTACGGCGAGATCGAGTCGGTCACCCGTCAGTACGCCACTCGTGAGGAGGCGCACGAGGCCATTCGCGAGGCAGTCATTACCGGTGTACGGCGCCGGATGATGTCCGACGTACCACTCGGAGTGTTCCTATCCGGCGGCCTCGACTCGAGTCTCGTCGCGGCCATTCTCGCGCGTGAGGCAGAGGGGCGCGAGGTTCATTCGTTTGCCGCCGGCACCGCCAACAGCTCCGACCTGGCGGCGGCCAGGATCGTTGCCGACCATCTCGGACTGGTGCACCACGAACGGATCTACACCGCGGACGAGGTTATCGACGTACTGCCCACCGTGGTGGAGTCCATCGAGTCCTTCGAGCCGTCGCTCGTGCGCAGCGCAGTACCCAACTATCTGCTCGCCGAGGTCGCCGCCAAGACGGTGAAGGTCGTATTGACGGGCGAAGGCGCAGACGAGCTGTTCGCCGGCTACGACCACCTTCGCGAGATTGCCGACGCTGACGAGTTGCAAGCCGAGCTCATCCGCAGCGTTCGCGGGCTGCACAACCTCAACCTCCAACGCTGTGACCGCGTGACGATGGCGCACGGACTCGAGGCGCGTGTCCCGTTCCTCGACCTCGACCTGATCGAGGTCGCACAAAAGGTCCCGATCGAGTGGAAGCTTCCCGGCGAGCAAGGTCAGGAGAAGGCCATCCTGCGCGAGGCATTCGCCGGCTGGATTCCCGACGAGATTCTGTGGCGGCGGAAGGAACAGTTCGGCGACGGCAGCGGAACGGCCGACGTCATGACTCAACGCGCGGCCGACCTCGCACCCGACGCGGATTGGCGCACCGCCAGGGTTGCCGGTCTACCACCGGCGCGCAGTCGTGAGGAACTCGGCTACCAGCGGATCTTCGCCGCGCACCTCGACGGCGTACGAGCAAGCCGCGTTCTAGGCCGGTTCGCCACGGCCTGACGCGCGGGAGCGTCGATTCAGATGGCATCATTTTCCTTATGACGACGCCCTCCGCTACCGTCCGCCGGGCCATCCTCGAAGACGCCCGCGACGCCGTCGGGATGGCGGCGCGGATCTCGACCGGCGAGCTCTCCGCGACACAGGTAGTCGAACAATCGCTGGACCGTATCGCGCTCACCGAATCTGACGTGCACGCATTGCTGTACGTGGACCAGGATGGTGCGCGTGCGGCGGCCACCGAGCACGATGAGCGTCATCGCCGCGGGCATCCGACCGGCCCGGCCGGCGGCGTACCGATCGTGATCAAGGACAACATCGACGTCGCCGGCATGGTGACGACGGCCGGTTCGCGTGCGTTCGGCTCAACACCGGCGAATCGCGACGCCGAGCTCGTTCGCCGCCTGCGCGCGGCCGGCGCAATCCTTGTGGGCAAGGCAAACCTGGACGAGTTCGCGATGGGTGCGACGACGGAGTCGTCGGCGTTCGGGTCTACGCACAACCCGCATGACCTTTCCCGTACGCCGGGCGGCTCAAGTGGCGGAAGCGCCGCGTCGGTAGCGGCCGGACAGGTCCCGTGGGCGGTCGGCAGCGACACCGGCGGATCAATACGAGAGCCGGCCGCGCAGTGCGGGATCGTCGGGGTCAAGCCGACGTACGGGTCGATTCCCGATCATGGCATCGTGCCGTTCGCGCCGAGCCTGGACCAGGCGGGACCGATGGCCGGAACAGTCGCCGACACTGCGCTGCTGCATAGTTTGATGGCCGGCGGCGGCAACTACCTGGCCGCTGCGCGACGCGGTGGGGAAGAGTCGCTGGCCGGCTTCCGGATAGGTGTCGTGTCGCAGATGGCGGGTCGCGAAAACTACCCGACCATCCTGCGCGCGTTTGAACGATCGGTCGAAGAGTTGTGCGCTCAGGGGGCCGAGATCGTGGAAGTCTCGATCCCGAGCGCGCGCGACGGGCTGAGTCTTTACTATGCGATCTCGTCGGCGGAGGCCGTCTCGCTGCTTGGGCCGCTCGCTGAGGCGGGCAAGCTTGGCGAGGAATCGATGGTCCGGTGGGGGAAGGGTGTGCAAGTACTCGGCACACGCGGCCAGATCGAAGACTCGTGGGCGCTTGTGCAGGTCCTGCGGCAGGAGGTCGCCGCGGCATTTGAGTCGTGTGCCGTGCTCATCTCACCGACAATGCCTGTGGTGGCGCCGAAACTTGGCCGCGGCTCGGACGACCCTATGGCTGCGCCGCAGACCGACTGGTGGACCGTCTTGGCCAATCTGACAGGTATCCCCGCGATGTCGGTGCCGCACGGACGCAGTGACCAGACGGGAATGCCTGTCGGACTGCAGATTATGGCGCCGCATGATCAGGATCTGTTGCTGTATCGGGTGGGCGCTTCGATCGAGGGCTCAACCGACGTCGGATATGCCGTCGGATAGCTCGAAAAGAGCACCGAGGGCCGCCCGCCCGGTGTCGGTCAGCCGCACGACGCGTTGGCCGCTTCGCTGCGTGGTCCAGCCGCGGGACGCGAACGACGTACGTATGGCCGCGCCAAGCCGACCCGCCACATGATGCTGTTGCTCGGTCCAATCCATGCAGAACTTCATTAGCGGACGGCGGGTCGTTTCGTCGTTTTGCAGCCCGGCTAGATCGACGCCGAAACGTTCGAGCACGCTCGGCGCATTACTTCCGAGCTGATAAGGGTGATGTGCGACAGGCGCGGACAGGCGATCACCGGTTCGTCGTCGCGGTTCGGCGGCGCCGTCGGTGGCCTGGAGGGCATGTTGTCCGAGCAGGTAGGTCATGATCGAGACGCCGAGCCGCCCCGCAAGGTGGTCGTAACACGTACGCGCGGTCCGCAACGCATTGGCGCGGGTCCCCTCGCGTAGCGACCGAATTGGCTTCGCTGGAGCGATCTGAGCCATGGCCTCGAGGACGGCGGCGACCTCGTGTCCGGCGAGCCGGTAGTAACGATGCCGACCGGACGGCTCGACGTACACCAGACCCGCCTCTCTGAGCTTGGTGAGCTGCGTGCTTGTCGCCGGAGCGGACAAGCCCGCTTCTGCTGCGAGCACGGACGCGGGCAACGACCGGCCGTCGGCGAGCGCCATAAGGATGCGAGCTCGCGACGGTTCGCCGAACAATGCCGCTACAGAAGCGATATCGGCATCGCCAAGGGGAGCGATTGACGTGGTCACATACCTATCGTAGGCCGCCGACAGTTCCAGGGCGGTGGAAGTGTTAGCGGGTGAGGATGGTGCGCGTGACTATCTCCCGCCCGCATCGAGTGCTCGTAGTTATGTGCGTCGGCATGTTCTTGGTCCTCTTGGACGTCACGGTCATCAACGTGGCCCTCCCGGCGATGTCGACCGGCCTGGGTGCCGGTATCGCACAGTTGCAGTGGATCGTGACTGCCTACACGATCACCTTTGCGGCACTTCTGCTGTCCGGTGGTGCGCTCGGAGACATACACGGGCACCGCAGGATGGTCCTGAGCGGGCTGGTGGTCTTTGGGATCGGGTCTGGACTCTGCGGGCTGGCGTGGGCGACCGACGTGCTGATCGTGGCGCGGGCACTGCAGGGGATCGGAGGTGCACTGCTGCTTCCGGCCACACTTGCGATCATCACTCGTGCATTTCCTAAGCGCCGCGAGCAGGCGCGAGCGATCGGCATCTGGGCTGGGGTCTCGTCGCTCGCGCTACCCGCGGGGCCGGTGCTAGGTGGCGCGCTTGTCGCGGGCGCCGGTTGGCGTGCGGTGTTCTGGATCAACCTCCCGCTGGTCGCGGTCGCCATCGCGCTGACTGTCAAATGGGTACCGAAGTTGCGGGTCGTCGGCGGGCGTCTCGACATAGCCGGAATGCTCACCGGCGGCGTCAGCCTTGCGGCGATTGTCTTCGCGGTTATCAATGCCGGCCGGACGGGCGCGAGCGCAGGGACGGTCGCCGCGGCTGTGATCGGAGGGCTCGGAGTGTTCGCATTCCTGGCGGTTGAGCGGCGGGCAGATACGCCGGTGTTTCCAATGCAGCTGTGGAAGTCGCGCGCGTTTGTTGGTGCGAACGCCGTCGCTGGCGCGATGAACTTTGTCGGTATAGGTACGATCTTCGTTCTCACTTTGTACCTGCAGGACGCTCGCGGACTGTCGCCGTTGGTCGGTGGAGTCGCGATGCTGCCATTGTTTGTTCCGCTGGCGGTGATGTCGCCGCTGACGGGATCGCTGACGGCGCGGCGCGGGCCAAATCTTCCGATAGTCTTCGGCCTCGGTATCGGGGCGGTGGGCTCTGCGTCGCTTCTGTCGCTCGCGCCAAACAGCGGCTACGCCGTTCTGCTTCCGGCGTTGCTGGGACTTGGCTGCGGTATGGGGCTGCTCACGGCCGCGGTCGTGGCCGCCGCGATGAACGCTGCACCGCCAGAACGGCCGGGGCTCGGCAGCAGCGTCAATAACACCGCACGCCAGGCAGCGGGCGCGCTTGGCACGGCCGTCTACGGAGCGATCACCGGCAGCCCAGGGCATCGCATTGCTTTCATATCGGGGATCCAGGTTGCTGGCGTGGTTGGCGCCGCGCTGTGGATCGGCGCCATCGCTGTCACTCTCGTATGCCTACCGAAATTCGCGATCGAGCATAGTCACGAGAGGTCCGCTGGATAATGCAGTCGTAACCCGATGAGGGGGAGACGTGTCACCGCCACGTCATTGTCGTCGGTGGTTCATTGTCGTTGGTGTGCGCGGAGTCCGACGCGGTGGTGTAACTGTGGCTTTTCCAGCCGCGTAGCTGGAAACGGGCGTGGTGATATCCGCACAATAGGGTCAGTTTGTTCAGGTCGGTCGGTCGGCCGTGCCGCCACTCGCGGACGCGAGCCGCCTCGCCCGTCCCAGGAATAGTGGCACGCCGTTGGTGTTGAGGATGCGGTTGCAGATCGCCTTCAGCGCGTCTTGGGGTCCGAGCCCGGACAGGACCGCGGGAGTCGCCGTCTCGAGGTAGGCGTTGAGCGCGTCGTCGAGACCGCCGGACGGCGGGACATTCGTGACGGACGGCGGGACATTAGTGACGGATCGCCAGCCATACGTGACGGATCGTGGGGTGCGGGCAGGATTACTTGAGGCAGCTGTCGATGTCGGGCCCGGTGTTGATCGATGACAGCACGCCTTTGCGGAAGGCGTTGATGCGGTCGAAGGCCGTCATTTCGTGGGTGTCGAGCACGACGTTGGACGAGCCGATACCGAGCAGTACGGCGACGGCTTCGTCGAGGTCGCCGGCGGACAGCGTGTTGCCGGCGAGTGTCGCCTGGCCCTCAGCGGTACGCCGGAACGCGTCGCCGGCATAAGTGCCGGTCAGGCAGATCTGCTTCGTGAGCCGGTCTTTCCCCTTGGCCTTATTGCCGAGGACATTGAGTGCGGCATCTGCGTACTCGATGCCCATCAGCTGTACGACGGCGTAGTCGCCGAAGTTCTCGTACGCCTTTTTGGCGAGGTCCGTGCCCGCGTAATAGACGGTGTCATCCGAAGTGCAGAGAAATATCAGTTGTTTCTGTTTCTTGCCGTCGCACGATGCCGAGTTGCCGTCGAACTGTTTGGACTTGATCTCGTTCCATTTCTTGTTCTTCTTCGACAACACTTCGTCGAAGTAGAGGTTGAACTCGTCGGTGCCGATTCCACCGATGCTGCTGTACGGCGCATTGCCCTTATTCGCGGCGTCGTTGGGGCTGGTGTACGGCGTCTCGGTGAATGTCCGCTTATCGTTGAAGTTCTTGAGGCATGCCTGCGTGCCGTCGACGTACCCTTCCTGGAACGCGCTGACCCGGTCGAAACCGGATCCGTGCGAACCTGCTTGTGACGCGGAGCCGCCCGGTTCGTCGCGGAACAGTAGGTAGCCAGCGAGCACGGAGTCGAGATCCTTGGTGGTCACCGAAAAGTGTGGTGTGCCCTTGGTCGCGGCGTTGACGAAAACACCGGCGTAGCAGTCTGCTTGGGTCTCGACGACGATGCTTTTGTTGCCGGTGTCGCCGATCTCGTCTTGGATCGCGTGACCGTATTCATGCGCGAGGATAAGCGGCACGATGAAGTCGCCATACTGGTCTGCGAGCTTCTTCAGGAAGTCGCGGTCGTAGGCGATGAGGTCACCGGACGGGCAGTAGTACGCATTGTCCGCGCCCGACTTGGCGCTGCCGATGCACGGGATCTTCTCGCTCTGATCGGGGGTATAGCTGTAGATGCCGCCCGAGATCGGCTTCCACTTCTTGCCGAAGTCCTTCTCGAACTTCCCTTTCCAGTAGGCAAAGATATCGCTCAGCGAGTTCGCGACCAGTTTGTCAATCTTGCCGCCGTCGGAGCCTTTGATCTCGAGGTTGGACTGAGGCGCTGTCTTCTTGATCCCGTTCGCGTAGCTGGCCTGGCCGACCACGGTCGTCGTGCAGGCGGCCCCTACGGCGAGCACGACGACGCCGATCAGTGCGACGAGCGCGGCGCGCACAGAGCGGCGTGATGTGGATGATGGCATTGAGCAGTTCCTTAGGGATCAGTATTCGGAAGCCCCAATCTATGTGACAGGCCCGGCTAAGTCATTCACTGCGTCGGGTGTCTTACGCAGCCATACCGTGCCCAGCGGCGGTACGGCGAGGGTCGCCGAGTGCGGCTGGCCGTGGAAGCCGCTGTCATCTGCGGAGACTGAGCCGAGATTGCCGACGCCGGAACCGCCGTAGGTATCGGCGTCGGTGTTGATCAGCTCCTCCCAGATGCCTGCAGAAGGCAGCCCGATTCGGTAGCCCAGGTGCGGTACGCCGGAGAAGTTTGCGATACAGGCGAGTGCACTGCCATCGTTGCCGAACCGCAGGAAGGACAGCACATTGTTTTGGTTGTCGTTGGCGTCGATCCAGGCGAATCCACCCGGGTCGGTGTCCATGCTCCACAGTGCTGGGCTGTCGCGGTAGGCGCGGTTGATGTCGCCGACCATTCGTTGTACGCCGGCGTGCGCCGGGTCGTCCAGCAACCACCAGTCAAGACCGCGTGACTCCGACCATTCGGCGTCTTGCGCGAACTCGCTTCCCATGAATAGCAGTTGTTTGCCCGGATGCGCCCACATGTAGGCGAGTAGCGCGCGGACGTTGGCGAGCTGTTGCCAGCGGTCACCGGGCATTTTGCGTAACAAGGAGCCCTTGCCGTGCACGACCTCGTCATGGCTAATAGGCAGTACGAAATTCTCGGAGTACGCGTACATCATCGAGAAGGTCATCTGCTGGTGGTGATAGCCGCGATGGACCGGATCGTGGGCGATGTAGTCGAGGGTGTCGTGCATCCAGCCCATGTCCCATTTGAAGCCGAACCCGAGGCCGCCCAGGTGCACCGGTCGAGTGACGCCTGCCCACGATGTCGACTCCTCGGCGATCATCATGATCCCCGGACAGGATTTGTAGGCGGTGCCGTTGACTTCTTGTATCAATGCGACCGCTTCGAGATTTTCGCGGCCGCCATGAATGTTGGGCGTCCATTGGCCCTCTTCGCGCGAGTAGTCCAAGTAGAGCATGGAGGCTACCGCGTCGACCCGCAGGCCGTCGATGTGGAACTCCTGAAGCCAGAACAACGCATTGGCGACAAGGAAGTTGCGCACTTCGTGCCGCCCGAAGTCGAAAACGTAGGTGCCCCAGTCAGGTTGTTCGCCGCGCTGTGGATCGGCGTGCTCGTAGAGAGGTGTTCCGTCGAAGCGACCCAGAGCCCAGGCGTCCTTAGGGAAATGCGCCGGGACCCAGTCGATGATGACGCCGTACCCGCGTTGATGCAGCGTGTCAACGAGGTAGCGGAAATCGTCCGGTCCACCGAACCGTGCGGACGGGGCGTAGTACGACGAAACCTGGTAGCCCCATGAGCCGCCGAAGGGGTGTTCGGCCACGGGCATCAGTTCGACGTGAGTGAACCCCGTCTGGTCGAGGTAATCGGCCAGCTGATCGGCCAGTTCGCGGTAGTTTGCACCTGCGCGCCACGATCCGATGTGCACCTCATAGGTGCTGACCGGGCGGGCGTGCCACGGGGTCTCGGCGCGCGACGTCATCCAGGTCTGGTCGTTCCACGCGTACGACGAATCGACCACTACCGAGGCCCATTCAGGGGGCGCGTCGGTCGCGAACGCCATCGGGTCGGCCTTCTCCACGGTCGTACCGTCCGGGCCGGTCACCAGAAACTTGTAGTGCACGCCTGCGCTGACGTTGGGGATATATAGCTCCCAAACACCAGTCGAGCCGAGGGCTCGCATCGGGTAGGTCAGTCCGGACCAAAAGTCGAAGTCGCCGGTGACCGTGACGCCTTGCGCATTGGGTGCCCAGACCGCGAAGGAGACTCCGGAGACCGTGCCGGACAGGCTTTCGTAGTCGCGTACGTGTGCGCCGAGCACGTCCCAGAGTCGTTCGTGACGGCCCTCGGAGATCAGGTGTTGGTCCAGCTCGCCCAGCGTCGGTAGCCACCGGTAAGGGTCATCGACCAGATGCGTGTCGAGGTTGTTGGTGGTGGTGTCCCTATAGGTGACTTCGAGGTGGTAGTCACGCACCGATCCAGGAAGCGTCGCAGCGAAAACGCCAGCGGGGTCTATTTTTTCGGCCTTAACGCGTTCGTCGCCGGCGATCACAATCACGCTCATTGCGTCGGGCCGGAACGTCCGTACGACGAACCGGTCGACGCCGGCTGGATGTGCGCCCAGGTAGCCGTGCGGGTCGTGCAGCGTGTGCGTCAACAGCCGGCTGATTGATGCCGCGTCGTCCGCGCTACGTGCCGAGCTCGAGCTGCTGGTCGCGCCGGCGGCCGCAGCAGGGTCGCGGGGATTGTCTGGGGACTCGCTCACGTGGTGCTCCCATCGACGGGCGGTACGGCGCGGCGTGGCCGGACACTCACGATATGCGCTGGCTCGCTGAAAGGTGACAGTTCTACGTAGTTGAACTGCCCCCAGTCCCAGCTTGCGCCGCTGATCTCGTCGTATGCGTCGAAACGGTCGGTCCATTCGAGGCCGAGCGCCGGCATCGAGACGTCGATGGTCGCGCGCTGGGTGTTGACCGAATCGAGGGAACAGACTACGAGTACGGCGTCCCCACTGCGCGGGTCATGCCGCGAGAAGACTAGGAGCTGGTCGTTGTCGCTGCGGTGGAAGTAGATGTCGGTCGGGTCGGTTGCGAGTGCGGGGTAGGCATGCCGGATCCTATTGAGGTTGGCGATGTAGCTCTCAAGGCTGCGCCCCTGCTCTTGCGCCAGTAAGTAGTCGCGTGGGCGCAGCTGATACTTCTCACTGTCGAGATACTCCTCGCTGCCGGGCCGGACCGCGACGTGCTCGAAGATCTCATAGCCGCTGTAGATGCCCCACGAACTGGCCATCATAGAGGCAAGCACCGCGCGGATCTTGAACATCGGCGGTCCGCCGTACTGCAAGGTCTCGTGCAGGATGTCCGGCGTGTTGACGAAGAGGTTGGGGTTGAAGTACGGCGCCGTCGCGCCGAGATCACGGCCGAACTCCTCAAGCTCCTCGCGCGTCGTACGCCAGGTGAAATAGGTGTAGGACTGCGAGAAGCCTCGTTTGCCCAAGCCATCCATCACGGCCGGACGGGTAAAGGCTTCGGCGAGGAACACGACGTCGGGGTCGGCCTTCTTGACCTCTGCGATCAGCCAGTGCCAGAAGTTCATCGGCTTGGTGTGGGGGTTGTCGACGCGGAAAATCTTCACGCCATGCTTCACCCAGTGCAGTACGACGCGCAGGACCTCGGCGTACAGACCGGCCGCGTCGTTGTCGAAGTTGAGCGGGTAGATGTCCTGGTACTTCTTGGGCGGATTTTCCGCATAGGCGATCGTCCCGTCATCAAGGGTCGTGAACCACTCCGGATGCGCAGCCACCCAGGGATGGTCCGGCGCGCACTGCAGCGCGAGGTCAAGCGCGACCTCGAGTCCGAGATCCGCTGCCGCGTCGACGAAGCGGTCGAAGTCGTCAAAGGTCCCGAGGTCCGGATGCACGGCGTCGTGACCGCCTGCGGCAGAGCCGATCGCCCAGGGCGAACCTACGTCATCGGCAGCGGCGTCGAGGGTATTGTTCGGTCCCTTTCGGTTGATCTCGCCAATCGGATGGATCGGCGGTAGGTAGACGACGTCGAAGCCCATCTCGGAGATCCGCGGCAGCGCGTCGATCGCGGTGCTAAACGTGCCGTGCACGGGGTGCCCGCTGGAGTCCACCCCTCCTGTCGAGCGCGGGAAGAACTCGTACCACGCACCGACCGCCGCACGAGGCCGGTCGACCCACAAGGGATAAGTCTCGCTGCGAGTCAAGAGCTCGCGCACTGGATACCGATCCAGGACGGCGGTGACATCGGACGCCAGGGCTGCGTCGATCCGCGCCGCGAGGGCAGTCGTGGAGTCGGCCAGCGCCTTTTCTGCTCGGGCGACAATCTTGCGTTGGGTGGACGGGACCTGCTCGGCCGCGGTACGTAACAGCCGTACGCCGTGCGCAAGGTCGTTAGCGAGCTCTGCGGCGTCCTGGCCAGCGGCCAATTTGACGCTGACCGCGTGCCGCCACGTAGCGATCGGGTCGCTCCAGGCCTCGATACAGAAAGTCCAGGCACCTGGTCGGTCGGCGCTGGCCCGAGCCAGCCATTCGTCGGTGCCGGGCGCCCCTGGTGCCATGGGCACCAGGATGGGCGCGTTGTTCTTGCGGCCGCCCCCCTTGACTTTCGGCGGCGTCAGGAGCAGGTTGACGCCGATCTTGTCGTGGCCTTCGCGGAAGGCGATCGCAGCGAACCGCACGCGCTGTCCGACGACGGCGCGCGCGCTGAATCGCCCGTCCTCGACCGTCGGATGGACCGACTCGATAGCGATCCGGCCCGTCGCGGCGGCGTCTCGCATCGCCGCGGTTGCCTTCTGAGTACCCGAAGCAGTCATGCGCCTATCCTGTCAGGCGGATGCTGTTTTGGGCACCACACGACAGTTGATCGCGCCATATCCACCTGCTTGTACGGCGGTAGTAACGCGGTCGCCGTCGTCTGGTCATCAGCCCGAAACAGCGGATCGTTAACCTTGCGTGGTGAAGGCAATCCGCCGTTTGACGGTCCGAATATCCCTACCGCCCGAGATCTCAGCGCTCAACGACGTGATCA
The DNA here is from genome assembly GCF_003003235.1 of Antricoccus suffuscus. NCBI lineage: Bacteria > Bacillati > Actinomycetota > Actinomycetes > Geodermatophilales > Antricoccaceae > Antricoccus > Antricoccus suffuscus. Next base: position 135,426 of record NZ_PVUE01000002.1, read on the forward strand.
TGAACCTGCGATGGGTGTGGCACGAGCCGGCTCGCGCGCTGTTTGAGTCGATTGACCCCCAACTCTGGCGGGCCTGCGGGCACAATCCGATCAGGCTGCTCGGCGAAGTGTCCGCCGACCGACTGACCGCTTTGGCCGCCGACGAACATTTCAAGCGCATGGTCGACGGTTCCGCCGCCGACCTTCGTGACTACCTCGACGATCGCGGCTGGTACGGCGCGGCCAACGACAAAGCCACCGATGCCGGTACGCCATTGCCGCGGCAAATCGCCTACTTCTCCCCAGAGTTCGGCATTACCGAGGTACTACCGCAGTACTCCGGCGGGTTGGGCATTCTGGCGGGCGATCATCTCAAGGCCGCCAGCGACTTGGGGGTGCCGATCATCGGGGTCGGCCTGTTGTATGGAGCCGGCTACTTCGCGCAGTCGCTCTCCGCGGATGGCGGTCAGCGCGAGACCTATCCGCATCACGATCCCGACGGGATGCCGCTGACCAAGATGATCGATGCCGCGGGCGACCCCGTGCTGATTTCGATCGACCTGCCCGAAGATCAAGTCCTGCACGCTCAGGTGTGGCGCGCTCAGGTTGGACGGGTTCCGCTGCTGCTGCTCGATTCGGACATCGAGGCCAACTCGGCCGCGCTGCGCACGGTCACGGACCGACTGTACGGCGGCGGCAAGGATCACCGGATCGTCCAGGAACTGCTGCTTGGTGTAGGTGGTGTGCGCGCGATCCGCGCCTATTGCGCCGTTACGGGGACCGCCGCGCCGGAGGTTTACCACACCAATGAAGGGCACGCCGGATTTCAAGGCCTGGAACGGATCCGTGAGTTGATGACCGGCCGCGGGCTCCGTTTCGACGAGGCTCTTCAAGCAGTCCGGACGAGTACCGTGTTCACCACTCATACACCGGTGCCGGCCGGGATCGACCGTTTCGAGAAGTCGTTGCTGATCGACGTGCTGCGCGATGATCGCGCGCTACCGGGGGTGCCGATCGACCAGATCGTGGCGCTCGGTGACGAAGCCGACCCCGCGGTGTTCAACATGGCGCACATGGGATTCGGCCTTGCCGCACGGGCAAACGGCGTCAGCCAACTGCACGGCGACGTCAGCCGGGACATGTTCAACTCCCTATGGCCCGGATTCGACCGCGGCGAGGTTCCGATCGGCTCGGTCACCAACGGCGTGCACGCCGCGACGTGGGTAGCGCCACAGGTCTTCGACCTGGCTCGGCGGACGGCGGGGGACAGGCCCGTCGGCTTTGACCTGATCGAGCAGGTCCCGGCTCGCGAGCTGTGGGAACTGCGCAACGATCTGCGCGATGGGTTGGTCTCCGACGTACGCCGCCGGGTTTTCGCCTCGTCCCTGCAGCGGGGAATGACCGCGGCCGAGTTGGGATGGACGAGCTCCGTGTTCGACCCGAATGTCCTGACGATCGGGTTTGCCCGCAGGGTGCCGTCGTACAAGCGGCTCACCCTCATGCTGCGCGACCCCGAACGGCTGCGCGCGCTGCTGCTGCACCCGGACCACCCGGTGCAGATTGTGCTGGCGGGTAAGAGCCACCCCGACGACGGCGGTGGCAAGGAGCTGATCCGACAGATGGTGCGCTTCGCGGATGACCCGGAAATCCGACACCGCATCGTGTTCCTGCCGGACTATGACATCGAGATGGCTCGCGAGCTGTACGCCGGCTGTGATGTGTGGTTGAACAACCCGCTGCGGCCGCTGGAGGCGTGCGGGACGTCTGGGATGAAGTCGGCCCTGAACGGCGGCCTCAACCTGTCGATTCGGGACGGCTGGTGGGATGAGATGTACGACGGGCGCAACGGCTGGGAGATCCCCACTGCTGATGGCGTCGAGGATCCCGACCGGCGTGACGATCTTGAGGCGACCGCTCTCTACGATTTGCTTGAGCGAGAGGTCGCGCCGTTGTTCTACGCTGCCGGTGATGATGCGGTGCCGACCGGGTGGGTCGACATGGTGCGGCACACAATCGCATCGCTTGGGCCGAAGGTCATCGCGACTCGGATGCTCAATGACTATGTTCGTGCTCTTTACGCACCGTCTGCGCTTGCCGCACGGGCGGCCGAGCGCGACGACTTTGCCCAAGCCAAGGCGCTTGCTGCCTGGTGCAACAAGGTACGGGCCGCGTGGCCGACGGTCAGGGTCGCGTTCGCCGAGTCGTCTAGTGACGACGCCGATCACGGTCTAGGCAGCCATCTGAATGTGCGCGCCGAAGTTCACCTGGCCGGCCTGAGCCCGGACGACGTGCTGGTGCAGGTCGTCTACGGCAAGCCGGACGACGATAATGAGCTGCGCGTTCCGGCGTACGCCCAGATGCAACCTGTCGGGGGCGACGGTGATGACCATTGGTACGCCGCGGACGTCGTACTTGACCGGCAGGGCGCATTCGGCTACACGGTCCGGATCCTGCCGCAGAACGCCGCACTCGCGTCCTCGGCCGATCTAGGCTTGGTCTCGACCGCCTGAATACGTCGCCACGGTCCAGCCAAACAGCAGTCGGGTGCCCGGCTCGAGACGTTCGGGCGTGAACGGCTCGACCCGGGTCCAGTCCGCGGCCCCGGGCCGCGCGATGTGCGAGCCGTTCAGCGAACCGAGGTCTTCGAGGTAGACGTCGTTGCCATGCAGCCGCAATGCGGCATGCGCGCCAGATAGGACCGTGTCCGGATCCACGACTGTCAGCGGTCGCGCTTGACCGGACTGCACGAGCTCATGGCGCTCGGGCCGCCGGCCGATCACGTAGTCGTGGTCGAGCGCGAAGGTGCTTCCGTCGTCGAAGACCAGCACGCTGGAGCGGTGCGTCGAAGACTGAGCACCGGACGCAGCGGTCGGGATGAGCGGCAGCGGCTGCACGGTCGACTTGGGCTCGACGGCGCGTAGGTCGATCTGCAGATGGTCCTCGGACGGGGTGAACGCGCCGGCGGTGGCCTCACTGCCCGCTGCAACGTTGGGCATCGCCCACGGAGAGGGCGGGGCAGACAGTGACGGAAGGTCGGCCGGCGATTGGTCAGAGGCAACGGGCGGTTCCGCTGCGGCAGGGTCTTCGACACCGGCAGAGTCTGCGACACCGGCAGGGTCTGCGACACCGGCAGAGTCTGCGACACCGGCAGGTTCCTCGGCTGCCGGTGGGCTGTCCGGTGTCGGCGCCCACTCGGCATCACCCGCGTCCTCGTGGTCGTCACGGGTGTACATCTGCGTAGCGTCAGGGTCGTTCGGTATCGACGTCGGTGCGTCGCTCGATGGTGCCGGATCGGAGTCTTGATCGTCAGCGGCGACCGCGCCGAGCCCGGCGGCTACCCCGCCCGCAGCCACGGCAGCACCGGCCAGTGCGGCACCGGCGGGCGGTGCCTCGGCTGGCTGTGCGGGCGTGTCCGCGGACGCTTGGTGCGTGCCGGTGTCGATGGCGGAATGCGTACCACTCGCGCCCGATGCGTAACGGTGGCCGGAGGTGATGGGATGGACCCACGCGCCACCACCGGGTACGACGCCCGCGTCAAGGTCGAACAGCTGCGCGATCGAGGGATGGTTACCGGTTGCCTCGGCCGTGCCGACGTACACGGCTTCGGACATCTCGAAAGGCACCGTGACGCCGAACTGCTCGTAGCCGGTCGCCGGAGCAACCGCCGTGGTGTTGCAGACCGTGACCGGGCCACGCAGGATGCCTTGGGCATGCCCCTCGGAGATGATGAGGGCGGCGAAGGTTGTCGCCGGATGCTCGCGCAGAACCGCGGCTAAGGATTCCAGCGAGGCGGCCGTCTCTGCGCCGGAGGGGTCGGTGCCTGGCACAACGTCGAGCACGGCGCCGAGTGCGTCCCAGGCTTCGGGAGCGAGATCAGATCCGACCCACAAGATGGAGTCGCTGTGGCGGGCGACGAGCCCGGGGCCGGGAGTGATTTCGTATCGCTGGCTCATGAGCGTTTCCAAAGTTCGTCGAGGCGGTCGGCGAGATCGCCGGCGGAGGAGGGACGGTCTGGATGGTGGGGATCGATGCACTGACGGACGATCTGGTCGACCGGTTGTGGCAACCCCTCGGCGATCGTCGGTGGCGTGTTGAGTACGGCGCTCAGTGAGGCCACCGGGTTGGAACGGTCCAGGTTGGGGAAGATCGACTTACCCGAGGCGACGTAATGAAGGGTGGCGCCGAGGGACCATACGTCCGTGGCGCGAGATGCCGGCAGGCCGCGGATAATTTCCGGCGAGATGAAGTCGACTTCGGGTACGCCGAGGCGTCCGGTCAGTGTCATGCCTGGATTGAGGTACGACGCGAGTCCTGGGTCGGCGAGCTTGGCGCCGTCGGCGTGCAGGATGATCCCTGCCGGGTGGATGTTGCGATGGGGGATGCCGGCATCGTGCAGGGCGTGGGCGCCGCGCGCCGCGTTGGCCACCGCCCGGACCGCTTCGCCCATGGTCAACGGGATCGATGGTTCCGCGAGGCTGCCACCGGCGAGGTATTCCATCGCGCAGTAGAAGACGCCTTGGTTGCGTCCGGCTTCGATCATCTGCACGAGGTAGTCCGAGTGCACAGCGGCAATCGCGCGGAGCGCTTCGGTGAGGGCGGTGACGGCGGACTCGTCGTTGGCGGCGATCTCGGTAGGAAATACTTTGAGGACAATCTGCCCGCCGACATCACCGAGCCGCTCTGGCGGCGTGGCGAGCATAAACGAGCCACCGTGACCGAGCCTCTTGGTGATCCGGAAGTCAGCGATATACGTCGTCGGTACCGGCGTGGGGAGCGCACCGTCGGCGGCCGGTTGCGAGCTGTCGGGTGAGCCGAAACCGTCGGCGGGCCCAGGTTGAACCATCACATGACCTCCTATAGAACTACGACTCTAACGGTCGAGTCGTTGAACCGCGTTCGTTTGGCATCTCAGCGCAGGGCGTCCAGACTCAGCAGCGTCGTATGGCAGGCGCGCGCGAGCTCGGTGCCCTTGGTCCGAAAATGTGCCTTGAAGAAGCCCGCATGGTCGGCATGCTCATGGAAATGGTGCGGCGTCAGGACGGCGGAGAACACCGGTACGCCGGTATCGAGCTGCACCCGCATCAGACCGTCGATGACCGCGGTGGAGACGAACTCGTGACGGTAAATCCCGCCGTCGACGATCAGGCCGCAGGTCGCGATCGCGGCGTACCTCCCGGTCTGTGCCAAGCGCAGCGCGTGCAGCGGGATCTCGAAGGCGCCGGGGACGGCGTACTCCTCGACGGTGCAGTCACGCAGTTGGGTGAGCGATTCGCGGAAGCCCCGGACGCCCTCGTCGACAATCTCGTTGTGCCACTGCGAGGAGACGATGGCGATGCGGGCACCCACCTGGTCGTTAGCTTGCGTGCTCATCGGGCTCTCCCTTGGTAATTGTGCGGTCGGTGCCATCCCATCACACGTTTCGTGGTCGGGCACTCGGGTGTGCCCGCTGCAGCCGGGGTGGGTGCGTGCGGCGGGCCGTCGTACGGTTTGATGGTCCTGCCGCCATTAATTCCGATGATTGACGAGGCAATGGATTCTGATCTGGTCATCGACATGCAAGACGTCTCGGTACGACGCGGCACCAACGTTCTTCTCGACCAGATCAACTGGCGCGTGGAGCTCGACGAGCGCTGGGTGATCCTCGGTAAGAACGGTGCCGGCAAGACGACTCTCCTCAAACTGGCCTCCGCGCAGATGCATCCGTCATCGGGCACGGTCACGCTGCTTGGCGACCGGTTAGGCAAGGTCGACGTGTTTGACCTTCGGCCCCGGATTGGGCTCGCGTCGGCCGCACTCGCATCGCGGATCCCCCCGGCAGAGCACGTCTCGGACATCGTCGTGTCAGCCGGCTACTCGGTCATGGGCCGTTGGCGCGAGGCGTACGACGACATCGACCACGACCGGGCCCGTACGTTGCTGCGGCAGTGGGGCGTGGAGCGGCTGGCCGATCGTCAGTTCGGCACCCTCAGCGAAGGAGAGCGCAAGCGGGTCCAGATCTGTCGTGCGCTGATGACCGATCCGGAGCTGCTGCTGCTCGATGAACCGGCCGCCGGCCTCGACCTGACCGGCCGCGAAGACCTGCTCGCGCGGCTCAGCGAGTTCGCCGCGGACGCGGACGCTCCGGCGATGGTGCTGGTCACCCACCACGTCGAAGAGATTCCGCGCGCATTCACCAACGTCATGATGCTGCGCGATGGCAGCGTCGTACGGGAAGGTCTGCTCGATGACCAGATGAGCGAGCAAGCGATCTTCGACACGTTCGGCGTCGAGGTGTATCTCTCCAAGCGTCGCGGCCGGTTCTTTGCCTCGGTGGCCTAGCCCAGGTAACCCGGTCGCAAAAGCAGGTCAGGATGCAAAGCAGCTCAGGATTTAGCGCAATAACCACCAATTAATCACAGCTGAAAGGACCACCATGGGCGAGTTCGTGACACTTGAGGTCGAAGACGGGGTCGGTACGATCCGGCTCAACCGTCCCCCGATGAACGCCTTGGACAAGAACGTCCAGGAAGACATTCGGTCCGCCGCACACGAAGCCGGCGCCAACGATGACATCAAGGCCGTCATCGTGTACGGCGGGGAGAAAGTGTTCGCCGCGGGCGCGGACATCAAAGAGATGCAGCCGATGAGCTTCAGAGACATGTCGGCACGCGCAGATGCGCTGTCATCGTCGTTCACCGCACTCGCCGACTTACCGAAGCCGACCGTTGCCGCGATTACCGGCTACGCGCTTGGTGGCGGTCTCGAACTGTCGATGTGCTGCGATATTCGCATCGTCGCCGACAATGCGAAGCTCGGCCAGCCGGAGATCCTGCTCGGCATCATCCCCGGCGCCGGTGGCACCCAGCGACTGTCCCGGCTCGTCGGCCCGGCCAAGGCCAAAGACATCTGCTACACCGGGCGTTTCGTCGACGCCGACGAAGCACTTCGGATCGGGCTCGCCGACAAGGTCGTGCCGGCCGCATCGGTGTACGACGAGGCGAAGAAGTGGGCTGGTCAGTTCGTCGGCGGTGCGTCGATGGCGCTGCGCGCCGTGAAGGCGGCCGTGGACGGCGGGCTCAACGGCGACCTCGCCTCTGGGCTGAAGCTGGAAAGCCAGCTGTTCGCGGCCCTGTTCGCCACCGAGGACCAGAAGAACGGTATGCAGTCGTTCATCGACAACGGTCCCGGTAAGGCGAAATTCACCGGCCGCTAACGCCGGTGGTACGCGCTCGCGGCTGGCGCGCTACGAGAACAGGTGTAGCGCCCATGCCGCGACCAGCATGAGCACAGTTACGCCCGTGAGGGTGCGCTCCTTGCTGTCATCTTGCGGCTGGATCGCACCCTCGGCGAGCCGATTGGCGAGATTCTTCAAGAGCGTAAGAACCGGCAACCCGGCCAACATCGCGACGATTAGGGCGATCCCGGTCAGCTTGTGCGCCGCGCCGCTCGCCGTCAGCAGCACCATGAGGACCGCCGTGACGATCCAGCACAAACTCACTACGGTCGCAATTGCGCGCCAGCGGCCAGTGAGTCGTTCGCCTTTTTCCACGCGGGTCCTCGGATCGTCTGTTGTGGGATGTCCTTGGTCGGTTGTCATGCTACGTCGCTGCGGATGGTGGGGCGGCGTGAGGAACCGGGGACGCGAATCGGCCCTGGCTGCGGCATCGAGGATATGCAATTAGTCACCCCGTCCCGATGCGCGAGCCGACGCGACCGGGTGAGGGTCGCCTAAATCTCTTGTGTGGTAGGCAATCTCGGCCGGTTGCGCGGCTCAATCGGTGAACGCCGTCGTCCTACTGCCGAGTAACATGGGTCCGCGGCTGCGATTAGCACGCGTTCATCAGATAACGTCTGGTGTCGGCGCGAAAACCGCTGCCATGCATTTTCACATCCGTATCGGCATGAAACCATTGCGGTTCATCCCGCCCACAGGAGGTTCGTCTGACGATGAACATCGTCGTACTTGTGAAGCAGGTTCCTGATTCAGGCAACCCGCGCACACTCAAAGACAGTGACAACACAGTTGATCGCGAAAACGCCGATCTCGTCCTTAACGAGATGGACGAATACGCCATCGAGGAAGCTCTCCTAATAAAGGAAAACCAAGGCGACGGTGAAGTTACCGTTCTTTCGGTGGGCCCCGAGTCGGCGACCGACACGATCCGCAAGGCACTGCAAATGGGTGCCGACAAGGGTGTGCACGTGACCGACCCCGCGATTCACGGCTCTGACGCCATCGCGACGGCCAAGGTCATCGCGGGCGCGCTCGGCAAGCTCGAGTGGGACATCGTGATCAGCGGCGCCGAGTCGACCGACGGCCGTGTCACCGTGATCCCGGCAATGCTTGCCGAGATCACCGGCGCGACCCAGCTGACCAGCGCACGGAAGCTCACGTTCGAGGGCACCGAGGTTACCGCCGAGCGTCAGGTCGATGGCGGTTACGAAGTGGTCAAGGGCCAGTTGCCTGCTGTTATCAGCGTCTGGGACACCATCAATGAGCCGCGCTACCCGTCGTTCAAGGGCATCATGCAGGCCAAGAAGAAGCCGATCGACACCCTCGCGCTCGCCGACACCGGCGTCGACGCCGGCGAGGTCGGACTCGAGAACTCCTGGTCCGAGGTCATCGAGTGGGCGCCACGTCCGCCGCGTCAGGCCGGCCAGGCGATCACCGACGAGGGCGACGGCGGCGTGAAGCTCGTCGAGTACCTCGTGGGCCAGAAACTTATCTAGGCAGAGGACAGGGAAGAGATATCAATGAGTGAAGTACTTGTACTCGTAGAAGCTGCCGATGGTGCCCTGAAGAAGGCGACCCTCGAGCTGCTTACCGCCGCTCGCGGACTCGGTGAGCCAAGCGCGGTCGTCATCGGCGCCGCCGGTACGACCGACGCCCTTGCCGCGGCTCTCACCGAGAACGGCGCCGAGAAGATCTACGCAGTTGAGTCCGATGACGTAGTCAACTACTCGGTTGCGCCCAAGGTCGAGGCTCTCGCCCAGCTCGTGTCCGAGAAGTCGCCGGCCGCCGTACTCATCGGCTCGACGACCGAGGGCAAAGAGATCGCGGGCCGCCTCGCGGTCAAGACCGGCAACGGGCTGCTGACCGACGCAGTGGACCTCGACGGCGAAGGTGTCGCAACCCAGTCGATCTTCGCCGGCGGCGTCAGCGTCAAGTCCAAGGTCAAGACGGGTCTGTCCATCGTCACCCTCCGGCCCAACTCGATCACGGTCAGCACGCAGGCCGGTGCCGGTGCCCGCGAAGACATCGCGGTGACCGTCTCGGACAACGCTAAGAAGGCCCAGATCGTCGACCGGGTGACCGAGTCCGGCGGTTCGCGTCCCGAGCTCACCGAGGCCGGCAAGATCGTCTCCGGTGGTCGCGGCGTTGGCAGCGCGGACAATTTCGCCGTCATCGAGGCGTTCGCCGACTCGATCGGTGCCGCGGTCGGTGCTTCGCGTGCCGCCGTCGACTCTGGTTTCTACCCGCACCAGTTCCAGGTCGGCCAGACCGGCAAGACGGTTTCGCCGCAGCTCTACGTCGCGGCCGGCATCTCCGGCGCGATCCAGCACCGCGCGGGCATGCAGACCTCGAAGACGATCGTCGCGATCAACAAAGACGCGGAGGCCCCGATCTTCGAGCTGTCCGACTTTGGTGTTGTCGGCGACCTGTTCAACGTCGTACCGCAGGCAACCGAAGAAGTGAAGAAGCACAAGGGCTAGGGACCTAACGCCCGGACCACCGCGCTCGGGCTCCTAGTCGATGCGAAAGTCCCCCTTGTCACGCCCATAAAGGTGTGACAAGGGGGACTTTCGCATGACAAGCGGCTGGCCCGACGACTCGGTCTGGATCGTACAAATGTGCTGTTCGACAGCAAGATTTCGAGATCGGCGCTGCCAAACCATACATTTGTGCGATGGTTACGACGAAGCGGGGCACGGCCGGCAGCGATTGCTTCCCGCGGATGGCGGGGACAAAGTCGCGGACGGTGGGTGTTGAATGGAGGCATGCCACTTAAAGGGGAATACGAACGCGGACAGTTGGGCTGGGCGGCCGACCAGGCCGAGAGAATCGAAGCGTCGGGCGGGACGAAGTCGACGACTGTGGGCGGGCGGCCGGTCATCGTCGTGACGTCGGTCGGCGCGAAGACCGGGAAACTACGCAAGAACCCGTTGATGAGGGTCGAACACGAGGGCACGTACGCCGCCGTGGCATCGCTCGGTGGGGCTCCTAAGCATCCGGTCTGGTACTACAACCTCAAAACCAATCCGCACGTCGAAGTGCAGGATGCAACTGTCAAGCAAGACATGCGCGCGCGGGAAATCACCGGCGCGGAAAAAGACATCTGGTGGGAGCGCTGCGTCGCGGCGTACCCCGACTACGCCGACTACCAGAAGAAGACGACTCGAGTGATTCCGGTGTTTCTCCTCGAGCCGATCGGCGCGGACGCCGAATAAAGTGAACGGCACCGAGGTTTACCTCGACCATGCCGCCACCACCGTCGTGCGCGAAGAGGCCATCGAGGCCATGTCGCGGGTGATGCGCGATGTCGGTAATGCCTCATCCCTGCACGCGACGGGGCGACGGGCCCGCCGGTACGTCGAGGAAGCACGCGAGTCGATCGCCGAGGCCGTCGGTGCTCACCCGATCGAGATCATCCTCACCAGCGGTGCCACCGAGGCAGACAACTTGGCCGTCAAAGGCCTACATCGTCTGCGACACAAGGAGAATCCCAGGCGTAAGACGCTGATAGTGTCGCCGGCCGAACACCATGCTGTGTTGGATACGGCGCGCTGGCTGCAGTCTGACGAGGGCGCCGACCTGGCGTGGGCCGAGGTCGATCGATACGGCGCCGTCACCAGCGACAGTTTGCGCGCCGCGATCGCGACGGCGGGGGACACGGCCACCGCGGTAGCGGTGATGTGGGCCAACAACGAGGTGGGCGCGATCTCGGACATTCCGGCGCTGGCCGCGATGGCGGCGGTAGAGGGCGTGCCGATGCACAGCGACGCGGTGCAGGCTGTCGGCGTGCTGCCGATTGACTTCGCGGCGTCTGGACTGGAAACCATGGCGATCACCGCGCACAAGGTGGGCGGGCCACAGGGCGTGGGCGCGCTGGTCGCGCGGCGCTCGTTCAAACCAACCCCGTTACTGCACGGCGGCGGTCAGGAACGGCAGATCCGCTCCGGCACTTTGGACGTCGCCGGCGCGGTCGGGTTCGGGGTGGCGATTGCCGCGGCCACCGCGGAAATGCGGAACCACCGGGAGCGTGTCGGTGTGCTGCGCGAGCGCCTTATCGCTCGGCTACGCACCGTTGTGCCGGACCTTGACGTCAACGGCGTACCCGAAAACGATCCCGGGCGCACCCTGCCGGGGATCCTCAGCGTGTCAATTCCTGGATGCAGTGGGGATGCGCTGCTGATGGTCCTCGATACCAACGGCATCTCGGTGTCGACCGGTTCGGCATGTACCGCGGGCGTCGCCGAACCGTCGCACGTCGTACTGGCCATGGGCGGCTCCGAGGAACGGGCTCGGTCGACGCTGCGCATCTCGATGGGACGTACGACGACCGAGGCCGATCTCGACGCGTTGGTCGAAGCGTTTCCCGAGGCCGTGCTGCGCGCCCGCGCCGCGGCCGGGGTGCGCTGAGCCGGGTAGACTCTTGCAACCGTGAAGATTCTTGCTGCAATGTCCGGTGGAGTCGACTCCGCCGTTGCCACCGCCCGTGCCGTCGATGCAGGTCACGATGTGACCGGCGTCCATCTTGCTTTGTCGCGTGCCCCCGAAGCCGTTCGCGCTGGTGCTCGTGGATGCTGCACGGTAGAAGACTCGCGTGACGCTCGTCGCGCCGCCGACGTACTAGGAATCCCGTTCTATATCTGGGATCTCGCCGAGCAGTTCCGCGAGGACGTCATCGACGACTTCGTGGCAGAGTACGCGGCCGGCCGCACGCCCAACCCTTGCCTGCGGTGCAACGAGAAAATCAAGTTCACCGCCGTACTTGACCGGGCCCGCGCCCTCGGCTTCGACGCCGTGGTGACCGGACACCATGCCAAGCTCGAGCTCGACGATGCTGGTACGCCGCACCTGGCACGTTCGGTCGATATGGGCAAAGACCAGTCTTATGTCCTCGCCGTACTTACCCCGGACCAGCTGCGATTCGCGATGTTCCCGCTCGGCGATACGACCAAGGACGACGTACGCGCCGAGGCTGCTCGCCGCGGACTGTCGGTCGCAGACAAGCCCGACAGCCACGATATCTGCTTCATCGCTAACGGCGACACCGCCGGATTCCTCACCCAACACCTCGGTGAGCAGCCCGGGGAGATTGTGGACTCGACCTCTGGCGAGGTCCTCGGATCGCATAATGGCTCGTACTCCTTCACGATCGGGCAGCGCAAGGGTCTGCGCCTTGGCAATCCGGTCAGCGACGGCAAGCCGCGCTACGTCTTGGATATCTCTCCAGTCGATAACCGGGTGACCGTCGGGACCGCCGACCAGCTCGATATCGCCACCGTGGTCGCCGAGCGCCCGGTGTGGACGACCGGCGAGGTCCCGGCGCTGCCGTGGAGCGGCACGGTGCAGATGCGTGCACATGGCGGCATGGCCGGCGCCGTGGTCGAAATTGATGCGGACGGGCGACTGGTCGTCGGGTTGACCGAACCGGTCAAGGGGATTTCCGCGGGGCAGGCCATCGTGCTCTACGACAGCGACAACGTCGTCGGGTCGGCCACTATTTGTCACACAGTCGCGGCGTGACGACGCTTCCAGCAGGAACGACCGGGATCGGTTCGCTGCCAGGCACCGATCCGTCCGAGGCCATGCGGGTTGCGTTTGGTGAAAACCTCGATATCGCCTTCATGGCGGAGCTTCCTGCCCGCGGTCCTGGCGCGGACATAATCGGCCGTGCGAGCGGCGTACTGGTTGACCTGTACGTCGATCGCACAGTGTCCGGATGGCGGATAGTCCCGCGGGCCGGCCTGGACTGGCGGCGTACCAAGGACTTGTGGGCGCGCGATCTCGATGCACTGCAGGTGGCCGCCGACGGGTACGACGGCCCGCTGAAGATCCAGGTCGCCGGGCCATGGACGCTGACGGCGAGCGTCGAGCTGGCCAGTGGTCACCGGATCCAGACCGATCACGGCGCGCTGCGTGATGTGCACGAGTCGCTCAGTGAGGGGATAGCCGGTCTGGTGACGGAGGTCGCCGCCCGCTGCCCTCAGGCACAGTTGATCGTCCAGCTCGACGAGCCCAGCTTGCCGGCCGTCCTCGCCGGTGACCTGCCGACGGCCAGCGGATTTGGCCGGCTCGACCCGATTGACGAACCGACGCTCGAACAAGGCCTGGCGCGCACGATCTCGACCATCGGCGTACCTGTCCTGGTGCACTCCTGCGCGCCCAAACCGCCACTGGTGATGCTGAAGCGTGCCGGCGCGACGGGTGTGGCGATCGACCTCGCGCTGGTCACTGAGGCGCAGTACGACGAGCTCGGCGAAGCGCTCGACGGCGACTTCGTCCTCTATGGTGGCGTCTTCGGTGTGGCGGAGGTCGGTCCGAAGACGATCGACCGGACCGCGCAACGAATTCGCAGACTTGCTCGGCACATAGGGATGTCTGGCGAAGGGGTGCGCACCCAACTCGGCCTGTCGACCGCGTGCGGCCTCACCGGGATGCCTATGGAGCGCGCCATCGAAAGGCTCCAAGCCCTCAACACGCTGGCTGCCCAGCTCCAGGACAATCCCGAGGAGGACGAGGAACGATGAGTACGACGCTCGCCTTGATCGAGAAGTACTACGACGCGTGCGGGCGCGGCGACGAAGATGCGGTCCGATCTACGTTGCAGCCCGACATCACGCACTTTTACCTCGCGCCCAACGTCGGATCGCGGCCGGTGCGCAGCGCGGAGCACCTAGCTCGGAAAGTGCACAAGAGCGCCGAGAAGCTGGGCGCTCGCTGGCAGGTCGACCGGCTCATCGAGCAGGGCAGCCGGGCGGCGATCGAGTGGGCCATGACGTGGACGCCCGCCGGGGTTGACGCGCCGATCGTGACCCGCGGCTGCGAGTGGTTCGAGGTCAGTGACGGGCTCATCGCCGAGGTTCGCTCTTACCATCAGGTGCTCGACGAGCCGTGCGACCTTGACGGCTTCCCATACACAGACAGGAAGTACAGCGGCGTCGATCGCGAGTCGTCGGCCAAGGACGACCTCGGTGCCCAGCCTCCGAGCTCCCGGCTGCCGTTGATCATCGACTACTACGACGCGTGCACGGCCGCCGACGCCGAACGACTCGAAGCGTTCTTCACCGCCGACGTCACGCATTACTTCCTGCGGCCCAATGTCGGCTCGACTGCCGTCAGCGGCGCACAACACCTCGCTCGCTACTGGCGCAAAGTGGCCCGGATGCTGCAGGCTCGGTGGGTCGTGGAGAGCATTATCGAGCAAGGTGACGAGGCGATCATCGAATGGTCGATGTACAACCAGCCCGCTGGCGCGCCACGACGAATCGTCACCCGCGGCACGGAGTGGTACGTGTTCGACAATAACAAGATCGCCGAGATCCGCTCCTACCACCGCAACCTCGACCAGAGCAGTGAGCTTGCCGAGTTCCCGTACGCCGAGCGCGGGTTCAGCGTTGTTGGGCACGAGTCGAGCCGGCTACACGACGCCGCGACCACGCCCTTTCAAAAATTGTCGCCCTGATCGGAGACAATGGCCGAGTGAGCAAATCTGACAGCGGGCGCAAGCCCGAGAGCAAGCGCAATTCCGAGAGCAAGCGCAAGTCTCAAGGCGTGGGCAAGCCCGTGGCCGATCAGGAGCAGACAACCGATGCCGCCGACGTTGCGCTGGCCAGGCATGCGCAGTTGGCCGCTGAGCTGACCGAGCATTCCGACCGATATTACGGCGATGACGCACCGACGGTCAGCGATGCCGAATACGACGTACTGTTTCGTGAACTGCTTGATTTAGAGTCGGAGTTCCCCGACTTGGTCGGCCCAGACTCGCCGTCGCAGCGGGTCGCAAGCTATGGACAGTCATCCTTCGAGTCGGTCACTCACCTGCGCCGGATGTACAGCCTCGACAACGCGTTCAACTTCGAGGAGCTGGACACCTGGGCGGACCGGATCGCCCGCGACGGCGTCAAAGATCCCAAATATATCTGCGAGCTTAAGATCGACGGACTGGCGATCGCCCTGGTGTACGAAAACGGGAAGCTGACTCGCGGCGCGACCCGCGGTGACGGGCAGGTCGGGGAGGACATCACCGCAAATGCCAAGACCGTCAAAAACATCCCGTCGCGGCTGAAAGGCAAGGACTTCCCGACCCGGATGGAAGTTAGGGGAGAGGTCTACTTTCCGACGGCCGAGTTCCTCGCGCTCAACGAGTCGTTGGTCGAACAAGGTAAGCCGCCATATGCCAACCCGCGCAACACCGCTGCGGGGTCGTTGCGTCAAAAAGATGCAGCCAACACCGCCAAACGCGACCTGCGCCTCGTCGTACACGGCATCGGGCTGGCCGAGGGCGTGAGCTGGAAGAGCCAGTCCGAAGCCTACGAGATTCTGCGCGGCTACGGGTTGCCGACCTCGGATCGCGTCCGGGTGGTCGACGGGCTCAAGGAAGTGCGCGAGTTCATCGACTACTACGCCGAGAATCGGCACAGCGTCGAGCACGAGATCGATGGCGTCGTCGTCAAGATTGACGAGATTGCACTACAACGCCGGCTGGGTACGACGAGTCGCGCGCCGCGCTGGGCGATCGCCTATAAATACCCACCCGAAGAGGTCAACACCAAACTGCTGGACATCCGGGTCAACGTCGGGCGCACCGGCCGGGTGACACCGTATGGCGTGATGGAGCCGGTCCAGGTCGCCGGATCCACCGTTGAGATGGCAACCCTGCACAACGCGCACGAAGTAAAGCGTAAGGGCGTACTTATCGGCGACACTGTCGTCTTGCGTAAGGCCGGCGATGTGATCCCGGAGATTCTTGGGCCCGTCGCCGCTCTGCGAGATGGCAGCGAGCGCGCCTTCGTTATGCCCACGGACTGTCCGTCATGCGGGACGCCGTTGCGCGAGATGAAGGAGGGTGACGCCGACATCCGCTGCCCCAACGCCGAAGCGTGCCCAGCCCAGCTGCACGAACGGTTGACCTACCTTGGGTCACGTTCCGGGCTCGACATAGATGCGCTTGGCTGGAAGGCTGCCGGCGCGCTGGCCGAGTCCGACGGGTTCCTCAACGAGGGAGACGTCTTCGCGCTGACTGAGGAACAGCTCATCGGCATACCGTTCTTCCGGCTCAAGACCAAGGAGTCACTGACCGAGAACGCGCGAAAGCTGCTGGAGTCACTGCAAATCGCCAAGACGCAGCCACTATGGCGGGTGCTCGTCTCGCTGTCTATCCGGCACGTGGGGCCTACCGCAGCGCAGGCCCTCGCCGCGCACTTTCGTTCTCTGGATGCGATCGTGGCTGCGCCCGAGGAAGACCTCGCGGCTGTCGACGGCGTCGGTGGCATTATCGCCGAGTCGGTGAAGAACTGGTTCGCGGTCGACTGGCACCGCACTGTTGTCGACAAATGGCGGGCGGCGGGCGTGCGGATGGAGGACGACGAGCCAGAGGGATCGGATCTACCGCAGACGCTCGAGGGGCTATCGATTGTGGTGACCGGGACACTGACCGACTTCAGCCGGGACGAGGCGTCGGAGGCGATCGTGGCGCGCGGTGGGAAGGCCGTCAACTCGGTGAGCAAGAAGACGGCGTACGTCGTCGTCGGTGACTCGCCCGGTACCAAGGCACAGAAGGCCGAGACGCTGGGCCTACAGATTCTCGACAACGACGGCTTCAAGAAACTTCTCGAGCACGGCCCTGAGAATTTCGGTAGTTGAGAGTTCGGCTACTTTTCGCGAGTCTCTTCGAAGCGTAGGAAGATCGTGCGCGCGATTCCGACGATGTGTGCGAGGCGGGCGATCTCGCTTGGCCGGAAGTCTGGACCGCCGGGCCGACCGGCGACGACGCAGAAGAACTCACCGGCCGGAGCGCCCATCAGCGAGGTGTCGAGGGTCGTCCACGTTTCGGGCACGGGATCGCGGCTGGGCTCGATCAGCCGGGCGCGCTCCAGCTGGGCCCACGGGGCCACCTTGCCCGCGTCCGGCGCGCCCTTGCTGCGCAGGAGCACTTCGCCCTCGTGGTCGACCAGCACGCCCCAGCCGGACCGGAACAGCCACGGAATGTCATCGAGCAGCAGTTGTCCGGCGCCGAGCGGATCGGCCGACATGGCCTCGATCAGCGCAAGCTCACGATGCGTCGCCAGCGCGCCGTCGAAGGGGCGGATGGACTCAACCTGCACGCCGTCGATCGACTGGGCCGCGCTCATGATCTCGTCGGGAAGCTTGCCGGGACCGATATCGATCACGATGTCATCGACGGCGTGATTGTCGGCCTTGTCGACGATGTCGACACTGATGATGTCGCCACCGGCCGAACCGATCGCTGTGGCGACGAGACCTAGCGAACCGGGGTGGTCGGGCAAGATCACGCGCAGCAGATAAGACATGTCACTTCGTTTCGCAGATGGGGGCATTTTTCCAGGTTGTCCGGGTTAAACATCTACCACCTAATCACGACAGGTACGCCGCGGGCGATGACTTGTGCCGAGCCGATACCGCACCGCAACACGACGTTACGTCGCGGAAACCGGTGGCGAGGCTACCAGTCCGCGCCGACCAGAAGACCAATCACGAGCGCCGCGCCGTAGACAATCTGGAGCTGACCGGTGGCTACGAGAACACTGATCAGGTCCATACCTTTCGCGCCGCGTAGCACGGTGCGTACCGGAAAGAAGCCGACTATGGCAGCGATTGCGATGAGTGGCAGACAGATCACCGGCACCACCAGCGCGCCCACGACTATCGCCAGACCGACGCACAGCGCATACATGATGCGGGTGCCGCGGTCACCGAGCCGCACCGCGGACGTGCGTTTCCCGACCAGCGCGTCCTTGGGCAGGTCGCGCAGGTTGTTGGCGACAAGTACGGCGACCGCGAGCAGGCCCACCGGGATCGCGGTCCACAGCGCGAGCCAGCTCAGCCGCGGGTGCGAGCCCGCGACGTAGGCCGTGCCGATCACGGCGACGAGCCCGAAGAACACGAAGACGGACACGTCGCCGAGCCCGCGATAGCCGTACGGCGAGGAGCCGCCGGTGTAGAACCACGCGCCGACGATCGCCACGGCGCCAACGAGCACTAGCCAGTACGACGTACTGACGGCCAGGCCGAGCCCACAGAGCGCGGCCAGTGCGAAACAGCCGAACGCGGCGTACTTGACCTGCTTCGCCGGGACGACTCCCGAAGCGGTGAGCCGCAGCGGGCCCACTCGGTCGGCGTCGGCGCCGCGGATCCCGTCGCTGTAGTCGTTGGCGTAGTTCACGCCGATCTGCAGCGCCAGCCCGACGACGAGCGCGAGCACGACCCGCCACCAGCTGATTTCGCCGTACCAACCGGTGCCGGATGGGGCGTACTCGGCGGCGACGGCGGTGCCCACGGCAACGGGTACGACAGACAGCGGCAGAGTGCGGGGGCGGGCGCCGGCTACCCAGAGGGATGCCTGGCTGCGATTTTTCACCAGGACATCTTCGCGTAACCGACACAACGGGTCAGCAGGTGCCCTCCGCTTCGATAGCGGCCAGTAGAATAAACGATTTGGCACGACCTTGTTCAAGTGAACGAACGCTTGGACAGGCACCCAACGTCGACAGGAATGTCTTCACCACACATGTCTGAATCAAAGATCAGCCGCGATGAAGTGGCCCATCTGGCGCATTTGTCCAGGTTGTCGGTCACCGAATCCGAGATTGATACCTTCGCCCCGCAGCTCGAACGCATCCTGGAGTACGTCGCGAAGGTGGGTGAGGTCGCCGCTGACGAGATTCCGCCGATGTCGCACAACGTGCCGATGACCAACGTGACCCGACCGGACGTGATCACCCCGTCGCTGGATCGTGACGAGGTACTGCGGGCGGCGCCGGCCGCACAGGAAAACCGGTTCCGGGTACCGCGCATCCTTGACGAGGAGGCGTAAGCATGGCGCCGAGCGAACTGATTCATCTGTCCGCTGCCGACCTCGCGGCCAGGCTCGCCGCCGGCGACGTCACGTCCGTCGAGGTGACGCAGGCTCATCTCGACCAGATCTCCGCGGTCGACGACACGATCGGGTCATTTCTGCACGTCGATGGCGCCAAGGCGCTCGCACAGGCCGCGACGGTCGACGAAGACCGCGCCGCCGGCAAGGCTCTCGGCCCGCTCGCCGGCGTGCCGATCGGCCTGAAGGACGTCTTCGTCACCCGGGGTACGCCGACCACCGCCGGCTCGAAGATCCTCGAGGGCTGGACCCCGCCGTATGAGAGCACGGTGAGCGCCCGCGCGCTGGCGGCCGGGCTCGTCGTACTCGGCAAGACCAACATGGACGAGTTCGCGATGGGCTCGACCAACGAAAACTCGGCGTACAAGCCGGTCCGTAACCCGTGGAATCACGACCGGATCCCCGGCGGCTCCTCCGGCGGCTCGGCGTCCGCGGTCGCCAGCTTTGAAACGCCGCTCTCGCTCGGTACCGATACCGGTGGCTCGGTCCGGCAGCCAGCGGCGATGTGCGGTCTGGTCGGGATGAAGCCGACGTACGGCAGTAACTCGCGGTACGGCGTCATCGCCTTCTCCTCGAGCCTCGACACTCCTGGTCCGTTCGGCCGCACCGTTATGGACACCGCGCTACTGCATGAGGCGATCTCCGGCTATGACCCGTGCGATTCGACGTCGATCGATGCACCGGTGCCCGGAGTGGTCGCGGCGGCGCGCAAGGGCGCCAACGGCGATCTCACGGGTGTGCGCGTGGGCGTCGTACGCGAGCTCGGCGGTGACGGTTATGAGACCGGCGTGATGAGCGCGTTCGAGGCCGGCGTACAGACGCTGCGCGACCTTGGTGCGACGGTGACCGAAGTCAGCTGCCCGCACTTCTCCTACAGCCTTCCGGCGTACTACCTGATCGCGCCCAGCGAGGCCTCGTCCAACCTGGCCAGGTTCGACTCCGTCCGCTACGGGCTACGGGTCGGCGACGACGGCGAGGCCAGCCTCGAGGAAGTCATGTCGATGACCCGAGAGGCCGGCTTCGGCGCAGAGGTCAAGCGTCGCATCATTCTGGGCGCGTACGCGCTGTCCAGTGGCTACTACGACGCCTACTACGGCCAGGCGCAGAAGGTGCGCACCCTGCTGGCGCGCGACTTCACCGCCGCCTTCGAGCAGGTCGACGTGCTGGTGTCACCGACGACACCGACGGTGGCCTACCCGATTGGCGCGAAGGTCAACGATCCACTCGCGATGTACCAAGGCGACCTGTGCACGCTGCCGGCCAGTCTCGTCGGCGTACCGGCGATGTCGCTGCCGGTCGGGTTGGCCGAGGATCCTGCTGACAGCGGGGGTACGCCGCTGCCGGTGGGCCTGCAGATCATGGCGCCGACGATGGCCGATGACCGCTGCTACCGGGTCGGCGCAGCACTCGAAGGCGCGCTCGATGCCTCCCGCGGTGCGCCGTTCCTTGCCGAGTTGGCGATCCGATGAACGAGCTGGAGCTGAGCGGTCGCAACAAGAAGATCAACATTGCCGCGTGGTCGCTGGCGATCTTCGTGATCGTGGTCGGCGTCATCATGATGGTCACGACGGGCGAGAAGATCTTCCTGTTGTTCATCATCCTTGGCTTACTGACCGTTGTTAACGTGATCTTCTACGACCGAGTCGTGCTCAAACCAAAACTGGCCAAGCTACGGGCCGATCGCGAAGCGGCCGAGACCAACCAGGAGAAGACCCTATGAGCATGCAAGCACGCGCGGGCGACGCCGAGCTGCTGGCCGCGCTCGAGACGTACGAGCCGGTCGTCGGCCTGGAGACGCACGTCGAGCTCGGCACCGAGTCGAAGATGTTCTGCGGCTGCGCTACCGAGTTCGGTGCGGAGCCCAATACACAGATCTGCCCGGTCTGTCTCGGCCTACCCGGCGCGTTGCCGGTACCTAACGAGAAGGGGATCGAGGGCACGATCCGGATCGGGCTCGCGCTGAACTGCACGATCGCTACCTGGTGCCGATTCGCCCGCAAGAACTACTTCTATCCGGACATGCCCAAAAACTTCCAGACCAGCCAGTTCGACGAACCGCTGTGCATCGACGGCTACCTTGACGTCGTTGTCGACGGCGAGACGTTCCGCGTCGAGATCGAGCGCGTGCACCTCGAAGAGGACACCGGTAAGTCGTTGCACGTCGGCGGAGCCACAGGTCGGATTCAGGGCGCGACTCATTCTTTGGTGGACTTCAACCGGGCCGGCATTCCGCTGGTTGAGGTCGTCACCAAGCCGTTCGCGGGAGCGGGCGCAAAGACGCCGGCGGTGGCCCGCGCGTATGTCTCGGAACTGCGCGAGATCTGCCGTGCGCTTGGCGTTTCGGACGTCCGCATGGAGCAAGGCTCGATGCGGTGCGACGTCAACGTCTCGCTCAACAAGCCGGGTGAGGGCCTGGGTATCCGGACCGAGACCAAGAATGTCAACTCGTTGCGGTCCGTCGAGCGCGCCGTTCGCGGTGAGATCATCCGGCAGAAGCCGTTTCTCGATGCCGGTGAGCGGATCTACCAGGAGACTCGGCATTTCCACGAGGACAGCGGCCAGACGACCTCGGGCCGCAGCAAGGAAGAAGCCACCGACTACCGCTACTTCCCGGAGCCGGATCTGGTGCCGATGGCGCCGGACCCGGAGTGGGTACGACGCCTCAAGGCCGAGCTCCCCGAGCTCCCGGCGGCCCGACAGAGCCGCCTCAAGAGCGAGTGGGGGCTCTCTGACAAGGACATGGGCGCCCTGGTCAGCACCGGTGCGCTCGATCTCATGTCGCAGACGGTTGCGGCCGGGGCAAGCGCGGCGGACGCCCGCAAGTGGTGGACCGGTGAGCTCGCCCGCCGCGCCAACGAGGCCGGGATCGAGGCCAGCGAGCTGGCCATCACACCGCAGCAGGTCGCCGAGATCATCGGCCTGGTCACGTCCGGGCGTCTCAACGACAAGCTTGCGCGCTCCGTGGTCGACGGCGTGCTGGCCGGTGAAGGCAATCCGGAGGCCGTCATGAAGTCTCGCGGGCTCGTTGTGGTCTCCGACACAGACACGCTCGGCGCGGCCGTCGATGAGGCGATCGCCGCAAACGGCGACGTCGCGGGCAAGATTCGTGCCGGCAAGGTAGCCGCGGCAGGGGCGCTCGTCGGGGCAGTGATGAAGTCCACGAAGGGTCAAGCGGACGCGCAGGCGGTGCGCGCCCTTATCCTCGAACGGCTCGGCCAAACACCGTGAGCGCCACGGTCGCGACAATCGACAAGGAGGAAGTGTGCTCGTTCTGACGCATGGCTCTCCTGACGACGCGGCTCAAAAGAGGTTTTTCGAGACGATTCGGCAGTACGGGCCCGGGCGACGCAACTTTCCCGGGCTCATCGTGCTCGGCGACGGCTTCACACGGTTCGGGCCGATCAGCGGAGTCGCGCTGACAGCCGAAGGCATCGCGGTCATCGGAGTCCAAGAGATTCCAGACGCGTCGGGCTACCTGTTCGCTCCGGCCCGCGGCGCCTGGACCGTCGGTGGCCGGTTGATCCACCTCGGTCGTGGTGGCAGCAACCCCGTCCATGAAACGGACACGGCCGTAAAGAACGTCGCAGCGGTACTGCGCAAACGTGGAATCGACCCGGGTTACATGCAGTCGTTGATCGTGGTCGATGGTGACATCTCCGGGGTCGCGCAGCCGGAGACCGAACGCTCCAGCGGTGTCGTCGTCGTCCGGACGCACCAGGACGACATCGCCGACGGAATCGTCCGCGCAACCTCCCAAACAACTGGTGGCCTCAAGCAGTTGTGGACCAGTGCCGACGTACTCGCGGCGCTGCGAATCCTCGGGTACGACGGAAGTCAGGTACCGGTCGAGGCGCTGACTAATGAAGGATTCCCGTACTCGCCCTACGTGCTGCGGCCGACCTCGACCGAGGACTCACCGGTCGCCGCGGTCCCGGAACACGCGCAGGCCCGACTCATGGGCCACGGTAGTGCGGCCGACGCGCCGACCGAGCACACCCGGCCCAATCCGCGGGTGGCAGCCGTACCGTTGCAAGCGTCCGCGCCGCTCGCGGTGTCCGAGCCCGCCGCCGCCGATAGCCTGCTCGACGCTCCTGAAGAGGATGACATCCATCGCAGCCCGTTTCGGTGGCTGGCCGGTCTCGCCGCCCTCGCGGTGCTCATCGCAGCGGTTGTATTCGGAGCCCAGTGGCTGTTCTCCGGTAGTTCGGACAAGTCCGCGGGTAACGGCGGTAGTGGATCGAATACGTCGCAAGGCGCAGGCGCGAGCGATGGGGCTGCAGGCACGACGACGCCTGCCGCGCAGCAGATCGACGGCCTCGCCTTCCAGCAAGGCGCCTACGACCAGACCGCGAAGTGTGCGACGTTCTCGTACGGCGAGATCAAGTCGCTCCTGACTCAGATCGGCTGCAGTGGACTGACGAGAGCTCTCTATCTGACCGATGTGGACGGAAAACAGGTTGTCGTCAGCGTCGCCGACGTCAAGCTGAAATCCGACGGTGATGCCGCGAAACTGAAGTCGAAGGTGGACTCGGACGGCACCGGCAACGTCAACGACCTCTTGCGCGATGGCGTGATCCCCAAGGGGTACCCGTCGACCAAAGTCTTTGACAACGCGGAGTACGCATCATCGATCGACGGCCAGACCGTGCGGATCGTCGAAACCGCCTTCACCGACGGTGGCGATCCGAGCGCCAACGTGAACAAGGCCGCGGATGTCGCACTCAAGCTCAAGATCGACAAGCAGTAGCCGCCGACTAGCTGATGCCGCCGCCGCCACCCTGCGGGGGCGGCACCATGATGATCTTGTCGTCGTCCGCGGCCGGCGTACCGATGCCGTCCCTGTTGTAGGTGCCGACCCACATGGCGCCGGACGCCGGGTCGATCGCGATCGCGCGCAGCCGACCGTACTTGTCGGTCAGCGATAGCTGCGGATCGTCGACCGGCGCGCCCTTCTTGTTCATGATGCTGGTCATCAGCGATTTCGAGTCGAGCCCGGTGACGATCGCGGTCGTGGTGACCGCGGCGCAGGCGGCGCCGCCGAGCGACTTGCCGGAGTAGGCGACCGTCGGATCGGTACCTGCGTAGTTGGCGCCCGGTTCCAAGGTCTCAAGCTCGTTTCCGGTGACGGCCGTGGGAGTGCCGCCGCCGAGGTCGACCGCATAGCCGCCGTTCGTCGACAGGCAGATGCCCGTCGCGTCGGCGAGCCCGCTGGCGAATACCGCCGAGCCGGCCGTCGGATTATCGGCGGCAGGAGCGCCGAAGTTGTCGATCCGCAGTATCTTCCCGGCGAGGCTAGCCGGATCCGTGGCCAGCGCCGGATTGCCGGTATCTCCGGTGCCGATATAAAGATTGCCGTCGGCGCCGGCAGCGAGCGCGCCCCCGTTGTGGACCGCGCCCTTCGGGATCCCGGTGATGACAGGTACGACGGTCCCGGCACTGTTGAAGCTGACGACCCGATTGTCGGTCGCCGTCGTGATGTAGGCAAACACGAGCCCGTCCTCGCTGTACGCGGGCGAGGTGGCCAAGCCGAGCAGGCCGCCGTCGCCAGACGCGTCTATGCCGGGAATTGTGAACAGGTCTTGCTGGGGCACGCCGGGTTGTCCGTTGACCTTGATGATCTTGCCGGTCGCGCGCTCGCCTACTAGGGCCGTGCCGTCCGGCAGGGGTGCGATACCCCAGGGCTGATCGAGACCGGTAGCACGCACCGCACTGTCCTGATTTTCTCCCGGTTGACCAGGAGTGCTCGGCGTCGACGGGTTCGTCGGCGGCTGACCGGTATCGGGGCTCTGACCACCAGGATTCTGGGGGACCGCCTGCGGCGACCAGTTGCCGCTGCCGAGGTAACTGTCCGCGCTCGCGCATGCCGACGCGCCGAGCAGGCAAAGGATGGACAGACACACGGCAACCGGGCGCCGTGAGTGCGTCGTACGCCGCATCAAATGTCTTCGTGCCCTTCGGTTCTGATCGTGCCGAGTCCGCATCAAGCTCTGCATTTTGGTTGTGGTCCACCATATGCCGGGTCGGTTAGCGCCGACGGGATCCAGCGCAAGTGAGATCGTGCTATCGGGTATGACTTCTCAAACACCCGTTCCGGATCCGTTGGGTCCGGATTTTCTAGCCGATACAACAGCGCAGATGTCTGGCGCGACGATTTCGCGACTGTGGACGGCCGCGACGCTGCCTCAATCGATGCAATAGGCTCACCAGACACAACATCCCCAGCGGTCAGGTACAAGCATGCCGAGAAACTCCACCTCAGTGGTGCGGGCCGTCGCCATCGGCCTGGCCGCGGCGGTACTCGTCGTACTGGTGATGGTCTCTACCGGCGGACAAATCGACCTGGTCCACGCGCCCGCGCATACGACTGCGGCCGCCGCACAGTCGAGCATGGCCGGACCGCCGGCCGGGTCCGTCCAGCCGAACGCCACGGATCAGAGCATGACCGGCTTCTGGACCGGGCTCGTACTGCTCGGCGGGTTCGTCATCGTCGGGCTTCTGGCTTTGCTGCTGAATCTGCGCAAGATGGTCGGAGGACGGCGGCGCGCGGTCCGAATGCGGGTCGAGGACCACGACGATCGACTGCTTGATGCGGTCGCCGAGGACGCGAGCGCACACCTAGCGGCGCTGCGACTTGGCTCGCCGCGCGAGGCGATCATCGGATGCTGGCTAAGCCTCGAGTCGACCATGCAACGAGTCGGCTTGAAGCCTGATAAGGCGGAAACCTCTACGGAGTTGGTGCAGCGGGTCCTATCGACGTACCCCGTAGAGCGGACCTCGATAGAGCGCCTCGCGGCCGCCTACCGGGAGGCGCGTTTCTCGGCGCACGACATCCCTGAAGCATCACGGTTGTTGGCGCTCAGCGCGATCGAGCGGCTGCACGCCGAACTGTCCGAACTGCGCCGGCGCGGCGTGCCGGTGCCGGCGGACGGGGGACGCAGATGAAACGCGCGGCGTTCCGGTGGGTGGCCGGGATCGTCTCCGCCGGGATCGTCGGCGCCCTCGGCTACACGATTGGGAACGGTTTCCAGATCACCCCCGAGCCGGTGTTGTTCGCCGCCGCCGCGGTCGTCCTGCTGGGCATCGGAATCCTGCTGGCCACGATGCGCCCCCCGGACGAGCCGCGGTGGGATGACCTGGCAATGCGGCGACGTACCTCCGACCGATCCCTGGATACGCCTGGCGTCGCGCCGTACATCGCGCCCGACGAGTCCTCCCGTCGACGACTGTCAGCAACGCTCAAGACAATCATCGATGACAAGGTGCGCTCGGCGTACGGATTCGACCCGGCGACCAACCCCGAGCGGGCGCGTGCGGCGATGCCGCCCCGAGTCCACGAGTTTCGGTTTGACGAGGACCCGGTACGCCGCCTGGTAAAGACGTCTTACGTCGAGCGACTGGTCACCGAGATCGAGCGCACCGGCACCGAAAGAACCTACTTGCAGTCCTCCGAACACACCGCACCCAACCAAGGACAGGGCACCGAATGAACCAGGACCAGCTCGCCGAGCTCAGCGACCAGGCGAAGAGCATCCTCGACGAGGTCGAGCGCGCTGTTGTCGGCAAACGGCCCGCGCTCGCGCTCATACTGTGCGGCGTGCTCGCGGGCGGACATGTGCTTCTTGAAGACTTCCCAGGACTGGGCAAGACGCTGGCCGCACGGTCGTTCGCGCAGTGTCTCGGACTGGAGTTCAAACGTGCCCAGTTCACTCCCGACCTGCTGCCGGCCGACCTGACCGGCTCGTTCATCTACAACCAGCAGATCGCGGACTTCGAGTTTCGGCGGGGGCCGCTATTCGCCGGATTCCTGCTGGCCGACGAGATCAACCGGACGCCGCCCAAGACGCAGGCGGCGCTGCTCGAGGCGATGCAGGAAGCGCAGATCACGGTCGAGGGCAACACCTTTGTGCTGCCGCGGCCCTTCCACGTCCTCGCGACGGCCAACCCGGTCGAGTACGAAGGCACCTATCCACTACCCGAAGCGCAGCTGGACCGGTTTCTGTTGCGGATCCAGTTCGGCTACCCCGATCACGATGAGGAGTTCGAGGTCCTGCAACGGCGGATGAGCCGCCAGCAGGAGTCAATCGAGCTGCATCAAGTCATCGACGCTGCCGGGCTTTTGGCTCTACAACAAGCGATCGAGACCATCGAGATCGATCCGAGCGTGCTGCACTACTGCGTGGCATTGACCGAGGCCACGCGCTCGCACGCCGATGTCGCGGTCGGTGCGTCGCCGCGCGGCTCGCTGGCGCTGATGCAGGTTGCTCGGGCGTATGCAGTGATTGATGGCCGCGACTACGTGACTCCCGAAGATGTCAAGGCGGTCGCGGTCCCGGTGCTGGCGCACCGGATCCTTGTCAAACCGGAGAACTGGATGCGCGACGTCACCGGGTCGACGGTCGTCTCCTCCGTACTGGGGTCGGTGCCCACGCCGGCGGCCGTCGGCGCGCGGGCCGCCGATTCGCCGACGGCGTAACACGATGGACGAGCGGGCCGGCGTGTGGCGAAGCACCGTCAGCTTCTATAGGTCGATCGTGGGCGGGGCCGTTTTCGCCCTCGCAGCAGTACTTTTCGGTCGCCCGGAGTTGCTGGTCATCGCCGTACCCTTCTTGGTTTTCGCGCTGGCCGCGGCGTTGAATCGCCCCACGGCGGCGCCGACCACGACGGTGACGGTACCGACGGCGCAGGTTACCGAGGGCGAGTCGTTTGTGCTGCCGATAACGGTTCGATCGGTGGCCGGCATGGAGCACGTGAGCATCGGCGTACGCCGCGACTTCTGGTTTCGGTGCGACCCGACACCCGGGATCATGCAGGGCGGGTGTGCGTCCATAGGCGAGGTCGCCCTGCCGATGACCATGACGCCCACGCGTTGGGGAATCCGCGAGATTTCGGCGGCGTACGTCATGGCCTCCGATGCGTGGGGTGCTTCGGTGTTGCAGCAACACCATCAGCTCGGGGCGCGAGTGCTGGCGGTGCCACGCACCGACGTAGCGCTCTCGAGTGTGCCGGCCCTTGCCGCCAGCGGTCTCATCGGAGCCAACCGCGCGGTGAAGCCTGGGCAGGGCAGTGAGTTTGCAGGAATCCGCGCATTTAGGCCCGGTGACCGGATGAAAGACATCCACTGGCCGGCGTCGCTGCGCAGTCGCGACCTGCAGGTGATCTCCCATTGGTCTGAGCAAGACGGCCAAGTCATCCTGGTGCTCGACGCGGCGGCCGACCTCGGCATCAGTGGCGGGATCGACGGCGCGCCAAGCAGTCTCGACACGACCGTACGTGCGGCCAGCGCGATCGCCGAGTTCTACCTCCGCCGAGGCGACCGGGTCGGCGTACGGATCGTCGGGCAGGGCCCGTTTAACAACACCGTCCGGATTGGCACCGGCAAGGCGCACTACCGCAGAATCGCAGAGCGGCTCGCTCAGGTGGAGACGACGCTCAACCGCCGCGGTCGCACCGACGACCGTGCGCAGGGCGTCCCGCCAGGCACGCTGCTGCTGATGTTGTCGCCGATGGCCGGCGCGGGAGCGCTCACGCAGGCCGCGACCTATCAGCGTCGTGGCGCGCACGTCGTCGTCATCGACACGTTGCCCTCAGTCGGCCTCGGAGCCGGGGTGGACCCGACGCAGAGTCTGCATTGGCGGGTCCGTGCTCTGGAGCGCGCGCGGGAGATCAGTCAAATCGAGCACGAAGGGCTCCCGATCCTGCCGTGGGAAGGTCCCGGCACGCTTGGCACGCTCGAACGGGTCATCGGGCATCTGCAGTCGGCGGCACGGGTGATGCGTCGATGAGTGGCCTGACGAAGAAGATTACAAACGTTCGCAGGTCGCCGTACCTCAACCTTGTGCTCAGTCGGCAGCAGACCGGGCTGCTATTCGGAGCGGCAGCCGGCGTCGTACTCACCCTGGTAGGGCTGTTCGTCGCCACCAGCGACCTGCCGTGGTACATCGTGCTTGGTGCCGTCGTGCTCGCCGGCGCGAGCGTTATCGTGGCGCATCGCTACGTGTCGATCGCCTACTTGCTGGGCTATCTAGTCGTGTGGCTGCTGTGGGCACCGCGCTCGCTGTCGTTTGCCGTACTCGTCGCCGCGCTCGGCTTCGCCGCGTGGCACGGGGCCTTGACGATGGCCGGATCGGTGCCGTCGCTCGGCCAGCTGGCCACCGGCACGATGCGCCGATGGGGTGGACGGCTGGCCCTCACCGGAGCGGTCGTAATCGTGACGTTTGTAGTCGCATTGATACTCGACGACCCTTCGCGTGCGCCGTCTCGAGATGCGGTGATCGTGGCGTGCGTGCTGGCGTTAGTTGTGTTGGTGGCCTGCCTTGTTGCGGCGCGACGCCGTACCGATTCCGGCGTCCCTAGCGACTGACTGGCCCTAGCACTCGGCGCAGATAGTCGTTAGTGAAGAGCCCGCCGGGGTCGAGGGCCGCACGTACCCGGAGAAATTCGCCGTACTTCGGGTACGCCGCCTCGAAGTCCGCGGCGGAGCGGGTGTGCAGCTTGCCCCAGTGTGGGCGGCCGCCTGCCGCGACGAGAATCTGTTCCACGGCATCGAAGTACTCGCGGAACGACTCACGATAGTAGCGATGCACGGCAATGTAGGCCGACGTACGTCCGTACGCCGTAGACAGCCAGACATCATCGGCGACTGCGCATCGAACCTCGAGTGGGAACGAGATTCGCCAGCCGCGGTCGTCGAGGAGTGATTTGATGGCGCGCAGCGTATCCGGCAGCACGTCCAGGTCGATCGCATACTCCATCTCGCGAAAGCGCACCCGGCGCGGCGAGACGAAAACGTCGGCGGAGTGGTCGGTGTACGCGCGACTCGATACGAGCCGGTTGGCTATTCGGTTGATCGACGGAATGACCGCGGGTACGACGCGGCCCGTTGCGCACGTGACGGCGAATACGCCGTTCGTGAGGATCTCGTCGTCGAGCAGGCGTCTCCATTTCGGCACCGGTGCGAGTGGTGCATCGCCGGGCAGCCTGGTGTTGGTCTTGACCAAGGCTCGGTCGGTGTGCGGAAACCAGTAGAACTCGACGTGGTCGGCGTGCGCGGCCCGTTCGGCGAACCCGTCGATTACCTCCTCAAGGCTCTCCGGATGTTCTTGCGCAGCGAGCGCGAACGCCGGGACACACTGCAACGTGACGTGCACGAGTACGCCGATTGCGCCGAGCCCCAACCGCGCCGCGTGGAAGATGTCCGAGCGTTCGGTTGCCGAACAGTCGACGACCCGTCCGTCGGCCAGCGCGATTCGCAGTCCTCGGACTTGTCCGGCTATACCGGTGAAGCGCAGCCCGGTGCCGTGTGTGCCGGTAGAGATGGCGCCGGCGATAGTCTGCGGGTCGACATCTCCGAGGTTCTCCATCGCCAGTCCATGCGCGCCCAGAAGGGGCGGCAGATCGCGAAGTCGGGTGCCGGCCAACAGCGTGACCAGCCCACTTCTGCGGTCTGCGGTCACGATGCCGCTAAAGTGGTCCAGCCTTAGCTGGATGCCATCCGTGGCAGCGATCGAGGTAAACGAGTGGCCGGCACCAACCGGTCGGATCGATTGTCCATGTTTGGCGGTCGTCTGAATGGTCTCGACCAGGTCCGCCTCGTCGACGGGCGCGACGACCTCGGCGGGAACGCACGAAGCACTGCGGCCCCAGTTACGCCACGTTGTCATAGAAATAGTCGCCCTTCGCCGAAGTACGCCGACCAGTGCGCTGACATGGTCAAACGCCGTGGAAAGGTTGCCGCTCGGGCGGGCACACTACTTCGCCTTATTGCTTTTCGCGAGTCCGGCCAGGATCGGGGCGAAGGAATCGAGTACTGCGCGAGCGGCCTTACGATCACGGTCGACAATGTAGTTGAGTGTCATGCCATCGAGCACATTGACGAGCATCCGAGCGAGAACTGGCAGCGGCAGTGTCCAGCTCACATTGCGTATCTCGGCGACGGCTTTGAGCACCTCACTGGCTGTCTCTTGAAACCGGGCGTATTGCATGTGCGCCAGGTCCACGAGGTCCGGGTCGCGCAAAGCCGTGGTCGTGATGTCGTACAAGACGTTGTGCAGCAGCGGTTCTGACTCGACGTGGTCCCAGTAGGACACTAGGGCCTTGCGCAGCACGGTCTGTAGCGACCCGCGGCGATCAACGACCGACAGTGATGCCTCCATCTGCTGGGGCAGCAGCCCGACTACGACCTCGCGCAAGAGCTCCTGTCGGCTGCGGAAGCAGTAGTGAAATGCGCTTTGCGGCATCTGCGCCTCCGCGCAGATCGCGCGGGTAGTCGCGGCATGCACGCCCTGCGTGGATAGCACTCTCCACGCTGCCTCGAGAAGCAGGGTTCGCCGTTCTTCGAGAGGCATGCGCGCCACGGCTGGTCTTCTTTCACTCAGGTGCAAGGTCAACCTGGTCAGTTGACTTGGTCGGCCCGAAGACCTAGGCCGAGTATGTCAAAGTCGGCGCCGCTATGGAAGGTCGGGACTGGGCTCAGCTTTCGCCGATTCATTGAACAGGAAAGCCCGTAGCCGAGGCAGGTCGCGAGGTCGGGCGGTTGGTATGAGGATCCGTGATCCATTGGTGCGCAACAGAAATACGCCGCCACCTTTGGATACGGACAACCCAGCGACCTGCCGTCGGGCAATTCGTCGCGAATAGAACGGTCCGCGAATCGAGACAACATCGGCGGTGATGTTGGCGCCGACTCGGAGGACGCAGTAGGTGAAGACCGCGAGTATCAGATAGACCACCATGCTCCACGGCCAGAACGTGCCGACAGCCGGCAACGCGCAAATGGCGGCGACACCGAGGGCCAGCAGACTGGTTCGTGTGTAACGCACGCGGATCGTCTGTCCGGCCGGTAGCGGTGGGGGCGTCGGGCGTGGATTGTCGGGGGCGGTCACGCGTCCAATGGTCCCAAACGGTTACCGCCTGCCTTCGGCCACCCGGCGACCAGTGCCGTCCGAGTACAAGCATCGTTGCCACCGTCCACCGGATGACCGTTGCTGCCCAGGCGGAATCACCCTGGTTAGCCCTGGGTCTCTTTGAGGAATAGGCTCACGAACAATTGTTATGAGACCGCCTTGTTGTGAGACTGACAGAGGAGATTCATCGTGACCAGCACCGTTAACCCTGAAGCTGCGGCGACTTCTGCACACGAGGACGGTCCCGACATCAAGCCGCGCAGCCGCGACGTCACCGACGGCCTGGAAAAGGCCGCTGCCAGGGGAATGCTTCGTGCAGTCGGCATGGGCGACGAGGACTTCCTGAAGCCACAGATCGGCGTGGCGAGCTCATGGAACGAGATCACGCCCTGCAACCTTTCCCTCGACCGGCTGGCCAAGGCCGTCAAAGAAGGGGTTCATGGCGCCGGCGGCTATCCGCTGGAGTTCGGCACGATCTCGGTGTCGGACGGTATCTCGATGGGCCACGAAGGCATGCACTATTCGTTGGTATCCCGCGAGGTAATCGCGGACAGCGTCGAGACCGTTATGCAGGCTGAGCGACTGGACGGCTCAGTCCTGCTTGCCGGATGCGACAAATCCTTGCCGGGCATGCTCATGGCCGCCGCACGGCTCGACCTGTCGTCGGTCTTCCTTTACGCCGGCTCAATCCTGCCGGGTATCGCAAAGCTGCACGACGGTACCGAGAAACAGGTGACGATCATCGACGCGTTCGAGGCTGTCGGTGCCTGCGCCCGGGGTCTGATCCCGCGTTCGGATGTTGACGCGATCGAGCGTGCTATCTGTCCCGGCGAGGGTGCCTGCGGCGGCATGTACACCGCCAACACGATGGCAAGTGCCGCGGAAGCGCTCGGGATGAGCCTTCCGGGATCGGCCGCGCCGCCGGCCACCGACCGGCGTCGAGATGGGTTCGCACACAAATCGGGCGCCGCCGTAGTCGAGCTGCTCCGACGCGGGATCACTGCGCGCGACATCATGACGAAAGAGGCGTTTGAGAACGCGATCGCCGTCACCATGGCGTTCGGTGGCTCGACCAACGCCGTACTCCACCTGCTCGCCATCGCGTATGAAGCCGATGTCGACCTGACAATCGATGACTTTGTCCGGGTCGGCGCGAAGGTGCCACACCTCGCCGACGTAAAGCCCTTCGGGCAGTACGTCATGACCGACATCGACCATGTGGGTGGAATCCCGGTCGTGATGCGGCTGCTGTTGGACGCCGGGCTACTGCACGGCGACTGCCTGACGGTTACCGGCAAAACGATGGCCGAGAACCTTGCTGATATCGCGCCGCCCGACCCGGATGGGAAGGTCCTGCGCGCCATTAGTGAGCCGATCCACAAGACGGGCGGGCTCACCATCTTGCGCGGCACACTGTCGCCGGGCGGCGCCGTCGCCAAGACCGCCGGGTTCGATACCGACATTTTCGAGGGCCCGGCGCGGGTCTTCGACGGCGAGCGTGCGGCGATGGACGCAGTGGAGAACGACACTCTTGCCAAAGGCGACGTCATCGTGATTCGTAACGAAGGTCCGAAGGGCGGCCCCGGAATGCGTGAGATGCTTGCGGTCACCGGCGCGATCAAGGGCGCCGGCATCGGCCGGGACGTGCTCCTGCTCACGGATGGCCGGTTTTCTGGCGGTACGACGGGGCTGTGCATCGGTCATGTCGCTCCCGAAGCGCTCGACTGTGGTCCGATCGCGCTCGTTGAAGAGGGCGACACGATCCGGCTGGACATTGCGGCGGGCACGCTGGATCTGGTGGTTGACGAGGCTGAACTGGCCAGGCGTAAGGCCAATTGGACTCCGCCGGCGCCGAAATACACCCGCGGAGTGCTCGCGAAATACGCGAAACTGGTCGGGAGCGCGACCGAAGGCGCCGTCTGCGGCTAGCTGGCATCTGTTCCTACCCGAAGTCCGGCACTTGGCAACTTCCAGCTTCCCATTTTTCGGATTGTTCGTCCCAGAATGTGGACAGCATTTGACCATCGGCGCGTGAGGGTGCAATCTGCTCTTGTGACACCTCGTCAGAATCTCGTAGTAATTCACTAGCGCGTCGGCTCTTGCTGACGCGCTAACCCCCGATGTGCCCACGGCACAGGGGGTTTTTTAATGCCCTGACTGGTCGACGACTACAAATTCATCCGCAAAACCGCGAAAGCCCAAGAGGACGACGCGTCAACCAACTTCGTGATCCGAGGAAGGAATTTTCATGGCTAGCCCATCCACAGCCACGCCAAAGGCGCCAAACGGTGCCGATCCATTGCTCAGTGCCGTCAACTCGAACACGACTAACGGCGCGATCAGCGAGCCATCTACCGGCGCGAAGGCGCTCGTGCGGTCGCTTGAATGCATCGGCGCGGACGTACTGTTCGGACTCCCCGGCGGGGCGGTCCTTCCGGTCTATGACCCGTTGTACGACTCGAGTCTGCGCCACATCTTGGTGCGCCATGAGCAGGGCGCCGGTCACGCCGCAGAGGGATACGCGCAGGCCACCGGGCGTGTGGGCGTGTGTATCGCGACCTCCGGGCCGGGGGCGACCAACCTGGTCACTGCTATTGCCGATGCGCATATGGACTCGGTGCCGATCGTCGCGATCACCGGCCAGGTCTCTCAAGCTCTGCTGGGTACGGACGGGTTTCAGGAAGCTGATATCTGCGGCATCACGATCCCGATCACTAAGCACAACGTGCTTGTCACTAAGCCGGAGGACATCCCGCGCGCGGTGGCCGAGGCGTTCTACATCGCCAGCACCGGCCGTCCCGGACCCGTGCTGATCGACATTCCCAAAGACGTCCTCGTTGCCGAGACGACATTCAACTGGCCACCGCAACTGGCGCTGCCCGGCTACCGGCCGGTCACTCGACCGCATCTCAAGCAGATCCGCGAGGCAGCCAAGCTGATCAACGCAGCGTCCCGGCCGGTCTTCTACATCGGTGGCGGCGTCATCAAGGCCGAGGCATCGGCCGAACTGCTCGAGCTGGCCGAACTCACGGGAATTCCGGTCGTGACCACGTTGATGGCCCGCGGTGCCTTCCCGGACAGTCACAAACAGCACTTGGGCATGCCCGGCATGCACGGTTCGGTGCCTGCGGTGACGGCATTGCAGAAGGCCGACCTACTCATCGCGCTGGGCACGAGGTTCGACGACCGGGTGACCGGAAACCTCGACTCGTTCGCGCCCAACGCGAAGGTCGTGCACGCGGATATCGATCCGGCAGAAATCTCGAAGAACCGAATCGCCGACGTACCGATCGTGGGGGACTGCAAGGAGACGATCACCGAGCTGATCCCGACGCTCAAAGCGCTCCGCGAGGAGTCTGCGCCGGCCGACATGACCGCTTGGTGGGTTCAGCTCGATCGCTGGCGCAAGAACTACCCACTCGGTTACGACTGGCCCTCTGATGGCACCCTGTCGCCGCAGTACGTGATCGAGCGCCTTAACGCAATCTCCGACGACGACACGATCTGGGTATCAGGGGTCGGACAGCATCAAATGTGGGCGGCGCAGTTCGTCACCTACGACAAGCCACGCACCTGGCTTAACTCCGGCGGCGCCGGAACGATGGGATACGCCGTACCTGCTGCGATGGGCGCGAAGGTCGGCCAGCCGGACCGCACAGTCTGGGCGATCGACGGCGACGGCTGCTTCCAGATGACGAACCAGGAGCTCGCGACCTGCGCAATTGAAGGCATCCCGATCAAGGTCGCCGTCATCAACAACGGCAATCTCGGCATGGTCCGTCAGTGGCAGACTCTCTTCTACGACGGCCGTTACTCGCAGACCGACCTCGGCACGCACAAGCACCGCATCCCCGATTTCGTCGGACTTGCCGAGGCGCTCGGCTGTGTGGGGTTGCGTTGTGAGTCCAAGGACGATGTCGATGGCATCATCAAGCAGGCCATGGAGATCAAAGACCGGCCAGTGGTAGTCGACTTCACCGTCGGCGCGGACGCACAGGTGTGGCCAATGGTTGCAGCTGGCATGAGCAACGACGAAATCCTTGCCGCGCAGGACCTCCGACCCAAGTTTGACGAAGACGATGTCTGAGACAGGAGCAAGGAACAGCGAGATGAGTGGACACACACTTTCCGTCTTGGTCGAAAACAAGCCAGGCGTCCTCGCGCGAGTCGCCGGGTTGTTCAGTCGCCGCGGATTCAATATCAAGTCCCTCGCGGTCGGGGAGACCGAGCAGCCGACGATCTCGCGCATCACGATCGTGGTCGAGGTTGCCGACTCACTGCTCGAGCAGGTCACCAAGCAGCTCAACAAGCTGATCCACGTGCTCAAGATTGTCGAGCTCGGCCCCGAGACGTCGGTCCAGCGTGAATTGATTTTGGTCAAGGTCCGCGTCGACGCGCATCATCGCGGGCCGGTGCTCGAGACCGCACAGCTGTTCCGCGCGAAGGTAGTCGACGTCAACACCGACTCGGTGACAATCGAGGCAACCGGTACGCAGCCGAAGTTGCAAGCCCTGATCGCTGCCCTCGAGCCATTCGGGGTCAAAGAGCTGGTGCAATCCGGCGTCGTGGCGATCGGGCGCGGGCCCCGGTCGATCACCACCTCGTCGCAGCGCAACGCCGAGCGCACTGCGTAGCGCAACCACAGAAGTCCATCCGACGTACAAAGAGAAATCTGGCCGGCCAGACCGTGTGAACCTCGCATGGCCTGGAAGGCCGAATCGAAAGGAAAACCGCCGATATGGCAGCAAAAATGTTCTACGACGACGATGCCGATCTGACGTTGGTGCAGGGCCGCAAGGTCGCTGTCATCGGCTATGGCAGCCAGGGTCAGGCGCACGCACTGTGCCTGCGTGACTCGGGCGTCGATGTGCGCGTCGGCCTCAAGGAAGATTCGAAGAGCCGCAAGAAGGCCGAA
The DNA here is from genome assembly GCF_003003235.1 of Antricoccus suffuscus. Classification (NCBI taxonomy): domain Bacteria; kingdom Bacillati; phylum Actinomycetota; class Actinomycetes; order Geodermatophilales; family Antricoccaceae; genus Antricoccus; species Antricoccus suffuscus. The sequence goes on from NZ_PVUE01000002.1 coordinate 172,322, forward strand.
GATGAGGGCCTTCGGGTCGTCACGCCGGCCGAGGCGGCCAAGGAAGCGGATCTGATCATGATCCTCACTCCCGATCACGTGCAGCGCCACGTTTACGCAGAGTCGATCGAGCCCAACCTGGAAGAAGGCGACGCGATCTTCTTCGGGCACGGCTTCAACATCCGCTTCGGCTATATCAAGCCACCGGCCAACGTCGCCGTTGCAATGGTCGCCCCGAAGGGTCCGGGCCACCTGGTACGCCGCGAGTTCGCGGATGGCAAGGGTGTTCCGTGCCTGGTCGCGGTTGAGCAGGATCCGGCCGGCGGCACGCTGCAGCTTGCGTTGGCCTACGCCAAGGCCATCGGCGGCACCCGCGCAGGCGTCATCGAGACCACCTTCACCGAGGAGACCGAGACGGACCTGTTCGGTGAGCAGGCCGTCCTTTGTGGCGGCATGTCCCGCCTCGTGCAGCAGGGCTTCGAGGTGCTCACCGAGGCCGGCTACCAGCCGGAGATCGCCTACTTCGAGTGCTTGCACGAGCTCAAGCTCATCGTTGACCTCATGAACGAAGGCGGCATCGCCAAGCAGCGCTGGTCGATCTCTGACACCGCTGAGTACGGCGACTACACCTCCGGCCCGAAGGTCATCGACGAGCACGTGAAGGACAACATGAAGTCCGTGCTTGCCGCCATCAAGGACGGTTCGTGGGCAGCGGGCTTCATCGCTGACCAGGACGCAGGCGCTCCGGACTTCAAGGCGCAGCGCGCGCAGCAGGAGAAGCACCCCATCGAGGCCACCGGTGCCGAGCTGCGCAAGCTCATGAGCTGGGTCAACGCGGAGGACGACTACGCCGGCACGGCGCAGCGCTAAGTCCGCCGTACAAGTCCCGCCATTTAAGTTCACAGTAAGCACAGCGAAGGAACACGAAAGATGAAACTGGCAGTAATTCCCGGCGACGGTATCGGTATCGAGGTCACCGCCGAGGCACTCAAGGTGCTCGACGCGGCCGGCGTCAAGAGCGACCAGACGTCGTACGACCTTGGTGCGGCGTACTGGCACCGGACCGGTGAATTGCTGCCAGACACGGTGTTGGAGGAGCTTCGCGGGCACGACGCGATACTGCTCGGCGCAATCGGCGACCCGAGCGTGCCACCGGGGATTCTCGAGCGTGGCATGTTGCTCAAATTGCGGTTTGCTTTTGAGCACTACGTCAACCTGCGTCCCGCGAAGCTCTATCCCAACACCGAGTCGGTGCTTGCCGGTGACCGCAACATCGACTTCATCGTGTTCCGTGAGGGGACCGAGGGGCCGTACGTCGGCAACGGCGGAACGATCCGCACCGGTACCCCCAACGAGATTGCGACCGAGGTATCGATCAACACGGCATTCGGTGCACGACGGGTGATCGAGGCCGCATTCCAGACCGCGCAGAGACGCCCGCGCAAGCACATTACGTTGGTCCATAAGACAAACGTGATGGTGCACGCCGGCGGCCTCTGGCAGCGCACGTTCGACGACGTCGCGAAGGGCTACCCCGACGTGACAACGGCGTACAGCCATGTCGATGCCTGCACGATTTACATGGTGCAGGACCCGGAGCGTTTCGACGTGATCGTCACCGACAACCTCTTCGGTGACATCATCACTGACCTAGCCGCGGCAGTCAGCGGGGGAATCGGCCTGGCAGCGTCCGGGAACATCGACGCATCGCGCAACAACCCGTCGATGTTCGAGCCCGTCCACGGCTCGGCGCCCGACATCGCGGGCAAGGGCATCGCGGACCCGACCGCGGCGATCTTGTCCGCCGGCATGCTGCTGACCCACCTGGGCGACGACGTACTCGCCGCCCGGATTGAGGATGCCGTGACCGCGGACCTCGCCTCGCGCGATCGCGCGAATCCCGGTTCGACGTCGGCAATCGGCGACCGGATCGCGAAGCTCGTCGCCAACAGCTAGACCTACCCAACTGGAGCACAACAATATGAGCCAGAGCGCCGTAGCCGGTCAACGCGTCGAGTCGCCCTTGGGAGATTCCTTCCACATTTACGACACGACGCTTCGTGACGGGGCGCAGCGTGAGGGCATTACGTATTCCGTCGCGGACAAGCTCGCCGTGGCGCGGCTTCTGGACGAGCTGGGCGTCGGCTTCATCGAGGGCGGTTGGCCCGGTGCGCTACCGAAGGACACGGAGTTCTTCGAGCGTGCCGCGGCCGAGCTTGACCTCGTGAGTGCGCAACTCGTGGCGTTCGGATCCACTCGCAAGGCCGGGGCCGTGGCCGCAGAGGATCCGCAGGTCAGGGCACTCGTTGACTCGCGAGCGCCGGTCATCTGTCTGGTCGCCAAATCTGACGTGCGGCACGTCGAGCGGGCTTTGCGAACGACCCGCGAAGAAAACCTCGAGATGGTCCGTGACACGGTGTCCTACCTGGTGTCCCTGGGACGCAGGGTGTTTGTCGACTGCGAGCACTTCTTCGACGGCTACAAGTACGACGCGGACTACGCCGTCGCGGTGCTACAGACGGCATTCACGGCCGGTGCGGACGTCGTCGTCATGTGCGACACCAACGGCGGGATGTTGCCACTCGGCATTCACGAGGTCGTTTCTGCGGTGAAGGCCAAGGTGCCCGGACGCCTGGGGATCCACTGCCAAGACGACACCGGCTGCGCGGTCGCCAACTCGATCACCGCCGTCGCGGCCGGCGTCACGCACGTGCAGATGACAGCGAACGGGTACGGCGAACGGACCGGCAACGCCGATCTGTTCGCAGTGATCGGCGGGCTCGCCGCCAAGCTCGACATGGCGGTGCTGCCCGATGGCAAACTCGCCGACATGCAGCGGATATCGCATGCGCTTGCCGACATCGCCAACCTCTCGCCCGATACCCACCAGCCGTACGTGGGAGCGAGTTCGTTTGCCCACAAGGCCGGTCTACATGCCAGCGCGATCAAGGTCGCCCCCGAGTTGTACAACCACATGGACCCCGCCGAGGTCGGCAACGATATGCGCATCCTCGTTACCGAGATGGCCGGCCGGGCCAGTGTCGAGCTGAAGGGCAAAGAGCTCGGCGTCGACCTTACCGGCAATCCGGACGCGATCGGTCGGATCGTCGCGACGGTCAAGGAGCGCGAAGCGCAGGGGTGGTCCTATGAGGCCGCCGACGCGTCGTTCGAGCTGTTGATGCGTGCCGAACTCGAGCCGGACCGGCCGACTGTCTTCGACCTCGAGTCGTATCGGGTCATTGTCGAGCACCGAGGTGACGGTGAAGTAGTCAGTGAGGCGACGGTCAAGATACGTCTTGGTGACCGACGAGTTATCGCTACGGCAGAAGGCAACGGTCCGGTCAACGCGCTGGACCAGGCGCTCCGGGACGCGGTCATCGGGCAGTACCCGCAGCTGGCGTCGGTCGAGCTGTCGGACTACAAGGTGCGCATACTCGAAGGTCGGCACGGCACCGATGCCACGACGAGAGTCCTGATCGGAACGACCAACGGTGAGCGCGACTGGACGACCGTCGGCGTACACCCCAACGTTGTCGAAGCATCCTGGAAGGCGCTAGTGGACGCACTGGTCTATGCGCTTCAAGGTGCAACCGGCTAGCGAGGGTGCGCGCTAACTTTTCGGAGTCCGCTTGGCGCGGATTGCGCGCCATCTTTTGGTCAGTACGCCGTCGCTGACCTCCGGGATACTGACCCGTCCGCGGCTCAGGTTGTGCACGATCGGCCGGATCTCCGACAGCGGAGGCTTGCACCCACGCATCTGCACGACGTACGGCGTGCCATAGAGCGCTTGGCGCCATCGATCGGCTCGAGGCTCCCGTTTTGTCGGCGCATCGTCAGTTTCCTGCCCCGAGACTTCGATGTCGCCACCCGCGTCCGAGTCGGAGCCTATCGCGTCGAAATCCGCTCGACTTGGTTGCCAGTCGACGTCGGGTGGCGTGTAGTCGGAGTAGTCCTCGACGGGCGTCGCGGGCGGTTCCGGGTCGGCGTCGGTCACGGAGTCGTCGCTGGTTGCAGCCGTAGCCGGCGCGTCCGCCGTGATGGCGAGTGACCGGTCGTCTGCGCCGACAAGGCGCATCGCGATGACCCGGTTCCACGGCACCGTCTGCTCGGACTCGTCGACCCGCACGGTCAGGCCCTCGGCGTTGAGGTGCAGGAACGGTACGTCGAAGCGCTGCCGACCGGCCTTCGACTTGCTCCAGAGATATGCGCCGAGCACGCCGAGGACAAGTATGGCGACGGCCAGAATGAGCATGGTGATCACGACGCCGTTGGTGAAGTACGCCGGTTCGCGGCGCCAGATCACCACAAACATTGGCAAGATCGCTACCAGCAGCGCGATGCAGACTAAATTGAATGCCCACCGTCTGAGGAACTCACCTCGATCCCGACGTACGACGATGTCCGCATCGGCCCCTTCATCGATACTGACGAAGGTGGTCGCGATCGTCGACGGGCTAAGCACTGCAGGCATGAGATCCTCTGCGACTGGACAGGGTAGGGCAAGTCTTCATGCTATATCGATGCACGCAGAGTGTTTTCGGTTCACATTTACCGGGTTCGGGTTTACGCGCTACGCGGCGATGAGGACTTCGATGAGTTGGTTTTCGACGTAGGAGTAATCAGCGAGCGCCGGTTCGGGTGGTGCACCGGGCAGTCGTGGCGCGCGGGAGGTGTATCGGTGCCCGGTGGGTGTGGTGGTGGTGACGGTGTGCCGCGGACCGGGGACGCGTCTGGCGTTCCAGCCGTAGGTTTCTTTGGTGTAGTTGCAGGCTTCGCAGAGGCCTTGCATCTGCTCGCCGTGGGTGGGTCCGCCGGCCGCTGCCGGGGTGATGTGGTCATGGTGGCGGATGGGTGCGTCGCACCAGGGGGTGCGGCAGGTCTGATCCCGCGTGTCGATAAGGTCCGCGAGCCCGGCCGGTGCGGTACGCCGCTTTGAGCTCATCGCGATCAGCGCGCCGGTCGAGGGGTGGGTGTAAACCGCGCGCAGCCACGCATAGGCCTTCTTCTGCTCGCGTTGGTTTTGCTCGTCCGGCGATCGGCTGCCGCGTGCGGCGGGAGGCCCCGCTCGTTGGCTGGCCCCGGCGGCGGTACCGGTGTGCGTCTGGTAGCGGATCGCGTCGCGGACCATGTCCCGCGCAGCTTCGGCGGGAATTGATCCGTAGCCGGGCAGGTATGCCGGCTCGTTCCCGCCCGCGAGGAGGGTTCGGTCGGTGACCACCAGCCGTATCTCGACCGGCACGGGTGCCGCGGCCGGTGCGCCTGTGACGCGTTCGATGAGAGTGTCGGCCATGATCTGACCTGGGGTCCGTTCATCACCAGTGGCGATGAGACTGGTCGCGTGCTTAAACAGGGTCGCGTAGACCGCGACACCCTGGGCGAGGGGTAGCAGCCCGGTCAGGTAACCCATGCCATCGGGTGCGGGACGGACGGTGACTCGCCGCCCACCGACGGCACGGCGGCGCCTCTCGGCCAGAGCCGCGTTATCTAGCTCGAGGGCGTGTTTGTGTGCCTCACCGCTGAACCGCCGGTCACCCCAGCCCTCGACGGCATCGGTGTCGGCGGCGAGCCGCCGGTCGATCTCCCGCTGGTCCTGTTCGGATAGGCAGGCGATCTCGCGCAGGATCAGACTGGCGCGGCGTTCGGTGATCCGCCCAAGTTCCAGTCCGCGCATCGTGTGCGGCAGCACGCGAATCAACGCGTGCGCGAGGCCGAGGTGTTGTCCGCCTTTACGAGGCGCGTCCCGCCGGGCGGCGGAGATTTGTTCCCCGACCCCGCGCCCGAGGCGTTTACGGGGGACACCGGCGGTGGCCTGCTCCTCACGTTGCGACGCATCGAACTCGACAGACAATCGTGCTTGGCGCGCCGCGGCCGCGGCTTTGAGTTCCTCGAGAGCCCGGATCTGGTCGATCCGGGCTGCGTCATCGAGCCCGTCGACGGATGCCGCCAGGGACTCGCGGAACGTCTGTAACGCGGTCAGGTCGGGTGCGGGGCCTGACGAGGCGGGACCGAGTGGGGTGAGCACGTCCTCATCCTCGCCGAGGCACGCACCGTCCTCGCCGGTGCCTGCCTGCGCCGTACTCCCGTGTTCGAACATGTGTCTAGTCTAGCACTGGTGTACGACACGATCAATTTGCGCAAACGTCCTGTGGACAGGGACCTAGGCCAAGGACATCCGGCTCGCCGCCCGCTAGGCCACCAAACGATCTTTTAGCCCCGCGGTAACGACCGCATCCACCTTGCGAGCATGAGCGGTCTGCGGCGCCGCGGCGAGTCCTGGCTCGTCAGCGATCGCGTGGCCAATGCCGTCGATTATCTCAAGTCGTGCCGCATCGCGCCCGGTCTGCTCGACGGCAGCACGGCAGAATTCCGCGGCGTCGTCGCGGAATCCCTGGTCGTCTTCGGACCCGATTAAGACCAGCGACTCGATCGAATCACCGAGCAGGTCACCCGACCGCTTCACGAAATCGATCTCGTCGGCGATTGCCCGCGACCGTCGAGGGGGAGTGCCGCTGCCATCGCGGTCTTGGTCCGGGAGTTCTCACCATTTCAACCGAGTACGACAAGAATTCGCCGGTAGGGGCTATTCGGGCGTGAGTTCGTCGACGATCTTGGCGATGCGTGCATCACGCGTTTCCTCGCGCTTGGCGGACTCGACGGAGAGCACTCGTTGTCGCTGGTTGCTGTAGGACAGCGCGTCGAAGGCGGCACGAGCGCCAGATCGCGAGTCGAGCGCCGCGGCCAAGGTGGCGGGTACTTCTATCGTCCGCTCGGCTGTATCGAGCTGGAGCTCGACTTGCACGCGATCGCCGGCCTTGAGCCCTGCCGCGGTTCGGTTTTCTGCGCTGAGCGGAAGCATAAAGACTCCGCCGTACACCGCGACTGTGCTGCGATAGGTGTGCCCACCGACTGTGACGACTACAGGTGGCTTCTTGGTCGTGCCGAGCGCGGACACAACTTCGGCAGGAACCTCGAAGCCCGTGGCAGTCTTGCCATGAAGTTCGACTACTGCTTGGAAACTCTGAGTCATAGATGCTCCTCGTCACGACTGTCGACTGGACAAATTCGTCGTCAAGACCCTAGATGTCTGCAATTACCGTTTCGTTACATCACATCCAGCGTCACCCATACGCCTGCGACGACATGCAACTGCCTGCCGATTGTCGTCGTTTTTAAAGAAAGGACCTGGACGATTCCGTCCTCGGCTTGACGGTTGAAGACCAACCCGAATTTTCGATAGCCCAGAGCCTTCAAACCGGGCCGGATTGCTCAACTGTCTGCTTCAGCTTGAGTCGGAGTTCATCCTGCACGCGTCAGCCTCCTGAGTGGAACCTCCATCTCGGTCACGCTAGCGGCTGAATGCAAACAGGTCCTTGGTGTGTATTCAATTAACCGATGACGTCGACCGACTCCAGCAGTCGAGCACGAAGGGGAGCGGCGGCCTCGGTGAACTCGCGCTGCATCTTCGCGTACGCCGTACGTCCCGCCGCAGTGTCGACCTCGATCGGAGTGACGCCCAGCGACGTGAAGTCGTAGGGGCTGGCCTGCATATCGACGTACCGAATCCGCTGCGCCAGCTCGAAACAGTCGAGCACCAGATCGCTGGAGATGAGCGGGACGAGTTTGTAGGCCCATTTGTAGAGGTCCATGCCCGCGTGGAGACAGCCCGGCTGCTCAAACGTCAGTTGGTCGTCGCGCTCGAGAATCCGCCGGTTGAGGGGTCGCGCCGCGTCGGTGAAAAACCGGAACGCGTCGAAGTGCGTGCAGGACAGATCGCGCTCGTCCACTGCAGCGGCGATCTGTCCCGGATCGAGGCGCAGTGGCCAACTGTTGTGCCGGACCTCATCTTCAGACTGGCGGTAGACCATCGCCCACTCGTGCATCCCGAAACAGCCAAAGGAACCGGCCCGGTCGAGGGTTGAGCGCATGAGGCGGCGTACGAACTGCATGATGCCGCTGCGGCGCTCGACAAAGCTCGCAGCATCCACCGACACTTCATCACGCTCGGATCGGTATAGCGGCCATTCGCGGTGAGGGGCATCTGCAGCGTCGCGCAGGCGTACGCCGGCGCCCGGATGCCAGCGTCGTAACTGGCCCGGACGATAGACGTAGTAGATGAAAAGGAAGTCCTCGATCGGGTGTGTCTGCCCGGCGGCGCGACGGGACTCGTACGGCGCGAGCAGCGGCTCGACGCGGGCGGCGTACTCCTGTTGCCGCGCCAACCACTCGTCGCGGGACAAGACAACCGTTTCCGAGCGGGCGGTTTCGGCGTGCAGGACGGGGGCAGACATGATCTATCACCGTAATGCGTATAGGTTCGACTGCGGTGAGCGACCAGGACTCGCCATTAGATTTGTGCGGAGGACTTCATGCGTATTGCCCGGTTCGTGAGCCCCCAGGGGATGTCGTTCGGTGTCATCGACGGTCAGGGCGACCGGTCGAGCTGGACGGTCGAAGCGATCGACGGGCACCCGTTCGGCGAGATCAATCGCACCGGCAACCGCTGGGCACTCGACGATGTGCGACTGCTGTCACCGATCCTGCCAAGCAAGGTCGTGTGCATAGGGCGCAACTACGCAGCGCACGCCGCGGAGCTAGGCAACGAGGTGCCGAAGGAGCCGATGATGTTCCTCAAGCCGTCGACCTCCGTGATCGGCCCGGGAGACGCGATTCGGCTGCCGGCCGCGTCCAAGCATGTCGAGCACGAGGCGGAGCTCGCCATCGTCATTGGCGCGACAGGGGCGCGCAAGGTCAGCCGCGATGACGCTCACCGCACGATCTTCGGGATCACCGCCGGCAACGACGTCTCCGCCCGCGACCTGCAGAAGTCCGACGGACAGTGGGGCCGCGCTAAGGGCTTCGACTCGTTCTGCCCGATCGGGCCATGGATCGAGACTGGCGCGCCGTACGCCGATATTAGGGTGGCGTGCACGGTCGATGGCGAAGTGCGTCAAGACGGTCGCACCAAAGATCTGATCCACGACGTACCGACGCTGATTTCCTACATCTCGCACGTGATGACGCTGCTGCCGGGCGATGTGATCATGACCGGCACACCGGAGGGCGTGGGCCGGCTCGAGGGCGGCAACACCTGCACGATCAGCATCGAGGGCGTCGGGGATCTGACGAACCCGGTCATCGTCGACGAATAGCGACTGCGCCCATCGTCGGACGGGCTCACAGGCACCGAATATCCTTAGGTCACCATGACTGATAACTCTGCGCCTGTCCGCGTCCGATTCTGCCCATCGCCTACCGGGTTCCCGCATGTTGGACTCATGCGTACGGCGCTGTTCAACTGGGCCTACGCGCGCCACCTTGGCGGCTCGATGGTCTTTCGGGTCGAGGACACCGACGCCGCCCGCGACAGCGAGGACAGCTACGAGTCGCTCGTCGCGTCGCTACGGTGGCTGGGCCTGGACTGGGACGAAGGCCCGGGCATCGGCGGGCCGCACGCGCCGTACCGGCAGTCCGAGCGCTCCGACATCTACGCCGAGGTCATCGAGAAGCTCAAGGCGACCGACTGGGTCTACGAGTCGTTTTCTACCGGCGAGGAGGCGGCCGAGCGGCACAAGGCGGCCGGCCGGGACCCTCGCCAGGGCTATGACAACTATGACCGCGACCTGACTGATGAGCAGAAGGCCGCGTTCCGTGCTGAGGGCCGCGAGCCGGTGCTGCGGGTGCGCATGCCCGACGAGGACATCGTTTGGACCGACATCGTCCGGGGTGAGGTGAAGTTCGAGGCCGGCTCGGTGCCGGACTTCGTCATCGTGCGCGCCAACGGCAAGCCGCTTTACCCATTCGTCAACCCGGTCGACGACGCGCTGATGAGAATTACCCACGTGCTGCGCGGCGAGGATCTGCTGCCGTCGACGCCGCGCCAGATCGCGCTCTATCGCGCGCTGATCGACATCGGTGTCGCCGACCGGATTCCGGAGTTCGGCCACCTGCCGTACGTGATGGGGCAGGGCAACAAGAAGCTCTCGAAGCGTGACGCGGAGGCCAACTTCGACCTGTACATCGAGCGCGGGTTCATTCCCGAGGGCGTCCTCAATTTCCTTGCGCTTCTGGGCTGGTCAATCGCGCCGGACCGCGACATCTTCACTCCCGATGAATTCGTGGGGGCCTTCGACATTCACGACGTCAACAGCAGCCCGGCACGCTTCGATTTGAAGAAGGCCGAAGCGATTAACGCCGCGCACGTGCGGTTGCTGGAGCCCGCCGATCTTGTCGGGCGGCTCGGAGCGGTCCTGCTCGCGGCCGGCATACTGCCGGCCGAACCGACGGACCGACAGGTCGACGTGCTCAAGCAGGCCGTGCCGTTGGTGCAGGAACGGTTGGTCACGCTCGGCGCGGCGCCGGAACAGCTCGGCTTCTTTTACACCGCCGATGAGGCGATCACGGTAGCCGATGACGCTAGAAAGACGCTGCGGGACGACAGCGGGGCCGTATTGGATGAGGCACTCCGTGTGCTGCCGGAAGTCACGGACTGGACCGCAGCGGCTATTCAGGAGGCTCTGCGCGTGGCGCTGGTCGACGGGCTCGGCATCAAGCCGAAGTTTGCATTCGGCCCGCTGCGGGTGGCGCTGTCGGGCCGGCGGGTCTCGCCGCCGCTTTTCGAGTCGATGGAGATCCTCGGCAAGGAGTCATCCTTGGCGAGAATCGCCCGGTTACGGGCCACTTTGTAGGCATTTCGCAGCGGGATGTGGCTCACAGCCCGACCGGGTGGAAACCAGGCCGAGGCTTCGGGTAACATATTCCGTCGGCGCCGCGCCAACACTGATTAGTCAGTTTTAGCGCTTCGCCTGCCAATGGGGTATGGGGTAATTGGCAGCCCTACGGTTTCTGGATCCGTCAGTCTAGGTTCGAGTCCTGGTACCCCAGCGCTGAAGGAAGCACCGCTTCTTGGAGCAACACAGTCTTGGTCGGCAATGCCGGTCATGGCTGAGCACGTGCATTGCCCCCGTCGTCTAGTGGTCTAGGACGCCGCCCTCTCACGGCGGTAACGTCGGTTCGAACCCGATCGGGGGTACCACGAAGAAGCCGCAGGGTCACCTGCGGCTTTTCCGTTTCGGCAGGGTGTCTAAGTGAAGATCTTTTCAAGGTCGTCAAGGACGCTCATCGCGCCGACGGGACCGAGGCCGAGGAACCAGGTGTCGTCGTTCACGGCCTTTGACTGACCGTTGGCGACCGCCGGGATCTCTGACCACAGCTGACCGCCGAGCACCGTCTTCTGCTCTTCCTCGGCGCCATAGTTGGAATAGAAGACCCAGTCTCCGGTGACCTCTTTGATGTTCTCTGCGCTGACCTCGACGGCCAGGTCGTCGACATCTTCAACCGCGGGGCGTTTGAGACCGATGTCGTTCAAGATGACGCCGATGAACGACAGGTTGGCGTAGAGCCTGGTCTTTCCACTCATGAAGCGAACGATGGAAACGGTCGGATCGCCCTTGATGGAATTTCCCACTTCATCGGCCTTGGCTTGATACTCGTTGAGTACGTCGACAGCCTTCTCCTCCTTGCCCAACGCGTCCGCGGCGAGCAGGAAGTTCTCCTTCCAGGGAAAGCCTGGCCGGATGCTGAATACGGTGGGTGCGATGGCGGAGAGTTGGTCGTAAAGCTTTGCTACCCGAAGTTTGCTGCCCAAGATCAAGTCGGGCTTGAGCGCGGCGAGTGCCTCGAGGTTGATCTCGGTGTGGGTGCCGATCACGTCGACCCCGGCGATCTTGTCTTCGAGGTACGACGGAAGGCCGCCGGTGGCGTCGGCGCTGGCCAGCCCGACCGGTTTGATGCCGAGCGCGAGGACATGATCTAGCTCTCCGCTGTCCAGTACGACGACGCGCTTCGGCTTGGTCTTGATGGTCGTCTCGCCGAGGGCATGAGTGATTGTCCGCGGAAACTCGCCTGCTTTGGCCGTGGTGCCGAGCTTTGCGGTTTCTTCATCAGCGGTGCTGAACTGCGGCCCGCCGGTCGCTACCGCCCTGTCACCGACGTCTTCGCTGCGGTCTGTGTCGGACGCGCAGCCGCCCACGAGAAGGACGAGTGCTATTAAAGGCGCCACCAAACGACGCAAATCAGTCAAATTCATTTGCTTAGGCTAGCCAAAGTAAAATTGGTGTTGCTCAGTGGTCTGCGTTAGAGGTGGGTCTCAAGTTCGGCGGCGGCGCGCAATAGTGGCTGGGACAGTCGAGTGCCGGGGGAGCGACCGATGCGTTCGGCCGGACCCGAGACGGAAATAGCCGCAACGACTTCGCCGCGACGATTGCGCACCGGGGCGGAGACGGAAGCGACCCCAGGCTCGCGTTCGGCGATCGAGGCTGACCACCCGCGACGGCGTACGCCGGCGACCGTGCGCGCGGTGAACGCCGAGTCCTGCATGATTTTCCGCACGTCGCTCTCGTCGCTCCAGGCGATCAGTACGTGCGCCGCCGAGCCCGCGTTCATGGCGAGCCGGGCGCCGATCGGCACGGTATCGCGCAAGCCGCTTGCGCGCTCTGCCGCCGCGATACAGACGCGTACCTCTTCTTCTCGGACGAATACCTGTGCGCTCTCGCCGGTTGCGTCGCGCAGTTTGCGTAGTACGACGGTTGATACGTCGACGAGTGGGTCGCGCGCAAAGGCCGCCAATTCGGCGACGGATGGGCCGATGACCCACCGACTCTGCTGATCCCGGCGAAGGATGCGGTGTGTTTCCAAGGCGGAGGCAAGACGATGGGCAGTGGCGCGAGGGAGCCTGAGCTCGTCGACGAGCTCGGCCAGCGACCGGGGCTGCGCCGCACACGCCTCGATGATGCTGACGGCTTTGTCCAGTACGCCGATGCCGGTCGTCGTCTTTTCCATATGGTGATACTACCGTCTCGTATTGTGGGACGCGTTGGGAGAGCGAGTTGCTCGCGCGTACGATTCCTATTGGCCGGACAGGACTCTCATACTTTGGGATTCGGCACTAACGTAACCAGATTCGGCTCCCCTTGCAATGGGATTTAGAGCGCAGCTAGTTGGAGGCTCGACAAATGGGTAAGACCCTGGCAGAGAAGATATGGGACGACCACTTGGTGCGTCGCGTAGAAGGTGAACCAGACCTTCTGTATATCGATCTTCATCTCGTGCACGAAGTCACGAGCCCGCAGGCCTTCGACGGGCTCCGCGCCGCCGGTCGTCCGGTACGCCGGACCGATCTGACGGTCGCCACCGAAGACCACAACGTACCCACCACCGATGTCGACAAGCCGATCGCGGATCCTGTGTCCAGGCTTCAGGTCGACACACTTCGCGCCAACTGCAAGGAGTTCGGCGTACCGATCTATCCCATGGGCGATGAGAACCAGGGCATCGTGCACGTCATCGGTCCCCAGCTCGGACTGACTCAGCCGGGTACGACGGTCGTGTGCGGCGACAGCCACACCTCCACGCACGGCGCATTCGGCGCGCTGGCGTTCGGCATCGGCACCAGCGAGGTCGAGCAGGTGCTGGCTACCCAGACTCTTCCGCTGCGTCCTTTCAAGACGATGTCCGTCACCGTCAACGGGTCGCTCGGCGAGGATGTCACGGCGAAGGACGTCATTCTCGCCGTCATCGCCCAGATCGGCACCGGCGGTGGGCAGGGTTACGTCATCGAATATCGCGGCACCGCGATTGAGGCGCTGTCGATGGAGTCGCGCATGACCATCTGCAACATGTCGATCGAGGCCGGTGCACGCGCGGGCATGATCGCACCGGACGAGACGACGTTCGAGTTCCTCAAGGGCCGCGAACGCGCGCCCAAGGGGGCCGACTGGGATGCCGCAGTGGAGTACTGGAAGACGCTGCGCACGGATGACGATGCGACGTACGACGCCAAGGTGATCCTCGAGACCGGCGCGCTGACACCATTCGTTACGTGGGGCACGAACCCGGGTCAGGGCGCCCCGCTGTCATCGTCGGTGCCGGACCCGGAGTCGTACGACGACCCGAGCGCACGTACGTCGGCCGCTAATGCGTTGAAGTACATGGACTTGCAGGCCGGTACGCCGCTCCGCCAGATCTCGGTCGACACCGTGTTCGTTGGCTCGTGCACCAATGGCCGGATCGAGGACTTGCGCGCGGCCGCGGCCGTGGTCAAGGGCCACAAGGTCGCCGGCAGCGTCCGGATGTTGATTGTTCCTGGCTCGATGAAAGTCAAGCTGCAGGCCGAGAGTGAAGGCCTGGACAAGGTCTTCACCGAGGCCGGGGCTGAGTGGCGTTCGGCGGGTTGCTCGATGTGCTTGGGAATGAACCCCGACCAGCTGGCGCCCGGTGAGCGGTCGGCGTCGACGTCCAACCGCAACTTCGAAGGCAGGCAAGGCAAAGGCGGCCGCACCCATCTGGTGTCACCGCTCGTGGCCGCCGCGACCGCGATCCGCGGCACGCTGTCCTCTCCCAGCGATCTAGACAAGTAAGGCACGGACTCATGCAGAAGTTTTTGACCCACACCGGAACGATCGCGCCGTTGCGCCGCAGCAATGTCGATACCGATCAGATCATTCCCGCCGTCTATCTCAAGCGAGTCACCAAGACCGGCTTCGAGGACGGCCTGTTCTCGGCTTGGAAGGCGAACGAACCGGACTTCGTGCTCAACAAGCCGGAGTACGCCGGCGCCTCGATTTTGGTTGCCGGACCGGACTTCGGGACCGGATCGTCTCGCGAACACGCCGTATGGGCACTTCGGGATGGCGGATTTTCGGTAGTTATTTCTTCGCGTTTCGCGGACATCTTCCGCGGCAACTCGCTCAAGGACGGCCTGCTCACCGTCGTGCTTCCGGAAGCGGATGTTGAGGCGCTCATGGCCCTCGGCGAGCAGTCGCCGACGGCCGAGGTGACTGTCGATCTCGACAAGCGCGAAATTCGCTATGTCCCCCAGAATGCCTCTATAGCAGGGGATTCCGCCGCAAAGACGGTCTCCTTTGACATCGATGACTACAGTCGCTGGCGTCTGATGGAGGGTCTGGACGATATCGGGCTCACCCTGCGCAACGAGGGTGACATCGCCGATTTCGAGGCCAAGCGGCCGGTTTGGAAGCCCGTTACGGTCTGAAAATAGGGCGATTTAGGGTGACGCGAATCGCCTGACACAGAAGGAAAAATAGCGCAAGGTGATTGAACCGAGCGCTATTTTTCCTTACCGTTACGCGTATGTCATCTCATTAGAGACGACCGTGAGGCGTCGAATCATCCAAGATGATCGGCACAAACGACGTAACTGTCAGTCCTGGGAGGGACAACTGTGAACAAGTCCGAATTGGTTGAGGCCCTCGCCGCGCGCCTCGAAGGAGACAAGAAGACCGCCGCCAAGGCAGTCGACGAAATTGTCGACCTCGTCCTGCGCTCGGTCGTCAAGGGTGAAAAGGTATCGATTGCCGGCTTCGGCGTGTTCGAGAAGCGCGCTCGCGCCGCTCGCACCGCTCGTAACCCTGCGACCGGCGAGAGCATCAAGCTCAAGAAGACCAACGTGCCGGCGTTCCGTCCGGGCACGCAATTCAAGAACGTCGTTGCGGGCAAGGTGAAGCTCGGCGCCGCGCCGAAGCCAGCCAAGAAGGCCGCAACGAAGACCGCCGCAGCCGCGGCGAAGTCCACGGCTGCAAAGAAGACCACGGCTGCCAAGGCGACGAAGGCACCTGCCAAGAAGGCCGCTGCCAAGGCCCCTGCCAAGAAGGCCGCTGCAAAGGCGCCAGCCAAGAAGGCCGCAAAGAAGACGACCGCTCGGAAGGCACCTGCCAAGCGCTAGCTCGCGCAAGCACGCATCGCTCAGGTAAGAAGTGGGGCGCAGTACGACGAAGGTCGTGCCGCGCCCCACTTTCTGTTTTGGCGGCGATGCGCTGTCCCGGCGAAGTGCTGTGCGGCCGAAGGTCTGTGCGGGCGAACGATCGCGCCTACTCATCCCCAGGTTGGAGCGTGCGGTAGTAGTCCGCAGTGACGATTTGGTCGCCCACACCACCGAACGCCCAGACGCCCCCCTTCTTGCTGCCGACCTGAGCGGGATTGTGGTCGACGCGAAAAGCCGAGGTCAGTGCGTCAACGACGCCGCCCTGAGTGCTCAGAACGACCGGACCCGGCGCGGTCAGGAGCTTGTGCACCTCGCCAAATCCGCGCTCGTCGTCTTCGGCGAACTCGATGTCGCCGAGATTTGGCGCGTCCTTGACCTTGATCTGCAGCGCTTCCGCGAGGGGCTGGACGGTTTGACGGCAACGCACGGGATCGGCGGTGTAGACGCTGATCGGCGCGAACGCCGGCAGTGTCTGCGCGATCGCCGTCGCCTGCCGGCGCCCCTTCTTGTCCAGTGGCCGGTCGTAGTCGTCACCGGTCCACTTGTTGCGCTCGCCGGCGCGGCCGTGGCGCACTAGTAACAGGGCAATCGGCGTTGTACCGATCTGCGCGAAGCGATCCAACACGGCGCGGTCGGTTGGATAGGTGAGAACCCCAGATGCCTTGGCAAGCGGCACCCACGTGAAGTCGTCGATCTCCTCGACATCCACCGAGGCCGGCGCGTCAGCGCAGCCGTCCGTGAGTCGCATGGCCCAGTAGCTCACCGATTTCGCGTGCGACCCGACACGGTAGTGCACCGTGGAGAGGAATACGCCGAGCGTGAACGGTAACCCGGTCTCCTCCGTGACCTCCCGGACCGCCGTCTGGATGGGATTTTCGGAGGCGTCCGGTTTACCCTTAGGCAGCGACCAGTCGTCGTACGACGGGCGGTGAACGAGCAAAACCTCGACCGTGCCGTTCGTGTCTCGCCACAGCACGCCGCCGGCAGCGGTCAGCTTGGCCGCGTCGTCGCCGATCGCCACAGGATCCGGTTCGCTCATCGTCCTACTCAATTGGCTGGTTTGGTGCTAGCCGCGATACCCGCGATGAGTTCACTTTGATAGTCGGACATCGGAACGGTCGAGCCCTCGGTGCTGCTGATCCAGGTGCCGTCCGGTTGCAGGTCCCAGGCGATGATGTCGACGTCAAGGATCCGGTCGATCATGGCCTTGATCCGGCCGCGCGCGATCGTATCGGTCACCCTGGTGAGCACCTCAACGCGGCGGTCAAGGTTGCGGTGCATCAGATCCGCACTACCGATGAAGATTTCGGGATCACCGTCGTTGTGGAAGTACGAAACCCGAGAGTGCTCGAGGAATCGTCCGATGATCGAACGTACCCGGACGTTGTCAGACATCCCTTCCACGCCGGGCCGAACCGCGCAGTTCGTGCGCACGATCAGATCTACCTGTACGCCGGCCATGGAGGCGCGATACAGAGCATCGATGCTGTCCTCGTCGACGATGTGGTTGGTCTTGATGACGACTCGGGCCGGTTTGCCGGCGCGGGCATTCTCGGCCTCGCGGTCCAGCCGCTCAATGAGTCCTTTGCGTACGCCGTGCGGCGCGACCAGGAGCTTGCGGTATTCGGTCTGCCGTGAGTAGCCGGTAAGCACGTTGAACAAGTCCGTCAGGTCCGCGCCGATCTCAGGGTCGGCGGTGAGCAGGCCCAGATCCTCATACATGCGCGCGGTCTTGGGGTTGTAGTTGCCGGTGCCGATATGGCAGTAGCGGCGAATCTGGCCACCTTCTTGGCGCACGACGAGGGCCGTCTTGCAGTGGGTCTTGAGTCCGACCAGGCCGTAGACGACATGGCAGCCGGCGCGCTCGAGTGCGCGGGCCCAGCTGATGTTGGCTTCCTCGTCGAATCGAGCCTGGATCTCCACCAGAACGACGACTTGTTTGCCTGCCTCGGCCGCTTCCACCAGCGCATGCACGATCGGGGAGTCGCCTGAGGTGCGGTAGAGGGTTTGCTTGATGGCGAGGACCTTCGGGTCCGCGGCGGCCTGTTCGATGAACCGCTGTGTGCTGGTTGCAAACGAGTCGTACGGGTGATGCACGAGTACGTCGCCCTCACGCAGCGTCGAGAAGATCGACTTGCCCTCGGTTAACCGCGGATGGGTGGCCGGGACAAATGGCTCGTCCTTCAGGTCCGGTCGGTCCACGTCGACGATCGCGAAGAGCGATGACAGGTCCAACAGGCCCGGTACGACGATGATGTCGTCTTCATCGACGTCCAGCTCACGGGACAGCAGGTCGAGCACGTGAGGGTCCATGTTGTCGGTGACCTCGATCCGGACGGCTGGCCCGAACCGCCGGCGCGCGAGTTCGCGCTCCAGTGCCTGAAGCAGGTCCTCGTCGCGATCTTCCTCGACGTCGAGGTCGGCGTTGCGTGTCACGCGGAACGGGTGGTGGTCGATGACCTCCATGCCGGGGAACAACTGCCCGATGTTGGCCGCGATCAGCTCTTCCAACGGCACGAACCGGTCCTTGCCGAGCTTGATGAAGCGGTCGACGTTGTTGGGCACCTTCACGCGAGCGAACCGCTCGACGTCTTGCCCAGGGTCGCGAACGACGACCGCGAGGTTGAGGGAGAGGCCCGATATGTAAGGGAACGGGTGCGCCGGATCGACCGCCAACGGCGTGAGCACCGGGAAGATCTGCGAGTGGAAGAACTCACCGAGCCGGGCCTGCTCCTCGCCGGTGAGCTCGGCCCACTTGAGGATCTCGATGCCATTCGCGTTGAGCGCCGGCATGATCTCTTCGTTGAAGCACTTGGAATGACGCGCGACAAGCGCTTGCGTCTTCTCAGAGATCTTCTCCAGTTGCTCCCGAGCTGATAAGCCATCGGGGGACCGCACCGACAATCCCGTGCTCTGACGGCGCTTCAGGCCGGCTACGCGCACCATGTAGAACTCGTCCAGGTTGCTGGCAAAGATGGCCAGGAACTTCACTCGCTCGAGCAGCGGAGTGGTTGGGTCTTCGCCTGCCGCTAGCACCCGCGCGTTGAAGTCGACCCAGGAGATCTCGCGGTTGAGATACCTGTCGTTGGGCAGCGATAGCGCGTCAGTCCCGGCCGATTCTGCGGTAGATGAGCTCATGACATACATCGTCGCCTATGTTGCGCGATTGGGTAAAGCCAGGTTCAACCGATAGGGCGGCGTACGTCGTAAGTTTGCCGGGAGTTCACCGGGTGGACTCGTTGGCCGCGCGTTGCTCGTACTCGGCGAATAGTGCCGCTGTACGCGGTCCAAGGCCCAGGTCTGCCGCTTCGCTGAGCTCATCCAGGGTGTCGACGTCGGTGCGCACGGTAGGTGCCGATACGTCGATCGACACGGCGCCCGTGGCGGCGTGCGCGGCGGCGGAGTCGTAGCCGAACTGGGGGTCGAGTGCGGTTTCTGGTCCGGCTGCCAACAGCGAGGTCCCGATTCTGCTGGAGTCCGCGACGTACGACCGCGCAAAACGCGCCGCGTCGACCAGTACGGCGGACAGTTCAGCGGGCGTCAGAGTCGGGAGGTCTGCGGTGAGCGCGGCGACGTACTTAGCGCCGGCGTCGCGGGCGGCGAGTTCACCGCTGTGGATGGCATCGTTGAGGCGCGCGAACCCTGGTGACTCAATGGGCAGCTTCGACTGCTCGACTACGACGATGGCGCCGAGCTCCCGCACGCCAGCCGCGATCTGGAGGTCCTCGGTGACGACGTACACCGCCTGGACCTGTTCGCTGGAGAGTGCCGCTTCGACGGTGTCGTAGGCGAAGGCCGCGGCGAGGGCCGCGTTGTCGATGAGCCCTTCGGGCTCGGTGACGACCCGCGTCTTGGCCCGCTGAGTCGCCTTGACCGGTATGACGAGCGACCAGAGCCGCGCGGCATCGGCCGGGTCGCCCGGAGCGTTTCCGGCGTACCGTGCTGAGGCTGTGGAATCTCGCTCTGTGTCATGCATTAAAGACATCATTGCAAGTCGCTAAGGTGAGCAGACCATTGAGCATGCAAATTAGGCCCGTGCGGCGTCATCGAACGACGCCGGTGGTAGCGAATTACGCAACAACGCGACAGGAGATCAACCGGTGAGCACCTCGGCAGATAAGAAGCCCAAACGGAAGCGTCCCGGCGGCCGGGAGCTCTCGCTGACGCTGAGGTTCGTGGCGCCGCTCGTCCGCAACGCGTCGCGGTTGCTGTTCAAAGAGAAATTCCGCAACCGCGAGTTGATCCCGGCGACCGGCCCCGCGCTCCTGGTCCTTAACCATGTTTCGGTTGTCGATCCACTCGCCGTTGCCAGTTACGTCTGGTCGGCCGGTCGTCTGCCGCGCTTCATGATCAAAGACGGTGTGTTCAAGGCTCCCGTCGTCGGCGCCGCGATGCGCCACTGCAAGCAGATCGAGGTCGCCCGCGGATCGGCAAACGCGCTGAAATCCATCGACGACGCGGTCTCGATACTCCAAGAAGGCGGCGTTGTGGTCGTCTATCCCGAGGGCACCGTCACCCGCAACGACAGCTTCTGGCCGATGCGCTCCAAGACTGGTGTCGCACGGATCGCCCGTGCCGCACCTGATGCGCCGGTGATCACGCTGTCGCAGTGGGGCGCGCAGGACACCTGGAACTACCACACGCGTAAGAAATCCATTTTCCCGCGCAAGAAGGTGACCATCGTGGCGCACGGTGAGTTGGACCTGACCGCCGAACGTGCCTTGCCGAATTCCGAGTCGTACCGACGGATGACCGACCGCATGATGAACGACATTGCTGCCGGGGTTGGCGAACTCCGCGGCGAGACGCCACCGCCGGACCTGTTCGCTGACGGCAAGAGTGATGCCTCATGACGAAGGTCGCCGTTCTCGGTTCAGGATCCTGGGGTACGGCGTACGCAAAGGTCCTAGCCGACGCGGGCTCCGAGGTGCTGCTGTGGGCGCGGCGTCCCGAGGTTGCGACGTCGGTGAACCGCTATCAGGAGAACCCGGACTACTTGCCGGGTGTCACGCTGCCGATCACGTTGAAGGCAACAGCGGACTATCGGCAGGCTCTCGACGGCGCGCGGATCGTCGTACTGGCGATACCGTCGCAGACGCTGCGGGAGAATCTCGCCGATTGGCGTGACTTTATTGGCCCGGACGCGACTCTCGTCAGCTTGATGAAAGGGATCGAGCTTGGTACGACGATGCGCATGTCACAGGTGATCGCGGAAGTCGGCGGCGTCGGTGACGAACGCATCGCGGTCGTCACCGGTCCCAACCTGGCCCGCGAGATCGCGGGGGAACAGCCGGCCGCGACGGTGATCGCCTGCGCCGACCACGACCGCGCGGTCGAACTGCAGCAGGCCAGCCAGACGGCTTACTTCCGGCCCTATACGCACACCGACGTCGTCGGCTGCGAGCTCGGCGGTGCCGTCAAGAACGTCATCGCGCTCGCGTGCGGGATCGCCGAAGGCATGGGGTTCGGCGACAACACGAAGGCAACGTTGATGACCCGCGGGTTGGCCGAGACTTCGCGGCTGGGAGTCGCGCTTGGCGCGCAGCGCGGGACCTTCTCCGGTCTTGCGGGCCTCGGTGACCTTGCCGCGACATGCACCTCACCGCTGTCGCGCAACCGGACGTTCGGCGAGCGACTCGGGATCGGTGAGAGCCTCGAACAGGCGTTGCGGCGTACCAAACAAGTCGCCGAAGGAGTCAAGTCGTGCCGTTCGATCCTCGACCTCGCCACGAAGAACGGCGTGGAAATGCCCATCACCGCTGCGGTCGTCGCGATCTGCCACGAAGGACGCCGGGCACGCGATGAGGTGGGGGCGCTGATGGGGCGCGCGACGAAACCTGAATCGCTGGCCTGAGACCGAGCGCAGGCTACTTCTCGATCGACTTCAAGCGCTGCTTGACGACCGTCGAGATCGGCGCGATCGCGGTGCTTCCCGCGACCTCGTTGGGAACCGCGACCGAGATGTAGACCTCTCGATCCATCGCGGTCCACAGCGTGTTGTCGCCGGGTACGCCGTACGCCGACGTGTCGGTCTGGGTCTTGACGAACCACGTGACGTCGTTGACGACGGTCAACTGTGCGGTGGCCTTGTAGCCCGCCGGCTTGGCGACACCGCAGATCAGCACGACCGGTGGCTGGCCCCACGCCATCGAGCCCGGGTGGCCCTTCACCGAGCGCTGCGTGCGGCCGTCGATCTCCGTTGGCAGGCCGTCTACGAGGTTCGCGCAGATGTCCTGGGTGCCATCGACTTCAGGCACCGTGACGTCGCTCAGTGTGCTGGAGTTGTTCTTACTGGCGTCCCCAACGCCGCTGAGGTTGTTGGCAATGATTGTGGCGGTGATACCGGCGGCAACGAGGGCGGTGGGAATCGCGATGTACGTGGCAAGCCGGGCAGGTGATACGGACACGGTGAGAAGCTCGAGCCTCCGTTAGAGGTTGACTGACTGGTTGGACGGTCGGCGGGTTGACTGTGAGTTGACTTAGAGATTGACGACAGGACAAGTGAGTGTGCGAGTGATGCCGTCGATGCCCTGTACCCGCGCAACGACCAGCTTGCCCAGCTCGTCGACATTGCGTGCCTCAGCCCGCACGATGACGTCGTACGGCCCGGTCACGTCGTCGGCAACCTTGACTCCCGGCATGTCGCGGACCTCAGCGGCGACATCAGCGGCTCGACCGACCTCGGTCTGGATGAGAATGTATGCCTCTACCATTGGGTTGCCCTCCTACATGTACGGCCCGGCACCCAAAAGTACCGCAGATTCGGGCCGCCTGTCGCGGCGGCGTCGGCCGCACCCGGCATGATGGAGCGCACGCGGTGTGGCGCCGTACTTATCGAAAGGGGCGAGCAATCGCTAGGGAAGAACGACGACCAGACGACCCGAGTACGGCGCGGACGGTACGCGACATCGGCGAGTTCGGGCTCATCGACCGCGTAGTACGCCGTACCGCTGCACCCAACGACCGTGTGTTGGTCGGGCCAGGTGATGACTGCGCTGTGATGTCTGCGCCGGACGGCAGGGTCGTCGTGACGACCGACGTACTGGTCGAGGGACGACATTTCCGGCGGGACTGGGGAAGTGGCGAGGACACCGGCCGCCGCGCCGCCGCGGCCAACCTTGCCGACATCGTCGCGATGGGCGCCGTACCGACCGGAATCGTCGTCGGACTTGCCTGCCCGGCAGAGCTCGAGATCGCCTGGGTAGAGGCATTTTCGGACGGACTGCGGGACGAGTGCGCGCTGGTTGGCGCTTCCGTGATCGGTGGCGACATTTCGCGTAGCGACGCGATATTCATCTCCGTGACCGCCTTCGGCGACCTGGAGGAACGCGCACCGGTGCTGCGTGGCGGCGCGGGCGTCGGGGACGTGGTCGCGCTGTGCGGCCGGACCGGATACGCGGCGGCCGGACTCGCCATACTGTCGCGTGGGTTCAGAGCCGGCAAGGCCTTCATCGACGCCTATCGACGCCCCGAACCGCCGTACGCCGAGGGGAAGTCGGCAGCGCTCGCCGGTGCGACCTCGATGTGCGACGTCAGCGACGGACTGATTCAAGACCTCGGGCATATCGCCGCGGCGAGTGGTGTGCAGATCGATCTGCAGCGCGCCGCGTTCGACGTCCCGTCGCGGATGGTCGAGATCGGTTCGGCGCTCGGCCAAGACCCGCTCGGCTGGGTGCTCGGTGGAGGCGACGACCACGCACTGGTCGCGACGTTCCCTTCGAGCGGTTCGGTACCAGACGGCTGGCAGGTCGTCGGTACGACGCTTCGCGCCGCGGATCGAGACGACGCCCCGCCGGTCACGATCGACGGTGAGGCGCCGACCATGGCCGGCTGGAACCACTTCTAGCGTCGGTCCGCCGCTTCGTAACTCGCCGCCGCGTACAAATGTATGGTTCCGCAGCGCCGTCGGCGAGATCGTGCTGTCAACCAGCACACTTGTACCATCAAGGTGCGCGAGTGACGGATCACGGGCCAATCGTGACCGATCGCGGTCGTGGGACACGGATCGGTATCGAGATTTAGCGGGTCGTCGTTTGTGTCGACGTTTTCGGCGTTGAGATGCCATGATCGTGCCATGGGCATCGTCACTATCTCGGCGTCGTACGGCACATCCAGTGCGCAGGTCGGTCCAGCGGTTGCGCGGGCCCTGCATCTACCGTTTGTGGACCGCGCAATACCGCAAGCCGTTGCGCGTGCGCTCGGCGTACCGCTGTCGGACGCCGAGGAACAGGACGGCAAGGCCGCGACCGGTATGTGGCGGCTGATCAGTTCGATCGCGATGGTTCCGGACCTGACCGGCGGCGAGCACCTGGTCTACAACAAGGTCGCCGACGAGCGCCTATTCAAAGAGAAGACCGAGCAGGTGCTTCATCAGGTCGCCGATGGGCCCGGCGGCGTGATCCTCGGACGCTGTGCGGTCCTCGTGCTCCGCGACCAGCCGGATGCGCTTCACGTGCGGTTGGATGGTCCGCTCGACAAGCGGGTGGCGTTGTTGGCCAAGCTCAAGGATCTCGATCTCGAAGAGGCGCACAAGCAGGTGGAGTCCACCGACCGTGCGCGCAAGGCCTATGCGCACTCGTTCTACAAGTGCGATCTCAACGATGCCCGCAACTACCAACTCGTCATTGACGCGACGGCGTTTCCGACCGAAGACGTCACCGACATGATCGTGCACGCGGCCAAAGCCCGCGGGATCCGTCCCGCCGACTAGGCAGACCGTCCGCGTCCTTGTTACACGTTTCTCCTCCTCATCACGCCTTTTCGTGCGGGACTACGAAAGAGAAAGCCGTGACCAGGGGATTGATCGGAACGCGAAAAGCCGCCCCAATGGGGCGGCTTTTGTTGCGTGTAGCCGGTAGTGCCGTGCGGGCTGTTAGCCCTTGACGACCTTGCCGCTCTTGATGCAGGTCGTGCATGCGTTGAGCGTCTTGTGGGTGCCACCGGCGACAACGGCGTGTACCCGCTGCACATTCGGATTCCAGCGACGGCTGGTCCGGCGATGAGAGTGCGAGACCGACTTGCCGAAACTCGGCTTCTTACCACAGACGTCGCAAACGCTAGCCACGGGAAACTCCTGGAATATCGTGTAATGAAAAATTAGTCGGCTGCTCGGTTTGGACGAGCGCGCGACGTTCGGTGAATCTGAACGTGCATGGAACCTGTCCAAATGGGCAACCTATCTAGAGTAACCGGTGCCGACTCCGTACGTAAAGTCGGGTCCGGGTCGGGTGCGCCACATTCGGTACGTCGTACTCAACACATAAGGTAAACGATCGGCAGCGGTATCGAATGGTGAGGGAGGTTGCATTGTCTGACGACGCGACCTCGGCACCTCAGGATCCCGACCTGCGGATGGATGCCGCGACGGTACGACGCTGGTGTTCGGCGGCTGTCGACGCGCTCGGCGCGCACCGCGACGAGATCGACCTGCTCAACGTCTTTCCGGTTCCCGACGGCGATACCGGCACCAATATGCTGCTCACGCTGCGCGCGATGACCGAGGCCCTACGTCGTGAACGGCCTACTGACGTCGGTTCGGCGGCGGCCGTGATCGCTCGCGGCGCACTCCTCGGCGCGCGCGGCAACTCGGGAGTGATTCTGAGCCAGTTCGTGCGCGGAATGTCGGAGGTCCTCGGTGAACTCGACGAAGACGCGATTCGCACGCGACCGACCTCATTGCTCGCCGAGTCTCTCTCGCGGGGTGCCCAACTTGCCCGCAAGGCCGTGTCCGACCCGGTCGAAGGCACCATCCTGACGGTCGCCGACCGTGCCGCCGAAGGCGCCCGTGACGCAGCGGCACGCGCAACTTTGGACATGGCGGGGATCGCGGACGTCGCTACGGCCGCTGCGGCGGCGGCTTCGGCAGCGGTGACTCAGACCCAGTTTCAGCTACCGGCGCTCACGAGAGCCAAGGTCGTCGATGCAGGCGGTCGCGGACTGTCGATCATCTTCGACGCGCTCGCGGCGGTCACTGGTGGCCAGCCTTCTGGCGGCCCCGCATGGGCGCGCAAGGCTCCAACCACGCCGAGCGACTTCGACGAGCCTTACGCCGGCCGCCACGGTTCCGACGGGTTCGCCTATGAAGTCATCTATCTGCTCGATGCCGGGCGGACCGCAGTCGCCACGCTCGAAGAATCACTGCGGTCTTTGGGTGACAGCGTGGTGATCGCCGAAGGCAGCGCGACTGAGGCCGACGCAAACACGCTGACCTGGCGGATCCACGTGCACGTCAACGACGTGGGAGCCGCGATCGAGGCTGGCATCCAAGCCGGCCGGCCGCATCAGATCGAGGTCACCAGGTTCGAGGATCACCGCGACGGCGGACTGACTCCGCTGCGTGGTGTCGCGGTCGTGGCCATCGCCCCCGGAGACGCGCTTCGTTCGGCGTTCCTCGGAGAAGGTGTCACGGTCGTCGACAGCGGCCCCGCGCGCCGCCCATCGACCGCCGAGGTGCTCGCGGCGATCGAAGATACCCATGCCGCCCACGTCGTCGTACTTCCCAATGACGGCGACTGCACCGCGGTGGCCGACGCGGCCGCGAGCGAGGCGCGCACCTTTGGGCACGACGTCGCCGTTGTGCCGACCAAGTCGGTGATGCAGGGGCTGGCAGCGGTCGCCGTACACGATGCCGAGCGCCGATTCAACGAAGATGTGATCGCGATGGCCGAGGCGGCGGCGGCGACTCGCTTCGCCGATATCGCGGTCGCCGCGCGCGAAGCGCTCACCATGGCCGGACACTGTCACCCCGGGGATGTCATCGGCTCGATCGAAAACGACGTGGTGAAGATCGGCTCATCGGTGCTGGAGGTCGCCCTTGACCTGCTCGACCGCTTCCTCGCGACCGGGGGAGAGCTCGTGACGGTCGCCGTGAGCCCGTCGGCGCCGGACGAACTCGCCGATGACCTCAGCCGCGACATCGCGACTCGGCATCCGGAGGTCGAGGTCAGCATCTTGGCAGGGGGACATCCGGACCACTTACTTCTACTGGGGGTGGAGTAGCTCGTGATCACGCTGGACACCTCACTCCTGGACGTTCTAGGGCTAAAGCCTGCCAAGGCATTCGAGGCGAAATTCGGGTTCGTGACCGTCAACGACCTGCTGCACCACTATCCGCGCCGCTACTACAAACGTGGCGACCCGCGCGATTCGGGCGGGCTCGAGGTCGGTGAGCACGTCACCTTCTACACCGAGGTCGTCGCGGTGCAATGGATCGGCCCTCGGGGCGCACAGGCGCGCGGCGGCAAGGGTCCGAAGGGCCGCGCCATCATCTCGCTGGATGTTCCCACGGGGACCATCGATGCCATCTTCTGGAACCAGCCGTGGCGGGTCAAGCAGCTCGAGCCGGGTACGACGGGGTTGTTCGCCGGGGTCGTGACGTCCTTTAACGGCAAGCTGCAGCTGAGCTCGCCCGAGATCGAGATCTTTTCATCGGTAGGGCTCGCCAACACCGAAGGCGTGTCGGTCACTGATCCGCAGCGCTGGCAAGACCGCATGATGCCTATCTACCCGGCGAAACCCAAGTTCACCAGTGGGGCAATCCGCCAGTCGGTCGAGTTGGTGGTCGACGGCCTCGCCCCGATCGAGGACCCAATCGCCAACGCCGAGCTCAAGGAACTCGGCTACGTCGATCTGGATACGGCGCTGCGCCACAAACACCTGCCGATCACCGAGAAGCAGTGGCTGGCCGCCGACGAGCGGCTGAAGTTTCAAGAGGCCCTGTCGATCCAGCTGCTGCTGGCAAAGCGGCGGATCGAGGCTGCGAGCGCGCCGGCGATCCCGCGGCCGAGAAGCGCCAACGGCGCCGGTGCCGCATTCGACAAGGAGTTGCCGTTCGAGCGCACCGCGGGGCAGATCGAAGTCGGTGAGGAGATCGCGGACGACCTGTCGCAGTCGCATCCGATGCACCGACTACTGCAGGGGGATGTTGGTTCCGGTAAGACACTGGTTGCGCTGCGCGCAATGCTGCAAGTCATCGACCGTGGCGGGCAAGCCGCGCTGCTCGCGCCCACCGAGGTCCTCGCCTTCCAACACGCTCGCTCGATCCGGGAGTCTCTAGGTCCCCTTGGGTCGGCCGGCGAGCTCGACAGCGTGCCCGACGCGGTCAAGATCGTGACGCTCACTGCGGGCCTTAGCACGGCGCGCCGTAAGGAGGCCATGGCACAGATCGCCTCCGGCGAGGCTGACATCGTCGTCGGCACCCATGCCCTTCTCGAACCCAAAGTGCAGTTCGCGGATCTTGGGATGGTGGTGATCGATGAGCAACATAGATTTGGCGTCGAACAGCGCGATGCCTTGCGACGTAAGGGATCTGACGGTTCGATACCGCACACCCTGGTGATGACCGCGACCCCGATTCCGCGCACCGTTGCGATCACGATGTTCGGCGAGCTCGGTGTGTCGACCATGCGCGATATGCCGCCGGGCCGTTCGCCGATCGCCACGACCCTCGTCCCGGCCGGAGCGCGTCCGGCGTGGGTGCAGCGGGCGTGGGAGCGCGTGCGTGAGGAGGTCGCGAACGGGCACCAGGCCTACGTCGTATGTCCGCGGATCGGCCTGGACGACGCCGATGACGTGGACGACAAGGACGCGCTCGAAGAAGATCCCGCCGCTGACGACAAGAAGCGCCGGCCCATAGCTGCACTCGAACTGGCCAAGTTGCTCAGTGAGGGAGAACTGGAAGGGCTGCGGGTAGAGGTACTGCACGGCAAGTTGGCCCCGGACGTCAAGGACCGCGTCATGAGGCGATTCGCGGACGGCGAGATCGATGTACTTGTCGCGACGACCGTCATCGAGGTCGGCGTCGACGTACCTAATGCGACGGTGATGGTGATCATGGACGCGGAGCGCTTCGGCCTCTCGACCCTGCACCAGTTACGCGGTCGGGTCGGCCGCGGCAAGGATGCGGGTCTATGCCTGCTCATCACGCAGGTCTCGCCGCACTCGCCGTCGGTCGAGCGGTTGAAGGCGCTGGAGAAGAGCAACGACGGATTTGAGCTGGCGCGGCTCGATCTCAAACAGCGCCGCGAGGGTGATGTGCTCGGTGTCGCCCAGTCCGGCACCCGCAACCACCTCAAACTGTTGTCGCTCGTCGACGATGAGGACGTGATCGAGAAGGCGCGCGACTACTGCGACAGGGTGTTACACGCCGACCCGACTCTGGCGCGGCACGTCGTACTCCGCAGCGAGCTTGAGGCGCTCGAAGCCGAGGCCCGCTCGGAATACCTCGAGATGGGTTAGCGGTGACGAGAATCGTCGCCGGCGAGTACGGCGGCCGGCTGCTCAAGGCTCCCACCGGCGCCACCACCCGGCCCACCTCCGACCGGACTCGCGAGGCGCTGTTCGCCTCCATCGAGGCGACGCACGAGTTGACCGACGGGCCGTTTATCGACCTGTACGCCGGCAGCGGCGCCATCGGGCTGGAGGCGATCTCGCGCGGTGCGCCGACGGCGTACTTCGTCGAACGCCATCCGCAGGCGGCCGCGGTCATCCGCGCCAACGTCGCGACGCTGCGCGCGCAGGACCGCTGCACCGTCCTCCAGCAACCGGCCGACCGAGCGTGTCAGGCGGGTGCCGTCGACGCGCAGACCGTCTTCATTGACCCGCCGTACGACGTGCGGACCCCCGAGCTGGCGGATCTGCTGCGGACCCTGCTCGACGAAGGACTGTGTCGCCCGGACGCCCTGGTTGTCGTCGAGCGCGCGCACCGCGACCGGTGGGAATGGCCGGGTGGGGTTGAGCCGCTGCGCGACCGGCGGTACGGCGCCGCGCACCTTTGGTACGGTCTCGCATTGTGAGCACCCAACAGAACCCCATCACCGTCACCAACATCACGCGACGGGTCGCGTGTCCGGGCTCGTTCGATCCGCTGACAAACGGGCATCTCGACATCTTCACGCGCGCTAGCGAGGTCTTCGACGAGGTCTACGCGTTGGTCACGGTCAACCCGTCGAAGAAGACGATGTTCAGCCTTGAGGAGCGGATGAAGCTCATCCAGGAGTCGACCGCGCATCTGCCCAACGTCCGAGTTGACTCCATCTCCAGCCTGCTGGTCGACTACTGCCGCGCCAACGACATCAAGGCCATCTGTAAGGGGCTGCGCGTCGCCACCGATTTCGACTACGAAATTCAGATGGCGCAGATGAATCACAAAATTGCCGGCGTCGAAACGCTGTTTCTAGCGGCAAATCCGCAGCATAGTTACCTATCCTCGAGTCTGATAAAGGAAGTTGCGAAGTACGGCGGAGACGTGAAGGACATGCTCCCCGCGCCGGCGTACGCCGCACTGATGACTCGCCTTGCCGAGCAGTCCGCACCATAGCGCGGTCGCGCGGCAGGGCCGATAACTGGCCCGACGTACACGAAGGAACCTTAGGATGAACCGCGTATTTGAGATCCTCGACGAAATCATTGAGGCGGTGGAGGCCGCCAAAGGCGTGCCCATGTCCTCGTCGGCGATCTTGAACAGGCCGGCACTGCTTGACTTGCTCGACGACCTGCGGGACGCGTTCCCGACCGCCGTCGAGGACGCGCGCGAGATTCTTGAGCAGCGCGACGACATCATCGAGTCGGCGCGTCAAGAGGCCGAGCGCGTTCACGAGGTGAGTACGTCGGAGGCCGACCGCGTCGTCAACGAGGCCAGGCAGCATGCCGATCATTCGGTCGCCACCGCCAACAACGAGGCTGACCGAGTCGTCAACGCGGCGCACGCCGAGGCCACCGCGTTGACGGAGAAGGCTAACGCCGACGCCGATCGCGCGATCGCGAACAGTCACGCTGAGCACGAGAGGCTCGTCAGCGAACACGAGGTGCACGCCTCTGCGCTGCGCAGCGCAGAGCAGATTGAGGCCACCGCCAACGACCGGGCGCGCGCGCTGCGCGCCGACGCCGACAAGTACGTCGACGACAGCCTGACCTCGCTTGCCACCACACTGCAAAAGCTTGGCAAGACCGTCGATCATGGCCGCGAAGCGCTCCGCGAGCGCCGCGGTAGCGACACCGGTTACGAAGCGGTATTCGACCAGAACGGCTGAGCGGCGCGGTCGGCGAATGGTGAGCCACGCGACGTCGCCTCGAGTACGCGGATACTAGCGGTACGGCCTCTCGAGCAGGTAGTCTTAACGGTCGGCCCGGGCAACTGGGCCACTCGCTGAGCAGGCCGTTCGCGAGGATAATTTTGCCCAACGCATCGGTGATATGACTACTAATCGCAGAGAACACCACGGCTCGTCCGCGCCCGGACGTGCCGCAGGTGCCCCCGCGAGGCACAGTCACAAGTACCCGCCGTCCGGACCGCTGGTCATCGATATCAGAGACCTGGGCCGGCAGCCGGGTGCCGGGCGAGATGTCGTCACGCAGGTTCCGGCGCCGGCGGACCTCGGCCTTGAGTTGATCAAGATCCCGCAGGACTCGACGCTCGAGCTCGATCTGCGGGTCGAGTCGGTCGCTGAGGGAGTGCTGGTCACCGGCACCGTGCGCGGCACGGCGGTGGCCGAATGCGGTCGTTGTCTGACCGCGACAACTGAAGATGTGCAGGTGAATCTCACCGAGCTTTTTGCCTACCCGGGCACCAAGACCGACGAGACCACCGAAGAGGACGAGGTCAACCGACTGGTCGATGACCGGGCCGACCTCGAGGCAGTGATCCGCAATGAGATCGTCACCGAACTGCCGCTGACACCGCTGTGCAAACCAGACTGTCAAGGATTATGCGCCGGATGCGGCGAACGGCTCGAGGATCTGCCGGAGGATCACGCGCACGAGCTGATCGACCCGCGCTGGGCCGCGTTGCGCGAGAAGTTCAGTGGCGCCGAACCCGGCGGCGACGATCACGACGACTCGTGAGAGCGGAATAACTCGATCAGGTTGCTGTTCGTGATCGAGCAGCAAGTAAGATCATTCGTCGGTCTTTGATGAGCGTCGATTGAGCATCACCGAAGCTTTACCAGAAACGCAGCACCGAGATACCGCACGCACTGTGCGGCATAACTGAGGAGAATCTAATGGCCGTCCCCAAGCGGAAGAAGTCGCGCTCGAACACCCGGGCACGTCGTTCGCAGTGGAAGACGACGCCCACCGCGCTGACCACCTGCACTAACCGTGCGTGCGGCGCGCCCGTCCGCCCGCACACCGCGTGCGGCGCATGTGGCCAGTACGACGGACGTCAGGTCCTCGAGGTCTGACCTTCCGGCACACCGGTTATGACGGGGCGCCGACAACGATGAGCGAATCACAAGAAGAACGATTCGCTCATCTTTGTGTATCGATCGGCGCCGAAATTCCGCAAGACTTCCTCGAGCTGGCGCTGATGCACCGCTCGTACGCGTACGAAAACGGTGGGCTGCCGACCAACGAGCGACTCGAGTTCCTGGGCGACTCGGTGCTGTCGCTGCACGTGACCGAGGCGCTGTATCGCAACTTCCCGGACCTGCCCGAGGGGCGGCTCGCCAAGCTGCGCGCGTCCGTCGTCAACATGCGAGCGCTGGCGAGCGTGGCGCGCACTCTTGGGCCCAACGGGTTGGGCGAATACATCAAGCTCGGCCGCGGTGAGACCGTGACCGGCGGCGCCGACAAGGACTCGATCCTCGCCGATGCGCTGGAGGCGATACTCGGGGCGGTGCATCTGGGCACCGGCCCCGACGCCGCGAAGACCGTCGTACGCAAGCTGTTCGACCCACTTATCGAGGCGGCGGCATCTAGCGGTGCCGGGCTCGACTGGAAGACCCATTTGCAGGAGCTCACCGCGACCCGGGGACTCGGCGTGCCGACCTACCGGCTACAGCACACCGGCCCCGACCACGCGCGAGTCTTCTCTGCAACCGTCGTCCTCGGCGAGGCGGCGTATGGGTCCGGCAGCGGCCGGACGAAGAAGGAGGCCGAGCAGATTGCCGCTCGACTCACGGTCGAGACGATCGATTCCGGCGGGGCGAGCACCGATTAGCCGGTACGCCGGTGCCTGAGCTTCCCGAGGTTGAGGTCGTCAGGCGCGGCCTGCACGATCACGTCGTCGGCCGCATCGTCGCGAATGTCGCCGTACAACACCCGCGAGCGGTACGCCGGCACATCGCCGGACCCGCAGACCTCGAACAGCGCCTTACGGGGGCGACGATCACCGGCACCGCCCGCCGCGGTAAGTATCTCTGGCTGGTACTCGACCACGAGGACGCGCTGCTGGTCCACCTCGGGATGAGCGGTCAGATGCTCGTCGTACCGTCCGGGCTCGCTCCATCGACGCACGAGCGCGTCCGGTTTCGCTTCGCCGACGACGGCCCGGATCTGAGCTTCGTTGACCAGCGCACGTTTGGGCACCTGATGTTCGATGCCGGGGGAGCGGCGCTGCCCAGCGTCATCGCGCACATCGCGCGGGACCCGTTCGACGCGGAGTACGACGTGGCCGCGGTCGCCGCCCGGATCAAGAAACGGCGCACCGGGCTCAAACGCGCGCTGCTGGACCAGAGCGTCGTGTCCGGAATCGGCAACATCTACGCTGACGAGGCGCTCTGGGCGGCCCAGCTGCACGGCGCGCGACCGACCGAGAAGCTCACCAAACCGCAGATCATCCGGGCACTGGATGCCGCCCGCGAGGTGATGGCGCAGGCGCTCGGCCAAGGTGGCACGTCGTTCGATGCGCTGTACGTCAACGTCAACGGGGCGAGCGGCTACTTCGACCGCTCGCTGCACGCCTACGGTCAACGTGACGTGCCGTGCGCACGATGCGGTACGCCGATCCGTCGCGAGTCGTTTATGAACCGCTCGTCGTACTCCTGCCCGAAATGCCAGCCGCGACCCCGAAACGGCCGCTTCTAGTCCGGCTCACGCCACGAACCCCGTCGGCATCGCCTACTGGCCAGCAATCCGACCTCGCCCTCCCGCCGCCAACTGCATCGCGTGGGACGGGATCGCTGAAGGGGGCAGGTGTGGGACGGTTGGCCGTTGGTGAGTAACGTGCCCTGACATGACTTCTGGAACCTTATTGATCGCTGGCTCGATCGCGACCGACCATTTGTTGACATTCAGTGGCAAGTTCGCCGATTCGCTGGTGGTCGATCAACTCGACAAGCTATCGGTCTCGTTCCTGGTCGACGACCTGGAGATCCGGCGCGGCGGGGTTGCCGCCAACGTGTGCTTCGGACTCGGACGCCTCGGACTGCGGCCGGTGCTCGTCGGCGCTGTCGGCGAGGACTTCGACGAATACCGCTCCTGGCTGGAACGGCACAATGTCGACTGCCAGTCGGTGCACGTCTCCGAGTCACTACACACCGCCCGATTCATCGGGACGACCGACGCCGATATGGCGCAGTTCGCGACCTTCTATGCCGGGGCCATGTCGGAGGCCCGGCAGATCGAGTTGGGCCCGATCGTCAGCCGCGTCGGAGCGCCGTCGTACGTCTTGATCGGCGCAGATGACCCCGAGGCGATGCGCCGGCACACCCACGAGTGTCGGGAACGCGGGTTCCCGTTCATCGCTGACTGTTCGCAGCAGCTGGCCTTCGGCGACGGGGAACTGATCCGCGATCTGATCGACGGTGCGGCCATCCTGATCTCCAACGAGTACGAGTCACACATCATCGAGAAGAAGACCGGTTGGAGCGCTGAAGAGATCCTCAAGCGGGTCGGGATGCAGGTCACCACCCTCGGCAAGGACGGCGTCCGGGTGAGCATCGCAGACAAGACATCGGTCGAGGTCGGTGCCACGCCGGAACTGACCCGTGCCGACCCGACCGGCGTCGGTGATGCCTTCCGCGCCGGCTTCCTCGCGGCGCTCAGCTGGGGACTGCAGTTGGAGAGCGCCGCTCAGGTCGGCTGCACCCTGGCGGCGTACGTGGTCGAAACCGTCGGCACCCAGGAATACGACTTCACCTCCGCCGAATTCTGCCAACGCCTGGGCGGCGCGTACGGTCCCGAAGTCGCCGCCGAAGTAGCCACCCACCTCGCGGCCCCGAAAGCATCAGAGTCTCAGCGCGTTACGACGCGATCGAGCTCCTGACGACGTCCGCTTGGGCGGCAGCTCTCGTCGAAACCACCCGTGCAAGTCCGCTTGCGCGGGTGCTTTCGTTCGCGGGGCCGTGCCCCGTGAGGCTTGTGGGACTGATGAGAAGCGAGTGACATTCGCGGTCGTGGCGACAGTGCACGTGTCATCGGGGAGTGCGCCCGCAAGCCCGTGGGTCCCTGGTTTCGACCGCGCGCCAAGGTATCGTCGAGTAGTTCCGAAGCCAGTAAGCGCCCGCGTCGTAGACGCACCGTATTGCCGCAGTAATGGAGTTCGTACGTGCATCTGAAGAGCCTCACGGTGAAGGGCTTCAAGTCCTTCGCGTCAGCGACGACTTTGCGTTTCGAGCCCGGCGTGACTTGCGTGGTCGGCCCCAATGGCTCGGGCAAGTCCAACGTCGTCGACGCGATCTCGTGGGTGCTCGG
Source organism: Antricoccus suffuscus (assembly GCF_003003235.1). Classification (NCBI taxonomy): domain Bacteria; kingdom Bacillati; phylum Actinomycetota; class Actinomycetes; order Geodermatophilales; family Antricoccaceae; genus Antricoccus; species Antricoccus suffuscus. Next base: position 207,489 of record NZ_PVUE01000002.1, read on the forward strand.
CGAGCAAGGCGCAAAGGCGCTGCGCGGCGGCAAGATGGAAGATGTCATTTTCGCCGGTACGGCGGGGCGTGCGCCGCTCGGACGCGCCGAGGTGACTCTCACCATCGACAACAGCGATAACGCGCTGCCGATCGACTACGCCGAAGTCTCGGTCACGCGCCGGATGTTCCGCTCCGGCGAGAGCGAGTACGAGATCAACGGCGACTCCTGCCGGCTGCTGGACATCCAGGAATTGCTTTCGGACTCGGGCATTGGCCGCGAGATGCACGTGATCGTGGGACAGGGCCAGCTCGACGGTGTCCTGCAGGCGCGGCCCGAAGATCGTCGTGGCTTCATCGAAGAGGCCGCCGGCGTACTGAAGCACCGCAAACGCAAGGAAAAAGCCATCCGCAAGCTCGACGCGATGATGGCTAACTTGACTCGAGTGACCGACCTGACTGACGAGCTGCGTCGACAACTCAAACCGTTGGGTCGGCAGGCCGACGTAGCGCGCCGAGCCGCCGCCATCCAGGCCGACGTGCGTGACTCGCGGCTGCGGCTATTGGCCGACGACATCGTGACCATGCGCTCGACCCTCGACAAAGAGGTCGCCGACGAGACCGCGATGCGACAGCGGCGTACCGAGGTCGAGGCCGGCCTCGCGACCCTGACCAGCCGCGAGGCGGAGCTCGACGACGCGCTCGCCACTGATGCGCCGGCGCTTGCCGCGGCGCAAGAGGCGTTTTATGGGCTGTCGGCGTTGGGTGAACGGTTGCGGGGCACGGCACAGCTGGCTACCGAACGACACCGCAACCTCAGCGAACCCCTTGAGGATCCCCAGACGGCGCGCGACCCAGACGAGCTGGACCGCCAGGCTGCAATCTTCGCCGCAGAGCTGGAAAAGTTGCGCGGAGAGCTCGAAGCCGACCAGGCGAAGCTGCAGGAGATCGGTGACTCGAAGCGCGCCAGCGAAGCCGAGCTCAAGACCGCCGAGGAGCAACTCGTCGCCGCCGTACGCGCGATCGCCGACCGCAGAGAAGGCCTCGCCCGGCTCACCGGTCAGGTTAACGCGCTGCGGGCCCGAGCGGCCGCCGCCGTCGACGAGCTCGCTCGGCTGGAGTCTGCGCTGACCGAGGCGACGGCGCGGGCGCAGGACTCGACCGCGAAGTTCGAACAACTGCAGTCCTCGGTCGGTGAGCTCGACGACGGTGAGCACGGCCTTGACGAACGCCATGAGGCCGCCGTGGCCGCGCATGAAGGTGCCGTCGCGAAGACCCGCGAGGTCAAGAATGCACTGCGCGAGGCCGAGCAAGACGTCAAGTCGTGGACGGTACGCCGCGACGCGCTGGCCGTGGGGCTTAAACGTAAAGACGGCAGCGCCACGATCCTGGCCGCGAAGGACGAGCTTCCCGGCGTACTTGGTGCGCTGGCGACCATGCTCAACGTGCACGCGGGGTATGAGGCCGCGCTCGCCGCGGCGCTCGGTGCGCTCGCCGATGCCACCGTCGTGGCCAGCCCGAAGGACGCTGGCCGCGCGATCGAACTGCTCAAGGACAAGGATGCCGGTCAGGCCTCGATGCTCGTCTCGTCGTTCAGCGGTGAGGCCGACCGGTACGCAGCCCTCAGCCTGCCGTCGGGTGCGAAGTGGGCCGCGGACGTCGTTGACGCGCCGGCCAACATCGCCGGCGTACTGGCGCACGTGCTCGCTGGGATCGCGGTCGTTGAGGACATCCAGGCCGCTCAGGACCTGGCTTCGGCGCACCCGGAAGTTCGGGCCGTCACCAAAGACGGAGACGTCATCGGCGGTGACTGCGCGCGTGGCGGCTCGGGTACGGCGCCCAGCATGATCGAGATCCACGCCGCCGTCGACGAAGCCGAGTCGAAGCGGGCGGCGGCTGCTATGGAAGCCGAGCGACTCACGGGCGCCCTCGAGTCTGCGCAACAGGAACAGCAGCGTCTCGGGGCCGACGTCGAGGAAGCGATCGCGGCGCTCAACGAGTCCGACGCCCGAATGTCGGCCGTTGCCGAAGAACTCGGCCAGCTCGGCTCTGCTGCGCGCAACGCCACCTCGGAGGCGGACCGGCTGACCAAGTCGCAGGCCGCGGCAGAGGAGGCCCGCGACCGTGACCTCAGCGGTCTGGCCGAGCTTGAAGAACGGCTGCGCCTAGCCGAGGAAGCACCGGCGGACGAAGAGCCGTCGACCGAAGAACGTGACCGGCTGGCCGTCGTCGTCGGCACACTGCGCCAGCAAGAGGTCGACGTACGCCTCGGCGTACGCACCGCAGAGGAGCGGGTTCGTGCCCTCACCGGTCGCGTCGAATCCCTGCGGCGCAACGCTAGCAACGAACGCGCCGCCCGCGCCCGTTTGGAGAAGCAGCGCGCCGCCCGCGCCCGCGGAGCGCAGATAGCGGCCGACGTACGGGCTGCTGCCGAGCATGTCCTCACCCGGCTGGCCGTATCGGTCAAGCGCGCTGAATCTGAGCGCGACGCGATTGCCGCCAGCCGCGTGGAGCGCGAGGGCGAGCTGAAGGCAGTACGGGCGAAGCTGCGCGAATTGGGCGCCGACCTCGACCGGCTGACCGACGCCGTACACCGGGACGAAGTCGCGCGCGCTGAGCAGCGACTGCGGATCACCCAGCTTGAGGAGAAGTCGACCGAGGAGTACGGCGTCACGGTCGAGCATCTGGTCGAAGAGTACGGCCCGCAGCTACTCGTGCCGCCGACGGCCGGGATGGTCGCCGAGGCGGAGACCAAGGAGAAGCCGATCCCCGAACCAGAGCCGTTCGACCGCGGCGTACTGGAAAAACGGGCCGCCAAGGCCGAACGCGACCTCGCCCAGCTCGGCAAGGTCAATCCGCTGGCGCTCGAAGAGTTCGCGGCGCTTGAGGAACGGCACCAGTTCCTGACCGACCAGCTCGAAGACCTCAAGAACACCCGCCGTGATCTGCTCACCGTTGTCGCCGACGTCGATGCCCGCATCCTCGAGGTGTTCTCCTCGGCGTACGAAGACGTAGCCCGCGAGTTCGAGATCGTGTTTAAGACACTATTCCCGGGCGGCGACGGGCGCCTCGTGCTGACCGACCCGGACAACATGCTGACGACCGGGATCGAGGTCGAGGCGCGGCCGCCGGGCAAGAAGATCAAACGGTTGTCGCTGCTGTCCGGTGGTGAACGTTCACTGACGGCGGTTGCATTGCTGGTCGCGATCTTCCGTGCTCGGCCCAGCCCGTTTTACGTGATGGACGAGGTCGAGGCGGCGCTCGATGATGTCAACTTGGGCCGGCTCATCAGCCTGTTCGAGCAGCTGCGGGATACCAGCCAGCTGATCATCATCACCCACCAAAAGCGCACGATGGAGATCGCCGACGCGCTCTATGGCGTCACTATGCGCGGCGACGGCATCACCCAGGTGATCTCGCAACGCCTACGCGAGGTCTCCGCCGCCAGCTAGCGCGATCCGTCACAAAATGCCCCACGATCCGTCACAAAATGCCCCACGATCCGTCACCTCGTACCGCGCAGTCATCGGTCGGACGTTGCGTCGCGCAGTCCTGCCACGAGAAGTGCCTGTGCGCTGGTATACGTCGCCATTACGAGGGTGTCGAGACCGGCGTACCGGCGCGGGCCGAACTTTGTCAGGGCAACGAGCCCGTCGGACACGGTGAACAATATTCCGCCGGCAATGAGGCACCGCCCCGGCCCACCACCAGTGAGAAGCCCACGGCGGACCGCGGCGAACCCCATGGTGCTGACGAGACCGGCGTACGCCGCCACCGGCACCCGCAGCAGGGGATCGGTCTGTGACAATCGCTTCCACAGAAGGGTTCCTGCGGAAATGGCTGCGGTGGAGAACGCTCCTGCAGCGGTATTGATGGTGGCGCGCTTAGTGCCTGAATCAGGGACTGGTGCGGTCAACGCCTTCAGATAGCTCGCGTGCGCGGCGGCGAATCCGCCGACTCCGACGAGAAAACCCGCGTCCGATGAATTGAGCAACCCGACGTCGCCGACCCAGCTCGCGGCCAGTGCGACATCGACCTCACGTAGCGGTTGGCTGTGACTATGAGCATCCAAGGCGAGCAGCGGCATAAGGGCTGGTTTTGTGATCCGTCGGATTCGCTTGACACCAGGGGATTCCGCTGACGCGAGTAGCGCGTCGAGTGCGCTCACGGCGGCGTACACCATGGCCGTCGTACGCGGGCGTCTCATCCGATCATCGCGAGGAGCTTGTCGACGGTACGCCGATTGCGCGTCGTGATGACCCCGTCGAACTGCTTCCAGAATCCCGGCTTCACTTTCGACTTTGAAATTCCGTCCGGGCACCACTGGTAGATAGCCTGCCGACCAACGACGATCAGTTCGGGCGCGATGTCCTTCGCGGACGGCATCGAGATCGAGTCGGGATTCTCGATCGGCACTGAGCTGAACCCAATGACATGCCGAGCCGGATCGGTCGCGATCTGTTGCAGCGGGTCCTCGCTCGCAATCCGCGTGAACTCAGACTCGTCAAACAACACAACCGACGACTGCACACCGGTGGCCTCGAGTACGGCGGCCTCGATGTGATCGGCGTACGCGGCATCAAGCGTCTGGCTGCTACGGAAGACGACGTTGCCGCTACGCAACAGGGTTTGCGGATCGTCGAGGCCAAGCTCCGTGAACACGTCCTTAAGTGCTGGCATCTTGATTTGTTTCGCCGTACCGACGTTGATTCCGCGCATCAACGCGACGTATGCAGTCATGTCACACAGGATGCCACGTCCTTATGACCATCGCGGCGCGCGACCACGCGTGGCTCCCAGGGGCGGATTTGGTCGCGTAGTCGCGACCAAATCCGTCCCGCGGATAATGCCGTCGGCGGCATTCCGGTGCCGCTGACCTGCGAATGCCTGTGGACAATTTCTTGGGCATGTGCTGAGTGTTAGGTAATGTCGAGCGTCAGGTAACGGGTTATCCGGTGAGGTGGACGCGTGCACGGACGGAGACAGCGGCTCGGGGTCGCGATAGCGACGTGTGTGTTGATCGTCGTGTCCGGCTGTACGACGTCCGATGGCACGAAACCCACCGAACTACCCTCAGTGTCTAACTCCGGCAGCGCTTCGACTTCGTCGACGCCGAAGCTCACCACAGACCAGAAGGCGATCGTCAGCCAGTACAAGGCTTACTTCAACAATTTCGTCCAACTCGTCGGCGCGCCAAAACAGGTGGTCTTCGATGAGTTGACCAAGTACGCCTACCCAGCCGTCGTCGAGGTTGCGTACAAAGGGATGGCCGCAATCGCCGAGAAGGGTCAACGTGCGGGCGGAACGATCACGTATGGAGTCCTCGAACCGGCGGTTACCGATAAGTCGGCCACGATGGTCGAGTGCCGGAACATGACTAGCGAGACCTTGATCTCGGCTGTTGACGGAACGGTTGTATCCGAGGGTGCAGCAATCGCGCGGTTCAAGTCCTTCTTCGACCTCAACGAGGATGGGAAATGGCGAATAACCCAGCTCACCGCTAAGGCCGACGAGTGTTGACGCAGATTATTCGGGGCGTTTTCTTACTCATTGCTGTTGTATCAGTGTGCCTCGTCGCTCCCCGACAAGCACACGCCTGCTCCGCGAGTGCGAATGCCGAAACGTCCACAAATCAGGCGACAATCCAAGGGTCGAGTGACGAATGCGTACTGTTAGAACCGACCGCACCGACCCCTAACCAAGGCATCCCGGGCGGAAATGAGTCGACGGTGCCGGCAGCTACGGCGGGGACGTCGTCGGCGCCGGACCCTTGCAGCTACGCGTCGTACGCCGCCACGCCTTCAAATCCGTATACCGGGCAGGCTCCAGATACGGGGACGAAGACATACGACCAAGGCCGACCTCCGCCCGCCGGCGAGACATACGAGTCGGGCTACTGGGTCGGCTCCTACTGTCCGGGCGCGGCGCCGACTTACACCTGGGTCAGGAACGGGACGCCGGGTGTGCCGGGTGCTCCCGCAGCGCCGGTGTTGGCCGATCCGCAGCAGTTGGCGGTCGACCTGCGTAGCACTACCGCCGTCACGACTCCTGCCCTGAACATCAACCCTTACCTCGTCACACCCGACGGGCGCCGCGCAACGATGAAGAACGCGTACACCTGGTTCTGGGTCGACGTAGCGTCCTGGAGCGCGGTCACGCCGCGGATCGATGCTGGACCGGTGTGGGTCGAGGCAACGATCACTCCGGTGTCGCTGGTGATCGAGCCGAACGACGGAACGACTCCGACGAAGACGTGCAGCGGTCCGGGTACGCCAATCGGTGAGGGTGTCCCAATGAGCCAGCCGTCCCCGACGTGTTCGGTCGCATTCGCCGCACAAACCTACGGCGGGACCTGGCCGATGACTGTGCATGTGGTGTATTCGGTGACGTGGACCGGGTTTGACGGCACTCAGGCAGTCGGCGGGACGCTCGCGGATATCACCTCACCGGCGGTGGCGTATCCGATAGCGGTGTTGACGGCGAAACCCGAACTGGTCGATCCGAACCTTCCGCCATCGAAGTAGCCGGGCGGCGCCGTTCGACAGGCTCAGTGCGCCGATGGACTCAGGGTGGCGTTGAATATCAGTATGGAAAACATCGAGCCAAACGCGGCTCTCCTCATCATCGATGTACAGCACGGGTTTGATTCGTCGGCCTGGGGCCCAAGCACCAACCCGCAGTGTGAGGCCAACGTCGAGAAACTGGCTGAGGCTTGGGAAAAGTCCGATCGGCCGATCGTCGTTGTACGACACGATTCGCCCAAAGAAGGTTCGCCGCTGGCTCCGGGCACCGAGGGCAACATGCTCAAAGACTTCGTGGCCGCGTTGGACCCGGCGCTCAAGATCGGTAAGTCGGTCAACTCGGTGTTCTACGGTACGCCGGACCTCCAAGAATGGCTTGGGGCGCAAGGGATCTCGCAGTTCGTCGTGTGCGGTATCCAGACCAACATGTGTGTCGAGACGACCGCACGTATGGGTGGCAACCTCGGCTATCAGGTCGTCGTACCGATCGACGCGACGCGGACGTTCGACCTCAAAGGTCCCGACGGCACGACGACCTCGGCCGACGAACTCATGCGTACGACGGCCACCAATCTGCATGGCGGCGGCTTCGCGACGGTGACCTCTACGAGCGAGCTGCTTGCCGCACTGTAAGACAGTCCTAGAGACCGTTGAGGAATTCGGCGACGGCAGCGTTGAACAACTCCGGCTGGTCCATGTTTGCAGCGTGTCCGGCGTCCGGAATGACGACCTTGCGCGCGCCCGGGATCTTGCTGGTCATGTAGTCGGTCGCCGCGAGGTAGTTCGTGTCGTTGGCGCCGACCACGATGAGGGTCGGTACGTCGATCGTGGGCAATGAGTTGATTACCCGCGCGTCCTGCTGCGCAAGTACGCCGCGGGCCACGTGCATCAGCGCTTGCGGATTGTCGTGCACGGCGCCGGCGACTTCGGCCGACTTTGCCTGGCCCTGGTCCGCACTTCCTTTTTGGACCGCGACCTTCTCGGCGTACTCGTTCCACCCCGTGCGCGCTGAATCGCTCTTGTAGCCCGGGCCCGTGTCCTGCAACAGAAGTGCGGCGATTCGTTGGGGATGCGCCAAGTGGTAGGCGAGCGTGAGATAACCGCCAAGCGACATGCCGCCGACGATGACTTTGGGTGCGTCGAGCAGGTCGATCAGCGCGTCGATGTCCGCGACGTTGATCGCCTCGCTGTAACCCTCGGTCTTGCCAGGATCCCCGCTCTGCCCGTGACCGCGCTGGTCGTAGGTCAGCAGCGGTCGGTCTTTCGACAGCGCTTCGATGTTGGGTTCCCACATCGCCGCCGTCGCGGAGAAGCCGTGCGTAATGATCATCGGCGTGCCGGTGGCGTCCGGATTGTGGATCTCGTAAGCAAGTCGCGTGCCGTCGTCTCGTGTCAGGAACTGCCGCATTGTGCCTCCAGGTAGGGAATGTCGCCGACGTTACGCCGTTCCGCGGCGCGGAGACAAGATTGCAGACATGGCCGGTCGTACGTCGATGCTTGCTCAGCCGTCCCGTCGACGCTAGCGTCCAGCAAGGGATACTCGACATCGGCCGCCGCGTCGATGACGACTCGTTGTCCATGACTGTGCAACTCAACGCCTACGAAAGGGTGCTATGACGACCCCTCTTGGACTTGTGCTCAAGGCGGTATCTGCGTCCGACGTGACGACTATCGCCGCGGCGGCTGAAGACGCTGGCATCACGCACCTTTACCTACCCGAAACTGGTCTGCTGTCCGCGTCCAATGTGACTGGCCGCGACCCGTTCATTACGTCCGCCGCGGCATTGCGCGCGACGACAAGGATGCATGTCGGGCCCGGGATCGCGGCGTCAACGGTGCGGCCAAGTCGGATTGCCAGCCTGCTCGCGGCCACGATCAACGAAGAGTCTGACGGCCGGTTCATTATGGGTGTAGGCGTATCGCATCGCCCGACCATTGAGGCGCTCGGTTTGCCCTATCCGGCTTCACCGCTGGGCCAGCTCACGACGTACGTGCGCGAGGTCAAGGCGGCTTCCGCAGGTGACATCGGCTTCGGGGGAGGGTTCCCGGTCGTTGTTGGCGCGCTCGGGCCGAAGATGATCGACCTGGCTGCCTCCGAGTCCGACGGCGTCATCCTCAACTGGCTGACGCCACAGACAGCCGGTACGACGGCCGCGCAGATCGCGGCGGCCGCCACTGCAGCCGGCAAGAGTGGCGTGATGTCGGCGTTGTTCATCCGCGTTGGATCGCCGGAGAGCGTGCGGGCCGATGCCGCGTCGTACAACGACAACTTGCCCAACTATCGCAAGCATTTCGCGAGCCAAGGTCTCGCCGACGTAGAAGCAGTCGTCGCCGGCACGTGCATGCGGTACGACGCCGCGGCGGTTGTTGACACGCTCTCGAGCTACTACGAGCAGGGTGTCACCGTCCCGTGCGTCTACCCGACGGGGATGACGACCGAGCAGATCATCGAGTTGCTGGGACAGGTCGCGAAGCGTCGCGACGCCGGATCGAGTACGACGACCACTACGGATGGAGTCAACGCGTGAAACTACTGGCCGTCCCCGCGGGGCACGTGACGAGCAAGATGCCGGAGATGGAAGGTACGGCGCCCAACCCGGTCATGGCGTTCGTTATTCAGACCGCTGGCGAGACCGTCCTTTTCGACACCGGCATGCATCCACACGTGCGCGAGGACGCTGTCGGTTACTGGGGTGGGATCGCGCGGCGGCACCTCGTGCCGGTGCTGCCGGATGACGCCGATGTGGTGAGCCGTCTCGAGGCCGCGGGCATCGCCCCGAAGGACGTGACGCTTGTGCTCAACTCGCACCTGCACAACGACCATGCCGGGATGAACCGCTACTTCCCGGACAGCAGAGTCCTTGTGCGCCAGCGTGAGTGGGACCACGCGATCACCGTGATGGACGACAACTCCAGCGGTTTCGTGCGCAACGACTTCTATGACGACAGCGCGCTGCCGGAGTTCTTCGACTACGAGTCGGAGTGTGACCTGCTGGGTAACGGCGTACTCACGCTGGTGTCGACACCCGGCCATACACCGGGCCATCAGTGTCTGAAGATCACGTTTCCCTCTGGCGCTCAGCACATCCTGTCCGGCGACGCGGTTTACAACGCCGGCCAGCTTGACACCGGCGAACCGCCCGCCATCACCTGGGATCGGGACGTCGCCGTGGAGAGTGTCAAACGGCTGGCCGGCCTGCGCGACACCGGTGCCAGCGTGCACGTGTGCCACGACCCGGGTGAATGGCACGGCGTCGAAAAAATCCAGACGGTCTACGAGGAAAAGTGACGATAAGCAGACATCTTGCATCCGCCGGTACGGCGCTGACGGCCGGGTCCATCTGCCGCAAGCCGGATCCGCCGCGAACGCCGACAGCCTGCGGGAGGCCGCCGTCCTTGCCGAGCAGCTGGGATTTGCCGCGGCGTGGGTCAGTGATCACGTCGTCGTACAAAAAGGCTCGGTGTACCCGCCATCGGCGTATATCTATGAACCGATTGTGTCGCTCACGTGGGCTGCGGCCGCTACGAGTGTCATCGAACTCGGTACGACCGTGCTCGTTTTGCCGATGCGCCGCCCGGTGATCATGGCCAAGATGCTGTCATCGCTGGACATTCTCAGTAATGGCCGGCTTATCGTCGGCGGTGCGGGCGGTTACGTTGTGCCCGAGTTCGCGACTCTCGGCGTACCGATGGACGAACGCGGTCCGCGCACCGACGAGGCTATCGACATCATGCGCGCGATGTGGACCGAGGACCCGATTACGGGGGACTACCCGGTCCATGGCGTGACGTTCGACCAGATGCGCGCGAAACCGCAACCCGGTAGACGTATCCCGATCTGGATCGGCGGACACAGCGGACCGGCATTGCGTCGTGCGACCCGGCTTGGCGACGGATGGCACGGGATCCTCGCCGCGCCACGTGGAGCCGAGTTCGGCGATCTTGTGGCGCAGGTGTCGAAGGTCCGCGAGGAGCGGCCCGAAAGCGATTACGTCTTATCAGTGAGAGTGCCCTGGGACGGGCTGGAAGACGACCACGACGAGATGCTCGGCTGGATTGACAAGCTGCGCGAGCTCGGCATCACGCACATCTTGGCCGAGCCGCGGCAGCGCACTAAAGATGACTACCTACGTTCGATTGAGGGTCTTGCCGAGGTCTTCGGCCGGGCCGGGGCGCTGCAGCCACTATGACCGAGGCACCGTCCGGTGTGCCCGCCCGCTGTTGATGCCTATGCGTGACGGCCTGGTCGACGACGTAGGCGCCACTGCAGTGCGACTCCGGCGAGAATCGCCCCCAGTGCTATTGCGAGCAGACCCGACAACCCCGTGGTGCCGGTCGAAGCCAGTACGGCGTCCGAACCACTCCCACCGTCTGTCGGTGTCGTCTCGCCTGTAGGCGGGACAGCGCTGGCCGACGATGAAGTGCCCGACGGCGCAGAACTGTCCGAGGGCGCAGTCGGTTGGCCACTGGCCGAGAGGACGAGGAACGTCGTCGTGGCATCAGCCGAGTCATTGCCCGCAGGATCGGTTTGGAAGGCGACGACGGTGTGCGTTCCGTCCGACAGCTGCGGCGCCGTCAACGACCAAGTTCCGGCGTCGCCGGCAGTCAGCGCAGCCGTAAGGCCTACCCCCGGGTTTTTCTGGGCAGCGGCGACGATCTGAGTCGTGCCGATCGCATGGCCGTCGACCGCCACCGTGACAGTGTTGCCGACCACGCCCGTGCCGGTGATGGCTGGAGTTGTGTCGTCGGTGGTCGATCCGTCAGCGGGTGCAGTGATCACAGGCGCCGGGGGGACGGGACTGTCGACGGTTTGGGTCAGAGTCGCGCTACTCGGTGCGTAGTTAGTGGTGCCGTTGTAGGTGGCCTCGACGGTGTGCCCGCCCGCGGTCGGTTGGTCGGTGCAGGTCGCCTTCGGTTCCAGGCCCGGGTCGTCAGGACGGTCGAACGTCACTCCCGAACAGACCACGACCGGGTTCTGCGCGTCGGTAACGTCCACGAAGTCGACGGTGGCGTTCCACATGTCGCCGGCGACGTACCCCTCAACGCCGACGGTGTAGGTGACAGATGCGCCGGTGTTCGACGGGTTGGCCGACGACATGAGCGTGGTGCTCGTCGGAGCCCTGTTGACGTGCTGCGTGAATTGCACGGACTCCGATGGCGCGTAGGCGCCGCCGGAATCCCGATAGCACGCGACGATCTGATGGTCGCCGGCACCGAGCAAATAGGTCTTGGTCACGGTGCCGTCGCCGTTCTGCGGCAGCGGGGTGTACGGCGGAACACAGCCATTCCCGAGGGCATCCAGGGTGACCTCGCCGGTAGGCACGGGCTGGTTGTCCGTCGTGGTAGTCACTTCGACGGTGAAGGTAGTGCCGCCGAAAGTGGACGGGTTATTCGTCGGCGTCACCGTGATGGTGGTGGGCGTCGAGACTGGCGCGGGCTCGATCTCGACCGCACCCGCGGTGCAGGCCTGGTCGGTCACGATCGGGCGCGGAACACCGCGCTGGTCGACCACCGGGTGCGTGGGGTCGCCGCACAGGTATACGCCCTGACCATTGATAATCACGCCGGACATTGCGGTGCCGGCCGGAATCACCCCGCTTGCGCTGCTACCCGCTCCCGGGAGCACGGTCTGGGTGAGACCGCCATTGTCGGCCAACCCGTAGTTGCTCGATAGATCCGGCAATTTCAGGCTCTCCAGGCTCACCGTCTGGCTTGTTCCGCCAGGGGTGAACCCGCAGGTGTCGTCGTCGGCGACGTTGTACCCGCTGTCGGTCAAGAAGCCTGTACAGCTGTATTCGTTGGCGGCGAACAGATTCCCGGTCAGCGGCGGGCTGTTGACGCCCGAAATGCCTAGTGTGTTGCCGACGAAGGTGGAAGACACGACAGTCGCGTTTCCATTGCCCATGACAATGCCGCCGCTGAAGCCAGAGTCGCTGGTGCGGATGTTTCCGACGAATGTCGACGAACGCACGGTGAGGTTTGCGCGTGGTCCGACACTCGAGATGCCGCCACCTAGGGCAACGTTGGATCCGCTGTCCGTCGCGGTATTGTTCGCGAACGTCGAATCGGCGACGACAACGGTTCCATTCAGGCTGTAGATGCCGCCGCCGCTGGTGTCTGTGACGCTGGTGTTCTCGATGGTTACACCGCTGATGGTCAACGACGTGTCGGCGGCGACCGAGAAGATGTGGGTAGCGCTATGTTGCCCGTCGAAGGTGGCCGTTACACCGTCGGCGGGTTGGATTGTCAGATCCGTGTCGATGTTCCAGCCGGTCGAGGTAGCGAACGTCGCGGCGGTGCCGCCGTCCGCGACCAGATAGATCGCGGACGCGTCCGTCATCGCGAGTGCGGTGTCCAGCGAGCACGGGCTGCTGACGTCGGTGCAGTCCCCGGACCCGGCCGGTGAGGCGTAGTACTCGCCCGGCGCCGCCACTGCAGCCGGTGCCCCGAACGCGGCGATCGAGCCGACCGCCAACGCGGCCGTGGCGGCGAAAGCCGCCGCGCGGCGGGCCCGGTGCGCACAACTGGAGGCGATCTTCGATGCCATGAACTCTCCTACCAGGGGACGCCGAATCCACGATCACCGAAGTTGGCGACCGCGGCGGCTCCTCAGGCCACCTACCCGCCAACCTGTGTCCCCGCTGGTCAGACCCTACGAGGCGCCCGGCAGACAGTCGACGATCTTAACAGGATTGTTAAGTCCCGCTACGGCCCGCGGAGTTGAAGCCGAAGGCCCCGCGGCCCCGCGGAGGTCGGTCTACGGGTCTGGGACAATTGAGCAATGGAATGGCTCATAATCTCGATCGTTGTCGTCGTGGTGCTCGTGCTGGCCGCGACGACGTTCATAATCAACAAGGGCAAGAAAATCGCCCGGCTCGAAGACGGCCCGGCAAAGGTTAAGGGACGCAGCGACGAGGCGGAACCAAACGCTAGATCGGCAACGGCGACTGCGACGCTCCCGAAACCTTCGGTCGAGACGCCGCCCGCGGACGACGCCGCGAATGCGCCGACCGGCGAGAAGCCCTCTGGTGATACGACGGTCGACGGTACGACGAGCGCTCCCACCGACACCGACACAACCGCACCACCTTCTTCGGCAATCCCGACATCGGCGGAACCGGTCGAGGACATCGTCGTACCGGACAGTCCCGCCGAGCTGGTCGAGCTCGAACAGCCGCCGTCGACGAAGAAGCGCATGGGCCGCCTGCGCGACCGACTCGCGCGGTCCAACTCCGCGTTCGGACGCGGACTGCTCGCAGTCATCAGCAAGGAACAGCTCGACGAGGACGACTGGGAAGATCTCGAGGACAACCTGCTGCAGGCGGACGTCGGCGTCGCCGCGACCACGCACATCGTTGAACAGCTGCGCACGAAGTCCAAGGTCTTAGGTACGGCGTCCCCGGACCAGCTACGCAATCTGCTCGCCGACGAGCTCGTCGAGGCGCTGAGCCCCGAGATGGATCGCACCGTCCGCAGCAAGTCGACCGACGGGAAGCCCGCGATCGTGATGGTCGTCGGCGTCAACGGCACCGGTAAGACGACGACGTGCGGCAAGCTCGCTCGAGTACTTGTCGGCGATGGCAACACGGTCCTGATGGGCGCGGCGGACACCTTCCGAGCCGCCGCCGCCGACCAGTTGCAGACCTGGGGAGAGCGGGTCGGAGTCGACGTAATCCGCGGCCCGGAGCAAGCCGACCCCGCCTCGGTAGCGTTCGACGCGGTCAAAGAAGGCATCAGCCGCAACGTCGACACCGTGCTGATCGACACAGCCGGCCGGCTCCACACGAAGATCGGACTCATGGACGAGCTGGGCAAGGTCGGCCGTGTGATCGCCAAACACAAGCCGATCGAAGAGACGCTGCTTGTGCTGGACGCGACGACCGGGCAGAACGGCGTCGTACAGGCGAAGGTGTTCACCGAGGTCGTTGACATCACCGGCGTCGTACTGACCAAGCTCGACGGGTCTGCCAAGGGCGGCATCGTGATCTCCGTGCAGCGTGAGCTCGGCGTACCGGTCAAACTGGTCGGACTCGGCGAGGGCAAGGACGACCTCGCCCCGTTCGATCCACGCGAGTTCGTCGAGGGTCTCCTCGCGAACGGTTAAGGAGAGGTACGGCGCCCGCGAGCCGTGCGTTCCAACGCACGACTCGCGACTTCGTCTGTCTTCGTCCTCACCTCCGTACAAATGTATGGTTCGGCAGCGCCGCGGACGAAGCCTTGCTGTCGATCGGCACATATGTACGATCAATGCACTGAATTTGCAAAGAGTGGCACGTCGGGGACGCGGAGGTCACCCTTGAGTGCCGCTGCCCGTGTTTAGCCTCGAAACCGAAATCGCACGCACCGGAGTGACGGATGGTCCGTTTTCGTGACGGATCGCGCGTCAGAGACGGCTGGGGTCGAAGCCGAACGGTAGTTCAAGCCGGTGCGCGGCGAGTAGTTCTGTGTCGGCCAGCAACTCGCGGGTCGGCGCGTCGGCGACGATGACGCCACCGGACAGTACCGTCGCCCGGGGGCACAGTTCCAGCGCGTAGGGCAGGTCATGCGTGACCATGAGGATGGTGACCTCGAGCGAGCGGACGATTTCGGCGAGTTCGCGCCGGCCGGCGGGGTCGAGGTTGCTGGACGGCTCGTCGAGCACGAGGATGTCGGGCCGCATGGCCAGCACCGTCGCTACCGCGACTCGGCGCCGTTGCCCGAACGACAGGTGGTGCGGCGGCCGTTCGGCGTACTCGCGCATACCTACCAGGTCGAGCGCCTCGTCGACGCGTGCGTCGAGTACGGCGCCACGCAGTCCGAGGTTGGCCGGACCGAATGCGACGTCCTGACGCACGGTCGGCATGAACAGCTGGTCGTCGGGATCCTGAAACACAATCCCTACCCGACGACGTATCTCCATGAGGTTGTCGTCGGCGACCGCCATACCGGTGATCTCGACGCTCCCGTGCCCGGCGCGCAGGATCCCGTTGAGGTGCATGACCAGCGTGGTCTTGCCGGCGCCGTTAGGCCCGAGTAGCGCGACCCGTTCGCCGCGCTCGACGCGCAGATTGACGCCGAACAGCGCCTGGTTGCCGTCCGGGTATCGGTAGGCGAGGTCGCGCACGTGAAGGGACGCGATCGCGTCGCCGTCGGTCATGTGGTCATCCAGCACACCGCAACGGTAACGATTGCCGCCGCCGGCATTGCAAGGGCCGCGGCCCATTGACGGCGGCGAGTATGTGCAGGCTCGTCGCCCGCGAACGTCGGCAAGGAGCCGGCGTACCCGCGCGCCAGCATCGCCAGGTGCACCCGTTCGCCGCGCTCATAGGTCCGCACAAACAGAGTTCCGGCCGAGGCAGCCACGGCGCGCGCATGACCGAGGTGGCGCGGGGCGAAGCATCGCGCCTCGCGGGCGATCCGCATTCGCCGTACGTCGTCGGTGATCACCGAGGCGTAGCGCAGCATGAACGACATGATTTCGACGATGATCGACGGCAGTCGCAGCCGCTGCAGCCCGGTCACCAGCTCCGTGGGTCGGGTCGTCGCAGCGAGCTCGATTGCCGCGATTACGCCGATGCTGCCCTTGAGCAAAATGGCGGCGCCGGCGACCAGGCCGGATTCGGACAACGACATCCCGAGGACGTCGACGCGTGGGCCGCCGGCGAAGACGGGCAACAAGAACGCAAAAATGACGAACGGTACTTCGATGACCATCCGTCGTACGACGAACCAGAACGGAATCGACCCGAGCACCCCGACTAGGGCGAGGATGAGGACGTAGATCGGGTACGGCCACCAGATCGCCCGCGGCGTGCATACGACCGCAAACACGAATAGAACGGTGGCCACGATCTTGCGATGCGCGGCCAGTTGGTGCAGGCGAGAGTGGTGTTCGAGGAATCCCGCGTGCGCGTGTCCGGAGGCCACGGCGGCTCAGGCGCCGATGTCGGTGGCTTGACGCTCCGGCGCTGCCCGGCGACGACCGATGAGGACGAAAAGTCCGGCTCCTATGCCGCCGACCGCGATGACGCCGATGACTCCAGCGATGCCGACCGATGCGCGGTCACTGCCGACGCCCTTGACCGAGTAGCCGGCTAGTGGGGAGTCCTCGACGCTGTGCGCGCGTTCTTTGGCATTGAGGCCCTTGTCGGCGGCCACCTTCTCGAGACCGTCGGGACTTGAGGAAGCGTAGTAGCTCAGGCCGCCGGCCACGACTATGGCCGCCAAGAACAGTCCGATGAGTACGCCGCGTACTGACTTCTTCGTCGCCATCATTTCTTCTCCTCCGTGCTCGCTGCTGTCCGGGCGGCGGAATTGAACCCCGCGGATTTGGCATCACCCGCAGGACGTACTTCTAGCGGCGCACTCAACCCGCGGGCGGCGTACACAAGGTCCGGCCGCACCGCCACGATCGCGGCGACGGTCAGCGCGGTAATGATGGCTTCACCGATCCCGATCAGCACGTGCACGCCAACCATGGCGGTAAACACGGCGCCGATAGACATGTCAACCTCGCCGCCGATCGCGAAGATGAGGGTGAAGACGGCGGCGGCCGCCGGAACCGAGATCAGCGCACCGACGAACGCCGCAGGTACGACCGATTGCGGCTTCTTCGGTAAGAATCGCAACACCAACTTGGTGACGGCGAACCCGACTACGACAGTCACGATGGCCATGTCGGTGATGTTGGTGCCCAACGCGGTCAGCCCGCCGTCGGCGTACACGAGGCCCTGCATCAGTAGGACGATGGAGACACAGAGCACGCCCGTATACGGCCCGACGAGCACGGCGGCCAGGGCGCCGCCAAGCAAGTGACCGCTGGTCCCGTTCGCGACCGGGAAGTTGATCATCTGGGCCGCGAAGATGAACGCCGCGACGACCCCGGCCAGCGGCGCCGTACGCTCGTTGAGCTCGCGTCGCGCACCGCGGACACTGACCGCGATGGCGGCGACGGCGATGACACCGGTCGCCACGGATACAGGCGCATTGATGAATCCGTCGGGGACATGCATGGTGCGTACCTCGCGTTGGTTGTGGACGTTGATCTGTGAGCGGTAACGGCGGGTCGGCCCGGGCTACATGGTCGAAGGTGCCGTTGTCGCATAAGGTGGGGCCGCGGCTTCCGGCTTGTTGCCATTATTTTGCAATAACGGTGAACACACAAGGTAACGCGTCACATCGCAGAGGTCTGCACCGGATCTCATGGAACTTACACAGGTTGAAGGGCGACCATAGATACGTGAGGAACACAAAGGTCTGGTCGCGCCGCGTCCAGCCGGGTATCAGCACTCTGCTGCGCGTGGTGATGGGCGTGGTGTTCCTCATCGCCGGCGTGTCCAAGCTCGAGAACCTGGCCATTGCCGAACTGTCCGTCAAGTCATACGAACTGCTACCCAACGACGTCGCCTCCGTGGTCGGAATCGTGCTGCCGATCCTCGAGGTCGCCCTTGCGGTGCTCCTGCTGCTTGGTATTGGCATCCGTGTCACTGCCATTGTGCTGTCCCTGATGCTGGTCGCCTTCATCATCGGGATCGGCTCGCTCTGGGCGCGTGGAATCGTCGCCCAGTGTGGCTGTTTCGGCGGCACTTTGATCATGACCAAGGCCCCGTCGTACCCGTTGGAGATCGCCCGCGACAGCCTGATGCTGCTCGCCACGATCTGGCTGGTGATCTGGCCGCGCACATTCTTATCCATCGACGGCTGGCTAGCCCGGAGAAGCACCGACTCCGACGACCTCAACGAAATCACCCAGGATGAAGGAGAAAGCAAGGATGGCGAAAACCACGAAGAAGCCGACGAGTACGAGGGTCGTCTCCAACGCTCGTAAGTCGGCGCCCGGTGGTCGCCGCAGCCAGCAGACGACCTTCATCATCGTCGCTTCGGTCATCGCGGTAGCGGTGATAATCGGCGGAATTATCGCTATCAACCGTGCGAGCAACGATAAAGCCAAGACCGCGGCTGCCAACGACGCGAAATCCGTCGCCGAACTGAAGGCCGGTGTGAAGAAGATCGCCGCGGCGATTCCGGCGGACTTCCCCAAGAGCACCGTCACCCCGGACGCGATTGTGATCGGCAATGAGGCTGCGCCGGTCACGGTAGACATGTGGATCGACATGCAGTGCCCCGCGTGCAAGCAATACGAGGCGCAGGCCGAGGACACTCTTCAGAAGGATGTCATGGCTGGAGACGTGATCCTCCACGTGCATCCGACCGCGATCCTGAATCGGATGTCGTCGACCAACTACTCGAGTCGGGCCGGGAACGCCGTTGTGTGCGGCGCCCAGCAGGGCAAGTTCACGGCGTTCCAAAACGCGTTGTTCGCCTACCAGCCGGAGGAGAACAGCGCCGGGCTGACCGACAAGAAGCTGATTCAGATAGGCGTCGCCGCCGGCTTGGACGAGGCATCCCTCACGACGTGCGTCAACAAGTCTGAGCAAGCATCGTGGATCGATAACTCAACGAAGGCGTTTGCTAAGAATGGCTACAACTCCACGCCGACCGTGCTGGTCAACGGCAAGCAGATGCAGCAGGGCACTCTTGACGAGTTGACCGCGGCGATCGCGGCCGCGAAGGCCGCGAAGTAAAGCCCGCTCAGCGGTGCGGTGGGTACGGCGACCGCCGGCCATTGCTGTCCCATACGAAGCGCGGAATGAGCGACGCGACCGCGCCGAGTGAGTAGGCGAGGCGTTCGATGTCCTCACCGGCGAAGAGCGGGGATACTTGCGCGCCGATACGGTGACCATGGATTGCGATCATCCAGGTGTTTGGCGTAGCCATCACCGCTTCGACGGCCCGAGGATGCAGGATCGCCGTGGCGTAGCGCGCGAATTGCGCGTGATCGATACCGGTCGAAGGCGCGCCTGGCATCGAGTCCGTAACCCGGAACCGACGGTTGAAATCTCCGCTCTCGATGTCGACGTCCGATGAGACCGGTGAGGCGCCAGGAAGGTTAGCGGACAGCACCAGAGTCGGCAGCGCCTGCGGGAGGTTGATCCATACGTATCCCCAGGAAGGCGCTTTGAGCCGGCTGTTCCTGGTCCACAGGTTGCTCTTGGTCACCGCATACCCGGCGGACGTTAGTTGGAGTTGGCCGCCCGGTGGCCCGGTCGGCAACGCGATGACGGCATTGACGACAAGGCCCCGCGGAAATTCTGGATGCTTGCCGCGCGCGGGGTTTGACACTGACTCGATGTCCCGCACCGCGGCTATTGCCGCGGGCGCGTCACCGATCGGCCAGCGTCCGCTGATGCGTCGCGACTGGGCGGCGGATCTGAAGGTGGTGTAGGTCGCGATACCGAATAACGCGAGTAAGGCGAGGACCACTCCGCCGCCGGCGAGGATCTTGGTTGCCGTACTTGGGTGCCCGCTGATCAACCGGACGAGCATCCCGATTGCGAGGGCACCGAGCCCGATGACTCCCAGAGCGCAGCCGACATTGACAAGTGGCGGCCGCTTGAGGCGGGGGTCAGGAGGTGATTGCATGTCTTGAGCAGCCTATCGGCCGAACCCGGGTTGCGTGTCAGATACGTGCGGGTGGTTCGCGATGCGAACTATCCGCGCGACATCTGCTGCTGAGCGAGGTCACTGGGCAAAGGCTCGTAACCGAGAGGATTACGCGTGAAGGTGCCTGTGCCGCGTGTGATCGAACGCAGGTCTATGACATAGCGCAGTAGCTCGGTCTGCGGCACCTCGGCCTGCACGATGGTGTGTCCGGGAGGTTCGGGTTCAGTGCTGAGTACCCGCCCGCGGCGCGTTTGCAGATCCGTCATCACGGCGCCGACGTATTCATCGTCGATTCGGATCGTGACGGAGTCGACCGGCTCAAGAAGGCTGATCGCGTCAGGCTGAGCGGCGGCTTCTCGGAGGGCGAGCGCGCCGGCGAGCTGAAACGCCATGTCGCTCGAGTCGACCGAATGTGACTTGCCGTCGGTCAGCGTGACTCGCACGTCAACCAGTGGATAGCCAGCCAGGCACCCCTTCTGCATTTGCACCCGCACCCCCTTCTCGACGCTGGGTATGAGATTGCGCGGTACGGCGCCGCCGACGATCTTGTCGACAAACTCAAAGCCGGCGCCCCGCGGAAGAGGTTCCACAGTGATCGTGCAGACGCCGAACTGGCCGTGTCCACCACTTTGCTTGACGTGCCGGCCCGTGCCGCTGGTCGCGGTCGCGAACGTCTCGCGCAGCGCCACACGCACCGGTTCGGGTTCGACTCGGACGGCGTACCGCTCTTCCAACCGGCCGAGTAGGAGGTCGACGTGCGCCTGTCCCAACGTCCACACCACCAGCTGGTGGGTCTCGGTGTTTCGCTCTAAACGCATTGTGGGATCTTCGGTGGCCAGCCGCTGTAGGGCGCTGCCAAGCTTGTCGTCGTCTGACTTACTGACCGCCCTGATCGCTACCGGCAGAAGAGCCTCGGGCAGCTGCCATGGCTCGATGAGGGCCGGTGCGTCCGGGTCGCTCAGGGTGTCTGCGGTCTGAGCGCCAAGCAGCTTCGCAACGAAACAGATGTCCCCGGAGATGGCTTCGGACTTCGTCCGCAGCGTTTCGGCCAGCGGCGAGGACAGAACACCCGTGCGCTCATCGTCGTCGTGATCGGGGTGACCGTTGATCTGATGATCGGTGAAGCGTTCGAGGTGGCCCGAGACGTGGACCCGGACATCGGGGCGCAGCGTACCGCTGAAGACGCGTATCAGGCTGACCCTGCCGACGAACGGGTCGCTCGTCGTGCGGATGACCTCGGCGATCAGTGGCCCATCAGGGTCGCAGCGCAACTGGGGGACTGCCGAGCCGTAGAGCCCGATCACATTGGGTGGGCCATGAAGAGTCGGTGGCGGGAAACCCGACTCCATCAGAAAGAGCACTTCGTGTGTGCCGACGCGCTCGCTGGCCGACGGCACCACCGGAAAGCACGTGCCATGCGCGATCGCGATCAGCAGATCGGCGATGAGCACGGCAGCGTCCGGTTCGCTGCCCGCGAGATAGCGCTCAAGCAACGTGTCATCCTCGGACTCCTGGATGACGGTCTCGATCAGTGCCGTACGCCGACCGGCCATAATCTCGCATTCGGCGTCGGTTGCCGCACGCACGATCGGCTCGCGATCGCGATCGCGATAGTCGTGCACCCGCCGAGACAAGAGCTCGAAATTGCCGATTATGGCGCCTTCCTCGTTGCGTAACGGCTGATAGAGGGCGACGACGCCGGCGCCGAATGCGTCCTGACAGACCGCGAGAGTCTCCGCGAAACTGGTGCGCGCGGCATCCAGCTTGGTGATCAGGATGCCGCGCGGCATATTCACCGCAGCGCATTCCTTCCATAGGGCGACGGCTTGTCCGTCGACGCCGTCCGCGGCAGAAATAACGAACAGTGCCGCGTCGGCGGCGCGTAAGCCGGCGCGCAACTCTCCTGCGAAGTCGGCGTACCCGGGCGTATCAATCACATTGAGGACGGTCTGCCCATTTGACACCGAGGCCACGTTGAGCTGTACCGACCGGCTTTCGCCCACGGTTTTGCGGCGGTAACCCTCTGTGGTCGCCGCGATGAGGCGTTCGAACAGTTCGGACTTGCCCGCGCCGCTGGGCCCGACCAGGACAACGTTGCGCAGTTGCGCGGGGTCGGTCACTTCGGGAGCCGCATCGAGCGGTGGACCCTTCGGACCCATGCTGCCCACACTCGTCGTTTGTCGAGCATCGCGCAAGGGTCGTGCCGATTTCTGATCGACTGAGATCGCCGCAAGGTGAATTCGGCGTGACAAGGGTCAGGCGGTGAGCGCCGTACGGTCGTCGGGTCGACGCATTACTCTGTATGTTCAGTGCCGTACGACGCCCGCGCACGGGTACGTCGAGGTTTGACCGCAACACCCCCAAGGAGTTCGCCTCGTGTTTGACACGCTGTCCGATCGGCTAGAGAACGTATTCTCCGGTCTTCGTAGCAAGGGCCGCCTGACCGACGCCGACATCGACGCGACCGCGCGGGAGATCCGGATCGCGCTGCTCGAGGCCGATGTGGCGCTGCCTGTCGTGAAGGCGTTCATCGCATCGGTCAAGGAACGTTCGAAGGGCGCCGAGGTCTCCAAGGCGCTTAATCCGGCCCAGCAGGTCATCAAGATAGTCAACGAGGAACTGGTCAATATCCTCGGCGGTGAGACCCGGCGGCTGCAATTCGCCAAGACGCCGCCGACCGTGATCCTCCTCGCCGGTCTGCAAGGTGCGGGTAAGACGACACTTGCCGGCAAGCTCGGTAAGTGGCTCAAGGCTCAGGGACACTCGCCGATGCTCGTCGCTTGTGACTTGCAGCGCCCCAACGCGGTCACCCAGCTGCAGGTGGTCGGCGAGCAGGCCGGCGTCGAGGTCTATGCACCCGAACCCGGTAACGGCGTCGGAGATCCGGTCTCGGTCGCGCTCAACTCGATCGAAAACGCTAAGCATGCGATGCATGACGTCGTCGTGGTCGACACGGCCGGGCGCACCGGCATCGACCAAGAGATGATGCAGCAGGCGATCGGCATCCGCGACGCCGTGCAGCCCAACGAGATCCTGTTCGTTATCGACGCGATGATCGGCCAGGACGCCATCAACACGGCCCAGGCATTCCGGGACGGGGTCGGTTTCACCGGCGTCGTACTGTCCAAGCTGGACGGCGACGCACGCGGTGGTGCGGCACTGTCGGTGCGGCACGTGACCGGGCAGCCGATCATGTTTGCCTCCACTGGCGAGAAGCTTGACGACTTCGACGTATTTCACCCCGAGCGGATGGCCTCGCGGATCCTCGGCATGGGTGACATGCTCACGCTGATCGAGCAAGCGCAACAGACCTTTGACGAGGATGAGGCTCAGCAACTCGCCGACAAGGTCGCCTCGGGCAACAAGTTCACACTCGAGGACTTCCTCGAGCAAATGCTCGCTATCCGGCGGATGGGATCCTTGAGCAGCATCCTCGGCATGATGCCCGGTGGCGGTCAGATGAAGGAGCAGCTCGCGAGTGTTGACGAGCGTGACATCGACCGCACGGCGGCGATCATCCGGTCGATGACTGCCGAGGAACGCGCCAATCCCAAGATGATCAACGGATCGCGCCGCCTGCGAATATCCAAAGGATCAGGGGTCACCGTCGCCGAGGTCAACAACCTGGTTAACCGGTTCTTCGAGGCACGCAAGATGATGCAGCAAATGACCGGTGGGCTCGGGCTTCCCGGGATGAAGCGTCGGTCTAAACCCGCCAAGGGGAAAAAAGGCAAAAAGGGTAAGAAAGGCGGCGCGCGTCCGCACCGGCCTAACCCCGGAGGCATGGGGCTTCCCCCGGGCTTTGGTGGCGGCAGTCCTGGTGGGCCTGGTGGGATGCCGCAGCTGCCGGGCGGGATGAAGCTGCCGGACTTGTCAAAACTCAATCTGCCTAAGGAGTAGCGCACACATGACCGGACGCACTCGTACGCCGGCCACGCCGCTGCACTTCCGTGGCGTGCTGCTGCCGGGCGATGATGAACGCGACATCTACGTCTCCGATGGCGTGCTGAGCTTCGAACCGGTCCCTGGCGCTGAAACCGTTTTGAACGGCGGCTGGATTGTGCCGGGTCTGGTCGATGCGCATTGCCATGTCGGCCTCGATGAACACGGATTCGACGACGCCAAGGTCCGTGGGCACGCCGAGACCGACCGGGACGCCGGCGTCGCGACCCTTCGCGACTGCGGTTCGGCGTTGGATACCCGCTGGATGGACGACGACGTCGACATGCCGCAGGTGATCCGCGCCGGTCGGCATATCGGTCGGCCAAAGCGCTACATCGCCGGAATGGCGGTCGAAATCGACCCCGCGGACTTCACCGCCGAGGTTGAGCGTCAGGCCAAAGCGGGCGACGGCTGGGTCAAGATCGTCGGTGACTGGATCGACCGTGGTAGGGGAGACCTGGCCCCGCTCTGGCCCCGTGAACAGCTGACCGCCGGCATGCAGCGCGCACACGAACTGGGAGCCAAGGTCACCGCGCACACCTTCTGCGAAGAAGCGATCCCGGACCTTATCGAGTCCGGGATCGACTGCATCGAACACGGCACCGGCATCACCGACGACATCCTCGCCACCATGGCAGAACGCGGCACCGCGCTGGTGCCTACCGTCATCAACATCGCCAACTTCCCGGGGTTCGCCGCTGCGGCGACGAAGTATCCGACGTACGCCGCGCACATGCTCGCACTTCATGAATCGATGCCGACCCGAATCCGTAATGCATACGAAGCCGGTGTGCCGATCTACGCCGGAACCGACGCCGGCGGCTCAATTCCACATGGCACGATCGGTAAAGAGGTCCAGGCGCTACACGGCGTCGGGCTAAGTGCGTTTGACGCGCTGGGCGCGGCATCCTGGCGGGCGCGCGAATGGCTCGGTGTGCGTGGTGTCGAGGAGGGCGCGCCGGCTAACTTCTCTTGCTACGCAAGCAATCCGCTCGACGATCTCGGCGTACTCGACGATCCGGCCTGCGTCGTACTGCGTGGTCGGATCTACTGAGACCGACGCACGTAAGATTGCCGCCATGGCAAAAAAGAGCGTCCTGACGCCGCAGTCTGAAGACTTCCCCCGCTGGTACCAAGATGTCGTGGCGAAGGCCGAGATGGCCGACAACGGTCCGGTCCGCGGCACGATGGTCATCCGGCCGTATGGCTACTCAATCTGGGAGCGCATGCAGTCCGAGATGGATACACGGATCAAGGACGCCGGAGCCAAGAATGCCTACTTCCCGCTGTTCATTCCTCAGTCGTACCTGACGAAAGAAGCCGATCACGTCGAGGGTTTCGCGCCCGAACTCGCGGTCGTCACCCACGGCGGCGGCAAAGAGCTTGAGGAACCGATCGTCGTACGTCCGACTTCTGAGACGGTCATCGGCGAGTACATGGCGAAGTGGATTAACTCCTACCGGGACCTGCCTCTGCTGCTGAACCAGTGGGCCAACGTCGTGCGCTGGGAACTTCGGCCGCGAATCTTCCTGCGCACCAGTGAGTTTCTGTGGCAAGAGGGTCATACTGCGCATGCGACCCGCGAGGATGCCGCGGCGTACGCCCACCACATCCATCGCGAGGTCTACGAGGACTTCATGGTCAACGTGCTCGCGATGCCGGTCATCCGCGGACGCAAGACGGCCAGCGAGCGATTCGCCGGCGCGATCAACACGCTTGCCCTAGAGGCGATGATGCGCGACGGTAAAGCGTTGCAGATGGGCACCTCGCACGAGCTCGGCCAGAACTTCGCCAACGCCTTCGGCATCAAGTACCTCGCCTCGTCGGGCACGCAAGAGGTCTGCTGGACAGCCTCATGGGGTACGTCGACGCGGATGATCGGTGGCCTGATCATGTCGCACGGTGACGATGCGGGCCTGCGGATACCGCCGCGGCTCGCACCGATCCAGGTACTCGTGATGATTGTCAAGGACGGCGACGGCGTCAGTGAGGCCGCCGCTGCGATCGTCGCGGACCTGAAGGCCGCCGGCGTACGGGTCGAACTCGATGACCGCACCGACACGGCGTTCGGGCGACGCGCCGTCGACGCCGAGCTCAAGGGCATTCCGGTGCGCGTCGAGGTCGGTCCTCGTGACGTCGCAGAGGGCAAGGTGACCGTCGCCCGCCGGATCGGCGGCGGTAAAGAGCCGATCGCGTTCGAGTCCGCGGCCGCTTTGGTGACCCGCGCGCTCGACGAGGATCATCAGGCGCTGTACGACGAGGCGCTGGCGCACCGCGAGAACAACACGGTCGACGTGCGGACCATCGGGGAAGCGGCCGAGGCCGCGGCGACCGGGTTCGCGCGGATCCCGTGGGCGACGCTCGGAGTCGCGGGAGAGAAGGAACTGGCCGCATCAGCCATCACCGTGCGCTGTCTCGTGCGCCCAGACGGCGAGATACCCGAGTCCGACGACGAGGACGGCGCGCTGGCCGTCGTGGCCCGCGCCTACTAAAGCTGTGCAATCGGGCACGCCGCTACCGGTGAGCGTGGGCCGTCTGGCAGAATGGCGTGGTTGATGTTCGACGTTACGACCGGCCCTCTACCGAAGTCGTGGCCCGAATCAATTTACGAGTTGGTGGCCACAGCGCAACCCCACGCGCCACACCGCCGACTCACCCGAATTTCCGGATGGAGCAGTAACAAAAAAGTGGCAACCAAAATCAAGCTCATGCGTATGGGCAAAAAGCGCGCGCCGTACTACCGCATCGTCGTCGCAGATGCCCGCACGAAGCGTGATGGACGCTCGATCGAGACGATCGGCAAGTACCACCCCAAGGAAGAGCCGTCGTTCATCGAGGTCGACTCCGAGCGTGCGCAGTACTGGCTGACCGTCGGCGCGCAGCCGACCGACGCGGTC
Organism: Antricoccus suffuscus; assembly: GCF_003003235.1. Lineage (NCBI taxonomy): Bacteria > Bacillati > Actinomycetota > Actinomycetes > Geodermatophilales > Antricoccaceae > Antricoccus > Antricoccus suffuscus. The sequence continues at coordinate 234,309 of NZ_PVUE01000002.1, forward strand.
GCCGCGATCCTCAAGGTGACCGGTGACTGGCAAGCCTTCAAGGGCGAGTCCGCTCCTGAGCCGATGAAGGTCAGGGAGCCCAAGCCGGACAAGAAGGCCGCCTACGAGGCAGCTCTCGCGGGTGCGCAGGTCGATGCCGACACCACCGCTACGACGCCGAAGAAGAAGAAGGCGCCAAAGGCCGACGCCCCTAAGGCCGACGCCCCTAAGGCCGATGGCGCCAAGGGCGACGAGGCTAAGAGCGAGCCCGCCAAGGACGAGAAGTAGTGCTCGAAGAGGCCCTCTCGCACCTCGTGCGCGGGATTGTGGCCAACCCCGATGACGTGCAGGTCGACATGGTGACGACCCGTCGCGGTCGGGTCCTTGAGGTCCGGGTGCATCCCGATGATCTGGGTAAGGTCATCGGCCGCAGCGGTCGCACGGCCAAGTCACTCCGTCAGGTTGTCTCCGCCGTCGGCGGCAAGGGTATTCGCGTCGACGTGGTCGACGTCGACGAGTAACAACTCACTGCTCTGCCAGATTGTGGGCAGGTGGATCGAGCTTTCGATCTGCCTGCCCACAACTGTTTTCCGGCACCCGAACGAGCGGTCCGCATCGTGCGCGCGTTCTGGGTGTGAAAGGCCGGGAGTGCCTGCTTAGGATGGGTCTCTCATCATTGACGTCGTGGAGGTCTGCATGCAGTTGGTCGTCGGGCGGATCGGAAAGGCGCACGGCATCCGTGGCGAGGTCAACGTCTCTTTGCGCACTGACGAACCGGAGGACCGGTTCGCCATTGGATCGGTGATCGTGACCGACCCACCCGAACGGGGACCGTTGACGGTTACCTCGATGCGATTCGCGTCGGGGCGTCTCGTCGTCGGCTTCAAGGAGGTCGCCGACCGTACTGCCGCCGAGAAGTACCAGGGGACCATGCTCGTGGTCGACACCGACGACCTGCCGGCGATCGACGATGACGACGAGTACTACGACCACGAGCTGGTCGGAATGCGTGCAGTCATTTCCGAGTCCGAAACCGATTCTGACACCGAGTCCGCGTCCGAGCTCGTCGTTGGTGTCGTGATCGACGTAGTGCACGGATCCGGAGGCGACACGTTGGTGATCAAACCGGCCGGCTCCCACGGGCGCCGCGAGCTGCTGATCCCGTTCGTTCGTGCGATCGTGCCCACTGTCGACCGGGCGGCCCGGGTGATCTACCTCGACCCGCCTGACGGGCTGCTCGACCTGTGAACGACCCGTCGCTGCGCCTCGATGTCATCACGGTCTTCCCTGGGTATCTCGCGCCCGTACATGAGTCGCTGGTGGGTAAGGCCATCGAGCGCGGCCAGATCTCATTCGGCGTACACGATCTTCGACGTTGGACGCACGACGTCCATCATTCGGTCGATGACTCGCCGTACGGCGGTGGCCCGGGCATGGTGATGAGACCGACGATCTGGGGCGACGCGCTCGACGAGATCCTCACTGCTGACGCGACGCTGATAGTGCCGACGCCGGCAGGTCGGTTGTTCGACCAGTCCGTCGCGCACGAGTTGGCGGCAGAGTCGCACCTCGTGTTCGCGTGCGGCCGTTACGAGGGCATCGACCAGCGCGTAGTCGACGACGCGGCGCGCAAGGTCACCGTCCGCGAGCTGAGCATTGGCGACTATGTCCTGGCCGGTGGGGAAGTGGCCACACTTGTCATGATCGAGGCGATCGCCCGCTTGCTCCCCGGCGTACTCGGCAACTCGGAGTCGGCGGTCGACGACTCGCACTCCAACGGGCTGCTGGAAGGACCGTCGTACACCAGACCCGAGAGCTGGCGCGACCTTGACGTGCCGGCCGTCTTGCGCTCGGGCAACCACGCGGCGATCTCCCGGTGGCGTCGGGACGAATCGCTGCGTCGTACCGCTGTACGACGCCCCGACCTTTTAGACAAGATCGCACCCGGGCAGTTGGACCGCCGGGACCGTGAGATATTGGATCCGGACACCGGGTCGTAGCATCGTCGCGCGAGATCTGCTCGACGTTGAGCAACATCACGTGGGCAAGAACCACCCCGCGCTACCAATGGAAGTCGCGATAGTGCACAATTAACGGGTTGCCCATTTAGGAATCCGTCGATTCCGGCACGCGCGGCGACACCCACAACTTGCCACCGCAGCGCGGTACGACGCTGCCAACGGTGGGCGTAGCTTGACCGAACAACGTACATAAGGCACCGGGCGCGACCAGCCGGCCCGGGGCAGATGACTGAAGGAAGCGACCTAGCCATGAACGTGCTTGACTCCATTGACGCGGACACCCTCCGCGAAGACATCCCGGCGTTCCGCCCCGGTGACACGGTCAAGGTGCGGGTGAAGGTCGTCGAAGGCACCCGCTCGCGTATCCAGGACTTCCAGGGCGTTGTCATTCGCCGCCACGGTGCGGGCGCACGTGAAACGTTCACCGTCCGCAAGATCAGCTCTGGCGTTGGCGTCGAGCGCACCTTCCCGGTGCACACCCCGGTCATCGAGGCCATCGAGGTCATGACCCGCGGTGACGTCCGTCGCGCCAAGCTCTACTACCTGCGCAACCTTCGCGGCAAGGCAGCCAAGATCAAAGAACGCCGCTTCAAGTAGCGCGTCCCGCTCCACGCACGCTTGTCCCACGGTCCATCCGGGCCTGGGCGGCGTGCGTTTTGCGTTTGCCGTCCGCTCGCCGGTAATAGCGTGTCCGGTTCGAAGCTTTGGTTCAGTCGACGGCAGATCTAGCGTTTGGTCAACGCGCGTGGGAGAAGTTCGGCGCGATGAACGGCGACCGTACGCGACGTCCAGGTACTGGGGGATTGGTCGAGGCAGAAAACGTAGGTCCGCCGCTCCCGGCTAGCGATTTATGAATGGGCGGCGCGTCTGGGAGCGTGATGGGTCCTCGGGTCCAGACATGGTTGGACGGCGTGAATCGCAACGGTGCGTGTGGACCCAATATGGACTGCTCGATGATTGGGGTGTCCGATTGCGGACCGATCAGATCGCACTGGGCCGCTAGCTAGCGATCCAAAACCCGAGCGGCCAGCGGGGACCACGGAGTGCTCACAGGATGAGCAGGCCGGTAACCACAGCGAACAGTGCTGCACGGGCGGTTTCCGTTCGGCACGTCTAATTGCCGAACGAAGCGACTGCCCGTTCCGGCACACCGCGAGTGCGATGACGGGATGCCACGGCGAAACCGGCCCAGAAAACAAGCACGAAGACGAGGACGTTGAGCGCCGGTCCGACAACCTGGTCCACCGAAAGAAACGGCGCAGATATCAGCCCATTGGTGATGACCACGCAGACCCAAACCCCGCCGACTAGCAGCAGCCCGGCTACCGCCTGACGCCGGTCGGTCGACCTGACCAGCGCAAGAGCGCCAGCGACCATCAGCAAGACAGTCAACGGCCCTCCAGGTATCCACGCGAGCACCGGAACATTCGGCGATCTTCCGGTGAGCGCACCGGTATGCCACAACCACGTGACGGTGGCGCCGGCAATAAAAATGAGTGCCGGCCCCAGCGCGAGGCGACGGACCTCACCGCGGTGATAACCGATCCCCACCAGCACTAACAAGCCCACCAGCAGCAGCGCCGTCGGCGCCAGCGGCACCGTCCAGGTGAATGAGCCGAGTGGCCGGTAGAGCTGACGAGCCGCTAAAAACGCGAGCGGGACAGCCGATCCGAGCGCCAGCAGCACGACCAGCCGTCGGTGTCCCCGCCACGCGGCTGCCAGCACCGTCAGCGAAACCGCGACCGCGGCGAGAATCGTCCAGATCGTCGCGTGCGGGTGAATGAACCTGACATCTACCTGCCCGGTCACCGGGTTGAGTGTACTGACGCTGGCGTTCCGCGGCGCGCGGGCAGTCACACCGACATACAGCGATCCTGCAATCACCACGGACACCAGCAGCAGCGCGTAATTCGCCGCTGCCGCACACGCCCAGTTCACGCGGCCCCACACCGCCCGCGCCCTCATCTCGCCGCCGCTTCATGAGGTGGCGAGGCACCGAGACGCGGGCCACCGACGAGTATCGCCACAACGACGACCGCACCTATCGCCACGGCGCCGTTGCCCAGTATCTGAGCGATCACCGCGGGCGGGTACACCGAGACAAATAGCGCCGGTAACGCGGCGTACCAGCCGATCGCGAGCAGCCCGACACTCACGACCGCGACCCTGCGGGAGGCGGCGCCACCAATCAGCACCGCCGCACCCAGGATCATGACCGCCGCCACTATGCCATCGCCAGCCGGGACCAGCCAGTTCAGTACCGAGACCTCCACCCGCGTTCCGAACAAGCCCGCATGATGAGCAAGGGCGGCACCGATCAGCAGCAGGAACACCCACGCCCCGCGGCTGCGCCGCGCGGGCGCGGAGCTGAGGACACCGATCCCGGCCAGCACGCAAAACGCGGCGACCACCACACCCACGGCCGACTGCCCGGCCAGCCATGCCCCGATTGCGAGAACCCCACCCGCGGCACAGCACACCGCGGGCGCCACGCGTAGGCGCATCATCCTCAACCCGACCGCGCCCAGGACGCAGGCACTGACCGCTAGTTCCGCGATCGGTATGGACGTGCCACCGTCATACGAGGCGGAGGAGGTGAGTACCTGTGTGATACCGACATACCGCGCCGATGGCACCCGAGCCCCGGTGAAGGCCATGAGGATACTGACCGCCAGCAGTGCCAGCGCCGACATGAGGGCGTGCGGCACCAGGCTGGCCGTCGCCGCCTTACCCAGGCGAGCGCCGTCCCGGGCCCGATCGGTCACCGCCGAACCATACGCCCGCGCCCGCATCAACACTCCGTGCATGACGAGATTCGCCGCATCGGCGAACGTCCACCTGACGCCCGCGGCCAGTGACTCCACCAGCATGCCGAGCATCTCCGTTTCGCGGAACTGTCGCCAAGACCGCGGATACGCGCGCAGTAGTCGCTGATAACGCCGGACGATATGCTCCTCCACCAGTCGCGTGGGCTCGGTTGCGTTCATCGTGCCTGCGCCCCGTGCGCGTTCAGTCCGCGAAGTCGCCGCCCCGTGGCGCGCGCCATCGCGGCCCGCGCCGCCGTTTCTTCAGTCAGCACCGCCACGCCGGTAGCGGTGAGCCGGTAGTAGCGACGCAACCGCGACTCGATTACCTCTTCGTGGTCGACGACCACCAGCCCTTCGTTCGTCAGACGGTCCAGCGCCGCATACAAGGTGCCGGCCCGGATCTTCACCGCGCCACCAGATAGCTCTGTGGCATCACGCATGATCGCGTAGCCGTGCCGCGGCTGGTCGGCCAGTGCCGCGAGGATCAGGTAGGTCGATGTCTGTAACGACGAGTGTGTCATTCAACTAGCATATACCGTTCATCGATATATGCTAGTGTGCGGAGAGCGACGACCACGCACTCCTCGCGCATCGATGAGCACGATCGTGGCATCACCGAGCGGCCGCCTGAGCTGCAGCGTAACGATGTTCGAGACTGAGTAATTCCTGTTGCGGTCGCCGATCATTGACTTACCGGATCTGTACGCTGGTCCCAAATTCGGGCGCCGCGATCGTTGAGCACGGCGCGAATCATGTTGAGACGGTCGGCGCCTTGCTGTGACAGGATTCTTGGCTGGTTGGACCCTGATACTTGGCTATAGCCTGCGTGGTTGGACGAGGAGGCGCATGGACGATCACTTCCGACAACGGTTACGTCACCCGTGGTCTGCGGCGGCGCGGTTGCGCTTGGTGGCCGGGATCCTGGCCGGAGTGCTGACTGGTGGTTTCGCGGCCTGGGCCTATTAAGGCGGTTTCTTCCGGCCGCTCTCGCACACCTTCGGGTTGTGGATCCTCACCGTCGCGCTGGTCAGTGCCCGCCAGCTGCGCCGGTCGGCAGTAGCGGCCTCTTGTCTGGCGCTGCTGGCCGCCGTTTTGGCATTCTATGTCGGGAAGAAGGTCATGTGCGGCATCCGCTGCCCGGATATGCCGTACTCGCTGAACATAGTGCAGCTCGCCGAGTGGGATGTGCTGGCGGTGATTGTCGGCGCGATTCTCGGCGCTATCTTCGCTGACATTGGCGCCGATGGCCGCCGCGGCGCTATTGCCGCAGCGGTCGCCGTTGGCCTGTTGGCCGCCGACGCCTACCGCCGCACCGACAACTATCCGGCCGAGGGGCAGGTGGTGATCGGCTTTGCCGTCCTGGCGGTCATCGCAGTTCTCGCGGTGGCCGTCCGGACGCCCCGCCACCTGTCAGCGATCGCGGCCTGGGCCGTGCCGACCGCCCTGATCGGCTACGGGCTGGTCTCTGCGCCGGACGCCATCGAGCAACTCTTGATCACTGGCAGTCTGTGATCCTGAGCGAGGCTTTCGCTGACCCGAGCCTGTCATCCGCGCTCGATCAGGCTCGGGTCGGACGGATGATCTCCCGTTATGGCGGCTACGTCAGTAGTCCGCACATCGGGCTCGGGACACCGCTTCCAACACTGGAAATATATCGTGGACGTTGGCGGCACCGCGGCCGGCAATCCGGCGTTGCTGTGTAATAAGCCGGGCGCCCCACGCATCAATACAGTCTCGACGGCCGCGCAACGATCGCTGCGGACACCGCCTTACGAGCCGTGTGGGCCCGGGTCTGGCGTGGGTACGTTGCCGCGTATTCACGGCGTTGCGCGCAGAGTCGCACCGTCGGCGGCACACGAGGGCGCGCGCGATTCGCCCGTTCGATAGGTGCTGGAATATCACCACGGTGTACGACGAGGTCCTTCACCGCTAAAGAGCGTGCGCTGACCTAGGCTAAGACACGATGACCGAACGTACCCGGAGTGACGATGCCTCCGACGACCAGGGCGACAACCGTGACAGCAACGCGGATGATCCGCGCCCGCAAGTCGGGGATCCGGTTGCTGCCCAGGAATCGACAACTGACGAATCGGGCTCGCCCGACGCCGATCTGACGGACTCAAGCGACCGGGCCGACGACGACCAGCGCCATCGGCACGGTTTTGCCCAGTGGCTCAAAGAATTGCCGCTCTTGCTGGCGATCGCCTTCGTCGTAGCGCTACTGCTCAAGACCTTCATCGTGCAGCCGTTCTTCATCCCGTCCGGCTCGATGGAGCAGACGTTGCACGGTTGCCCTGGATGCGCGGGCGACAAGATCCTGGTCAACAAGATGAGCTACTGGTTCAGCGATCCTCAGCCCGGCGACATTGTCGTGTTCAAGGGCGACAAAGACTGGGCGCCGGAGTTTAAGTACAACGAGCCGGCCAACGTCTTCGGCCAGGCGTGGACGTGGGTACTGCGCGCGGTTGGCGCGGCACCACCGGACGAGAAGGACTTCGTCAAGCGGGTCATCGCGGTCGGTGGCCAGACCGTGCAGTGCTGCGACGCACAAGATCGAGTGACCGTGGACGGCGTGCCGCTGAACGAGACTTATATTTACATCTCTCCGGACGCCGTACCTGGCAACGCGGACGTGAGCACCTACAAGGAGCAGCAGTTCGGACCGGTGAAGGTACCGAAGGGCCGACTGTTCGTGATGGGCGACCACCGCAACGGTTCGGCCGACTCGCGCTACCACCTCAATGACCAGTACCAAGGGACGATCGCGGTCAGTTCGGTGATCGGCCGCGCGTTCCTAATCGTGTGGCCGCTGGACCGGTTCCACTGGTTGTCGGCGCCGAACACTAAGGTTGCCGCTCTCGAGCCGTACCCCACGAACCCGCCGGCCTCCGGGATCGCCGTCCAAACCCCGTTGCTGGCGGTCCTGCTGATCGCGCCGTTCTCGGTGGCCCGCGAGGTACGCCGCGGTGCTTTGGGTTCGCGCCGGCGACGTAGAGTACGAGGGCGATGACGCCCAACCTTGCCCTTCCGACGGTGCTGCAGCCCGAACGTATCGTCGTACGCCGCAGCGAATCGCTCGGCACGATGGAGTCCGCGTTGACACGGGCCGGGTTCGTGCACATCGCGGGCGCCGATGAAGCCGGCCGCGGCGCGTGCGCGGGGCCTCTGGTCGCCGCCGCATGCATCCTGCCGTCCGGCCGGCGCGGGCAGATCCCGGGCCTCAACGACTCGAAACTCCTCACCGAGAAAGTCCGCGAAGACCTCTACGCCAAGATCGTGGATCGCGCGATCGCCTGGAGCGTGGTGCAGATCCCGGCGCCGCAGGTCGACCGGATCAGGCTGCACGTAGCCAACATTCAGGCGATGCGGCGCGCGATCACCGCGCTCACCCCCACTCCGGCGTACATCCTGACCGACGGATTTCCGGTCGACGGCCTTCCGGGTCCCGCACTCGCGGTCTGGAAGGGCGACCGGGTCGCCTCGTGCATTGCCGCCGCCAGCATCCTGGCGAAGGTCACTCGCGATCGGGTCATGACCCAGTTAGACGAGCACTACCCGGCGTACGGGTTCGCCGTACACAAGGGATACAGCACTCCCGAGCATCAGGCGGCCCTTGCCGCACACGGCCCCTGCGCCGAGCATCGGATGACCTACGCCAATGTACGGCGGGTCAGCGAATTAGCCGGGCGCGGCAATGAGAGACTGGCCGCTGAAGGAGGTCACCGACCATGAGTGCCGAAGACTTAGAGCGATACGAGACCGAGCTGGAACTGCAGCTCTACCGTGAGTACAAAGACATCGCTCGCCAGTTCAGCTACGTCGTAGAGACCGAGCGTCGATTCTACCTCGCTAATTCGGTCGACCTCCAAGTGCGTAACGCCGGCGGCGAGGTCTACTTCGAGCTGCGACTGTCCGACGCTTGGGTCTGGGATATCCACCGGCCCGCCCGGTTCGTCAAAAACGTGCGAGTCGTGACGTTCAAGGATGTCAATGTCGAAGAGCTCGACAAACCCGACCTCGAGGTACCCGGCAACTCCTAGTCCGGTCACCCACCGGGGCGTGTTGCCTTCCTCGCAAGCGAAGAATGGATCGAATGACACACGTCAAACGTTTCGACCACGTCGGCATCACCGTCGCGGACCTTGACGAGGCGACGGCGTTCTTCGTCGGACTGGGTCTCGAAGTCGAGGGCACCGGATCTGTCGAGGGCGAATTCGTCGAGACTGTCTGCGGCATCCCGGGCGCGCACTGCGAGATCGCGATGTTGCGCTCGCCCGGCGACGGTGCACGGCTCGAACTGTCGAGCTTCGTAAAGCCCGACCACGTGCCCGGATCGCCCGCCGCGATGGCCAACGAGCTGGGGATGCGCAACGTGTCCTTCGAGGTCGGCGACCTTCAGGCCGCCGTCGATGCGGTCGCTGCAAACGGATACCGGCTCGTCGGTGGCATCGGTGAATACGAGAACAGCGTGCGGATGGCCTATGTACGCGGGCCCGAGGGAATCATCGTGTCGCTGTTCGAGCAGCTCGGCTAACGCCGCTCAGTTACCCACAAGTGGGTGTGTCGTCCACATTCGAGTTTTTCGCGTGCGCGGTTTGCGATCTCATCGGGCAGTTTGTTGTCAACCAATTGACAACAGACAAGGACGGTGGTGGCGATGCTCGCCAAAGACGCGTTGGGTAAGTACGGCGAGGAGCTCGCCCGAAATCACCTTGCATATTCGGGTTTTCTCATACTCGATGCCAACTGGCGCTGTCCGATCGGCGAGCTCGACATCGTCGCCATGGACGGAAAGCGTCTCGTCTTCTGCGAAGTGAAAACGCGGTCGTCGACGTGGTTCGGTGACCCAATCGAGGCGATCGACGAGGCCAAAGCGCGGAGAATTCACGCGTTGGCGGCGCGTTGGATCAGCGAACACCGCGTGCATGCGACCTCGGTTCGGTACGACGTCATCAGCATCATCGCGCCTCGTGGGCAGAGCCCTGAGGTCACGCATCTGAAAGACGTGTTCTAGTGCTCGGCACGACGCTGTCAATCGCTCTCGACGGCGTGAGTGGGATTCCGGTGTACGTCGAATGCCACATCGGTGGCGGTCTGCCTGGCGTCAAGGTGGTCGGGTTGCCCGATGTGTCCATCAACGAGTCGCGAGACCGCGTCCGTGCGGCACTCGCGAACTCTGGGCACAAGTGGCGCAACAGCAAGGTGACGTTCAACCTCGCGCCGGCGCACGTGCGTAAGACCGGCACCAGCTTCGACGTGGCGATGGCGGTCGCGGTGCTGATCGCCTACGAGAAGATCAAGACGCGCCAGGTCGAAGGGACGGTCTTTTTCGGTGAGCTCGGGCTCGACGGAAAACTGCGATCGGTACGCGGCGCGCTCCCGGCGCTGCTGGCCGCGAGCCGCGCGGGATTTCGCCGGATGATCTTGCCGAGTGAAAACCGTGCCGAGGCGACGATCCCGCTTGGCGACGGTCGCGACATGGAAGTGCTGTGCGCGCCCACCTTGCAGGATGTCGTTGCTCATCTACAAGGCGAAGAATCGGCGGTCGAGTCGGTCGCTGTCGAGCACCACCACATCGCGCCGAGCGTCCCTGACCTGTCCGACGTACGAGGGCAAGGAGTCGGCCGCCGCGCGCTCGAGGTCGCCGCGGCCGGCGCACATCATCTGCTCTTCAGCGGACCGCCCGGCGCCGGCAAAACCATGCTGGCATCGCGGCTGCCGGGGATTCTGCCGCCACTCGCCGAGGACGAAGCGCTAGAGGTGACCTCGATCCACTCGCTCGCCGGAATGATCGACCCATCGGCGCCGTTCTGCCGGTTTCCGCCGTTCGAGGCGCCGCACCACGGAGCCACCGCGGCCGCGATCATTGGCGGCGGCAGCGGTCTGATCCGACCAGGTGCCGCGAGCTGTGCCCACCGTGGCGTGCTTTTCCTGGACGAGGCGCCGGAATTCGCGCGGCATGTGCTTGACCAGTTGCGCCAGCCGCTGGAGTCTGGATCGATCACCGTGCACCGTGCCCGCGGGGTGACCACCTTTCCGGCGCGGTTTCAGCTGATCCTCGCGGCGAATCCGTGCCCTTGCGCCTCTGCGGCCGGCGACAGCGAGTGCGTGTGTTCGTCGATCGTGCGGCGACGCTACCTGGCGAAGCTCTCCGGGCCGTTGCTCGACCGTATCGACTTGACTATCGGGCTCTTGCCGGCGTCACGACATCAACTGCTCGATCACGACACGAATGAGGAAAGTAGCAAGACCGTGCTTGCCCGCGTTATCGAGGCACGCGAAAGGGCTGCTCATCGATGGGCCGAGTCCGGTGCGGTGCTCAACTCGCAGGTGCCGAGCCACGTGCTTCGGCGACACTGGCGACCATCCGGTGAGGCGCGGGGGATTCTCGAGAAGGCCTACGACGCAGGACTTATCTCCGGCCGTGGGTATGAGCGCACCCTGCGCGTGGCATGGACAATCGCCGACCTCGCGGGTCGCGGCGAGCCCGCGTACGGCGACGTGGCCGAGGCTTTGGGCTTCCGTAACAGAGCCACCGGGATGGCAGCATGACGGCCGGGGCGGTGGGGGATGGGTCGACGCTGGCCGCGCTGGCGTGGCTGGGCCGGACGATTGAACCGGGCAACCGTTATCTCTGGGCGTACGTCGAGGACCTCGGGCCAGTCGAGGTCGCCGCGCAGCTGCGAGCAGGGGATGGACCGCAGCGTCTGCAAGAGTCGGCCGGAGCCCGCGCACAGAACGATTCCTCGATGTTCGACCTAGAAAAAGCCGCCGCCAAGGGAATCCGGCTCATCGAGCCGGCCTCGCCGGAGTGGCCGGGCGACCCTCTCGCAGGCATGGCGCGGGCGTGTGCCGGTGGGGAGGCGAACGCCGTACCGCCACTGTCGTTGTGGGTGCGCGGAAGGGCTTCGCTGGCCGACCTCGTCGCACGATCGGTCGCGGTGGTCGGAGCCCGCGCGGCGACGGCGTACGGCATGCACGTCGCGGCGGAGCTTGCCGCCGGCTGTGCCGAGCGTGGCTACACGATCATCAGCGGCGGCGCATACGGCATCGACATCGCCGCGCACCGCGGCGCCGTGGCCAACGGTCAGCCGACCGTGGCGTTGCTGGCCTGCGGAGTCGATCGGCCGTATCCGGCCGGCAACCAGAAGATGCTTGAAGCCATCACCCGCGATGGGCTGTTAGCGAGCGAGTTTCCACCAGGCTCGGCGCCTATGCGGCAACGTTTCCTCGTGCGCAACCGGCTGATTGCGGGGCTTTCGCTGGGCACCGTCGTCGTCGAGGCGGCGCTGCGCAGTGGTGCACGGTCGACGGCCGCACGTGCACGGGAGCTTGGCCGCCCGGTGATGGCCGTTCCGGGCCCGGTGACGTCGGCGCTGTCGGGAGGATGTCTTCAGCTGCTGCGAGAGGGCGGCGCGATACCGGTCGGCACCGCCGCGCACGTCATCGATGCGATCGGCCAGATCGGTGACGACCTCGCACCGCTCGAGTCAGGGCCGGTGTTGGCCGAAGACGCGCTGTCTGCCGACGTACGGGCGATTCTGGAGGCTGTGCCGGTACGGCGCCCGGCGCCCGTCGAGTCGATCGCCCAGGTCGGCGCCTCCGACGTGAGCCGGGCCTTGGCCGGTCTCACGCAGCTTGAGCTCATGGGCCTGGTCGAGTGCATAGACGGACAATGGCGCCGGGCGAGGAGATCCAAGTGAGCACATATCATCCGGAATCGGTAGCCCCGGCGATCGATCTGTGGAGAACGCGGCGGCCTGTGGACAGCTTCCTGCGTCGATCGGCGATGTTCGCGATGCTGCGAACATGACATATTTAGAAGCCGATTCGGCTACCCCCGATCCCTTCCCTGAGCGGCAATTCGTGGACGCGCCGCACGTGACCAGCCTCCCGGACCTGGTCGACCGATGGCACCTGATCCTCGACGGCGAGTTCTTCGACCAGCGAAGCGTATGGATGCTGTGGTTCGACGAACGCGGCCACCAGCTGCCGGTCGTCGTACCTATCGACGGACTTCCCGACGATCTCGATGAACGGTTCTTGTCGGGAGTCCAGTCCATCTGCAACGTAACTCGCGACGCCGGCGCGCATAGCTTTGCGATGGCCTTGTCACGACGGGGTACCTCCCAGATCACGACCATAGACAAGCAACAGACACGTGCTCTGCTGGCGTGGGGCAGGTCGCTCGACCTCAAGGTCTGGCCGATACACCTGGCAACGAGCGGCTCGGTCCGCGAAATCACCGTCGACGACCTTGCCTGAGCGCGGGCGGCACGTTACGACGTCACGGATCGGGGCCGATTTCGAACCGGTGGCGGCGCGGTTGGTTGCATCGGCCAGACCGGTCGGCCACTGTTAAGGCGTGATCCAACCTGACGACACCGAACTGCCGCCGGCAATGGCGGCGGCGCTTGCTGCGTTTCGTCGGGAGCTCGAGCTCGAACGCTCGGTGTCGGCGCACACTGTCCGCGCGTACTGCGCCGATGTCGCGAGCCTGCTCGAACACCTGCGCCGGATGTCCGGCTCATCACTGGACGATCTTGATATCGCCGTACTGCGATCGTGGCTTGGCAAACAGCGCACCCTCGGTGCGGCGCGGACCACGATGTCGCGGCGTGCCGCCTCGGCCCGGTCGTTCACCTCGTTCGCACATCGTCGTGGCCTGATGTCCGCCGATCCGGGGCAGAAGCTCGCATCGCCCAAGGCGCAGCGGACGCTGCCCGGAGTGCTCAGCCAGCAGCAGGCCAGCCAGTTATTCGATCCTGACGTCGGGGACGAGCCGGTGGCGGTCCGCGACCGGCTCATCCTAGAGATTCTGTACGCCGGTGGGATCCGGGTCAGCGAGCTCGTCGGGCTGGACCTCAGTAGCTACGACGCCGAACGGCAGGCTTTACGCGTGCTGGGTAAAGGCAATAAGGAACGGGTCGTGCCTATTGGTGCGCCCGCTCGCGAGGCGCTGGCGCGATACCTCGACGTGGCCCGGCCGACACTTGCTGGAGCTCGTAGCGGCACGGCGCTGATCCTCGGAGTCCGGGGCGGTCGTATCGATCAGCGCGAAGTTCGGCGCGTCGTACACGCCGCTGCGCAGGCAATCCAGGGCGCGCCGGATATCGGCCCGCACGGTCTGCGACACTCGGCCGCAACCCATCTGCTTGAGGGCGGCGCCGATCTACGGTCGGTCCAGGAACTCCTCGGTCACGCATCGCTCGCTACGACGCAGATCTATACGCACGTATCGGTGGAACGTCTTCGCTCGACTTTCCAGCAGGCGCATCCACGCGCATAGGACTGCTGTTTGATCGCGCACCCGCGGCCCAACTGTTCGCACCGATTCGCTGACGCGCCCGGGATAATCGGCCCCGGCGGACTTTGTGCAAGTCGGGTGACTACTTCTTGGGTAATAGCCGTACGTGGCGCGGCTTGAGTAGGCCAAGCGGGTCCAGGTAGGTTTCGCCGCGACGAAGTCCCCAATGAAGGCATGCCGCGTCCGGGCAACCGGCGTGACCGGCCTCGAGTGCGCCGATCTGTTGGCCGCGTGTGACGACGGCGCCGACTACAACAGAAGCGGTGACCGGTTCGTACGTCGTCTTGAGCCCGTTGGGGTGGGTGACCGCGACGACACCGCGACCGGCGAGGACGCCGGCATAGCTCACCGTGCCGCCGCCCGCGGCGTACACCGGCATCGACACCTCACCAGCAAGGTCGACACCGCGATGTCCGGCGCCCCATTTGACCGCCGGAGGGTCGAAGTCGCGCGTGACTTGATGAGCGCCGTCGATCGGCCAACCCCAACGCGACGGCGTCCCGGCGGCGGCGGGTTCGTTGGGCAGCAGCGTGCTGGCAAAGAGGGCGACTGCCGCCAGCACCGTGATCAGCCAGCGCGCACGCGTCGCTGCTGACGTTGTTTTTGTGGTGGTGTTGTGTCCGTCCATGGCCCGACTGAACCATCGGGCAGACGACGGGTGCTGGATCGATAAGGCAGATTGTGGACGACGCGGCCGCCTGTGGAAAAGTCTCGGCGCGTGACGTGGCATCGGCGTCGGGGCGAATGCAGGGTGACCGGCGCGATCGCGTACACTTTCAGCAGCGGTTCGTCTCACTTCCGGTAGGGAAGGGATGGCGGGCCGACTTCGCGCGTCCACTTTTCCGCGGCAGTACGTCTCTGAAAAGGACAGTCACTTGGTCCGCTCTACAGCAACGGCAGTAGAGCGGCAATGTCAGGACGCTAGGCGCGACACCGACCGGTGTTCGCGATAAACCGAGAGGCTTCAGGCGTGTTCGGCCTGCAAGCCAGTTAAGGAGTGCTCCGGCAATGGCCGTAGTAACTATGCGACAGCTGCTTGACAGCGGCGTCCACTTTGGTCACCAGACCCGTCGTTGGAACCCGAAGATGAAGCGATTCATCCTCACCGAGCGCAACGGCATCTACATCATCGACTTGCAGCAGACGCTGTCGTATATCGACCGCGCCTACGAGTTCGTCAAGGAAACTGTTGCTCACGGCGGCACGATCCTGTTCGTCGGCACCAAGCGTCAGGCGCAAGAGGCAATTGCCAAGGAAGCCAGCCGCGTCAGCATGCCGTACGTCAACCAGCGTTGGCTCGGTGGCATGCTCACCAACTTCTCGACCGTGCACAAGCGGCTGCAGCGCCTCAAGGAGCTCGAAGCCATCGAGGAGACCGGCGGCGAGACGGTCATGACCAAGAAGGAACAGTTGATCCTGTCGCGCGAGCGCACCAAGCTCGCACGCACGCTCGGCGGCATCCGCGATATGGCCCGCGTGCCGTCGGCGGTGTGGATTGTCGACACCAAAAAAGAGCACATCGCCGTTGGCGAGGCTAAGAAACTTGGTATCCCGATCGTCGCGATCCTCGACACCAACTGCGACCCCGACGAGCTCGACTACCCGATCCCGGGTAACGACGACGCTATCCGCTCGGCCGGCCTGCTAACCCGCGTGATCGCGGACGGCGTCGCCGAGGGCCTGCTGGCCCGCGCGGCGAATGCCGGTGGCGGCGCCAAGGATGGCGACGACAAGCCCAACCGCGATGATGCTGCTGCGAACGAGCCGCTCGCAGAGTGGGAACGCGAAATCCTCAAGGGTGACGAGTCGGCACCAGCTGCCGAGACTGCGCCGGCTGCCGAAGCCGCCCCAGCCGATGAGGCTGCACCCGCTGCGGAAGCCGCACCGGTCGCACCGGCTCCTGAGGCTGCACCAGCCGCGGAGGCTCCGACCGAAGCGTCGGCAGGCGACAAGACCGAAGAAACCACCGCTAACTAATCGTCCGGTGTCGGGCGGCGCGCGACTACCGTCGTACTGCTGCCGCCCGACCCCGAGTGCGACTGCTGATATCAAAACTGCCCGGCCACCCCGGGCGAAGAGACGGGAATACCGCAAAAATGGCTGACTTCACTGTTGCCGATGTGAAGAAACTCCGCGAGATCACTGGCTCCGGCATGAGCGACTGCAAGAAGGCTCTGACCGAGACCGGCGGCGACCTCGACAAGGCTGTCGAGATCTTGCGCATCAAGGGCGCCAAGGATGTCGGGAAGCGCGCGGCGCGCACATCATCTAATGGCCTCGTCACGATCAAAGACGGCGTGCTCATCGAGTTGCTCTGCGAGACCGACTTTGTCGCTAAAAACGACGAGTTCGTGTCGACAGGCGAAGCGATCGTTGGTGCACTGGCCGCGGCTAAGGTCGACAACGTCGAAGGTGCCCTCTCGCAGGACGTCAACGGCAAGTCCGTTGCCGACATCGTGCAGGAACTGTCGGCGAAGCTCGGAGAGCGTCTTGAACTGCGCCGGGTCGTCCGGTTCGACGGTGCGACAACGTCGTACCTCCACCGCCGCGCGGCCGATCTACCTCCACAGGTCGCCGTACTCGTTGAGTACACCGGTGACGACGAAGAGGCCGCACGTGGTGCCGCGATGCAGATCGCGGCTATGCGGCCGAAGTACGTGAGCCGCGACGAGGTCCCCGAGAGCATCGTTGCTGACGAACGGCGTATCGCTGAAGAGACTGCCCGTGAAGAAGGCAAGCCTGAGCAGGCGATGACCAAGATCATCGAGGGCCGGGTCAACTCCTACTTCAAGGACAACACGCTCAACGAGCAGCCTTCGGTGCAGGATTCGAAGAAGACCGTCAAGGCGCTTCTGGATGCCAGCGGAGTGGCAGTCACTCGGTTCGCTCGGTACGAAGTCGGCGAGGAAGTCAAGTAGCGCGCGAGCCGGTCAGGACATAGTTCGAGAACGGATTTCACGAATGAGGGGCCGCCAAACCGATAACCGGGGATGGCGGCCCCTCTTCGTATGCGCGATGATTCTTCAGGCAACTTCGATGCAAGTAGAGGGACGGTAGGACGCGAGTGGCCTATAAACGAGTACTTCTGAAACTGTCCGGCGAGTCGTTCGGCGGTGGCCGCCTTGGCATCGACCCGATCATCATCACCAATATCGCGCGCCAGATCAAAGCGGTGCTGGCCGCCGGCACCGAGGTTTGCATCGTCGTCGGCGGTGGCAACTTCTTCCGCGGCGCGGAACTGTCGCAGCACGGCATGGAGCGGGCGCGCGCCGACTACATGGGCATGCTCGGCACCGTCCTCAATTGCCTTGCGCTGCAGGACTTCTGTGAACAGTCGGGGATCGATACGCGAGTCCAGACCGCAATCACCATGGGTCAAGTAGCCGAGTCCTACATCCCGCGGCGCGCGATTCGACACCTTGAGAAAGGCCGAGTCGTCATCTTCGGCGCCGGCGCCGGAATGCCGTACTTCTCGACCGACACCGTCGCGGCGCAACGTGCCCTCGAAATCGGCTGCGAGGTACTCCTCATGGCCAAGAACGACGTGGACGGGGTCTATACCGCCGACCCGAAGATCGACCCGGACGCTCTGATGTACACCGAACTGGCATACACCGACGTTCTGGCGCAACAGCTCAAGGTCGCGGATTCAACCGCGATCAGTCTTTGCATGGACAACAACATGCCGATCGTCGTCTTCAACCTGCTCAAGGAGGGCAATATCGCTCGCGCCGTCGCAGGTGAGAAGATCGGAACAGTAATCAGCAATGCCGCATCACAGGTCTCGCGAGGAGAAAAACGATGATTGATGACGCCCTTCTTGAGGCCGAGGTAAAGATGGACAAGGCCGTAACAGTGGCCAAAGACGACATGTCAACGATCCGCACCGGTCGCGCGCAGCCGGCGATGTTCTCGCGCATCAACGTCGACTACTACGGCGCCGCGACGCCGTTGCCGCAGCTTGCGACGATCTCGATTCCGGAGGCCCGCATGGCAGTAGTGAAGCCGTACGATGCCAGCCAGCTCGGCGAGATAGAGAAGGCGATTCGCGACAGTGATCTGGGTGTCAACCCGGGCAACGACGGGCAGCTCATCCGGGTGGTGTTCCCGCAGCTGACCGAGGAGCGCCGCAAGGAGATGGCCAAGTCCGTCCGCTCCAAGGGCGAGGACGCGAAGATCTCGATCCGCAACATCCGGCGTACGGCGATGGAGACGCTCGACAAGATCAAGAAAGACGGCGAGGCGGGGGAAGATGACGTTGCCCGCGCCGAAAAGGAGCTCGAGGGTACGACGAGCAAATACATCGCCTCCGTAGACGACGTGGTCAAGCGTAAAGAAGCGGAGCTTCTTGAGGTCTAGCGCCACGTCGTCTGACTGATGCCTGTGTCTGAATCTTCCGCAACCTCCGCCGACTGTCCGACGCCGCACGAACCCGTGGCGCCGGCCGAGTCAGCGCCCCCGACCTCGGCCGAGTCGCCAGATCAGGCGGCGCCATCCAGCGGTATGCCACCGCAAATCCCCGGTGCCGCACCGCCACCGAAGTCTGGTGGCCGGGCCGGGCGTGATCTCGGTGCGGCAATCGGTATCGGGCTCTTGCTCGGCGCGGTGGCCGTCACGCTGCTGTATGTCTACCGACCGGCGTTCGTCATTCTGATCGCCCTCGCGGCGTGCATCGGAGTGTGGGAGATCGTGCGCGCGGTCGGCACGACCGGCGCGCTCGTACCGATTTCGCCGCTGCTCATCGGCACCCTCGCAATGCTCGCACTGGCCTGGTATCGAGGCATCGACGGTTTGACGATCGGCCTGCTATTCACCGTGCTGGCCGTGGTCGTATGGCGAATGGCTGATTCGGCCGACGGCTATCTCACTGCGACGTCGGCGGGGGTCTTCATCGCCGTCTACGTGCCGTTCCTGGCCGGATTCGCTGTCCTGCTCGCCGTACCAGATGATGGCGCAACCCGCGTAATCGCGTTCATCGCCGCCGTCGTGTGCAGTGACACCGGCGGATACATCGCCGGTGTGCTGTTCGGCAAACATCCCATGGCGCCGACGATCTCGCCAAAGAAGTCCTGGGAAGGGCTGGGCGGGTCGCTCGTCGGATCGGCGGTCTTCGGCGTATTGATGTTTACGTTGGCGTTCGAGGCGACCTGGTGGAAGGGCCTGCTCTACGGGTTGGCGATCGCCGCGACTGCCACGCTAGGTGATCTCGGGGAGTCGATGATCAAACGTGACATCGGGGTCAAGGATATGGGCACGCTGTTGCCCGGGCACGGCGGTGTCATGGACCGGCTTGATTCGTTGTTGCCGTCGGCAGCGGTCGCCTTTGTGCTGCTGTCGGTGTTCGTCCCGGTGAGCTAGTCGACCGGGGCAGCGTGCTGCTGGATCCAGGTATGCATGGCAATGCCGGCCGCGACACCGGCATTGATCGACCGGGTGCTGCCGTACTGGCTGATCGAATACAAGCTCGTGCAGACGGCGACCGCTTCTTCGCTCAGACCGGTACTTTCTTGGCCGAACAGCAGAATGGCACGTTCCGGAAGCCGGGCGTGCTCGATCGGCCGTGAACCCGGCAAGTTATCGATCCCAATGATCTGCAGACCCTCGCGCTCGGCGTGTTCGCGAAGCTGCTCGGGATCGGGATGATGCACGATGTGCTGGTAGCGGTCGGTCACCATCGCGCCGCGTCGGTTCCATCTGCGCCGCCCGACTATGTGTATCCGACGAGCCAAAAATGCGTTGGCAGTCCGCACGACCGTGCCGATGTTCATGTCGTGCGCGAGATTCTCAATCGCGATCTCGAAGGGATGTCGCCGGGTGTCCAGGTCCGCAACGATCGCCTCGAGCCGCCAGTATCGATAGCGATCTATCACGTTGCGCCGGTCACCGTCGGCGAGCAGTTCCGGGTCGAGACGTGGATCGTCCGGCCAGGGCTGCGGGTGCGGGCCGACACCGATGGGTGGGGCGTACGCCGGACGGGTGCCTTCGTCGTACTGTGCGCTCTCAGGCGGGTCGGACTCAGGCGTGTCGGACGTAGGCGTGTCAGATGCCGGCGTGTGGGATGTCATTGCCGCAGACGATACCGGGCTGTTCAGTGTGACCTACGCTGCTGCTCTTACGTGAGAGACTGTAGGGCGTTATGTCATCACTTCCGCTTGTCTTCAATGCTCCGCGCGGGGCGAAACCGCCGCGTCATCTCGCCGACCTCGATCTGGCAGGCCGGCGTACGGCGCTGGCCGACAAGGGCTACCCAGCCTTCCGAGCGACGCAGTTGTCCAACCACTACTTCAGTCGGCTCAGCGACGACGTCGACTCGATGACCGATATCCCCGCCGCCGAGCGTGCCGACCTCGCGAGCGAGTTTTTTCCGCCGCTGCTGGAGGTCGTCCGCCATCTGACGTGCGATGACGGTACGACGCGCAAGACGCTCTGGAAATGTTTCGATGGCGTCCTGGTCGAGAGCGTGCTCATGCGCTACCCGGACCGCACGACGCTATGCGTCTCGAGCCAGGCCGGCTGTGGGATGGCGTGCCCGTTCTGCGCCACCGGCCAGGCTGGACTGACCCGCAACCTGTCCGCCGCTGAGATTGTTGAGCAGGTCGTTGCCGCGGCGCGCGCGATGGCCAGGGGCGAGATTCCCGGTGGCCCGGGGCGGCTGAGCAATGTCGTGTTCATGGGGATGGGCGAGCCGCTGGCGAACTACAACCGGTTGATGTCGGCGGTACGCCGGATCACCTCGCCGGCTCCGGAGGGTCTCGGCATCTCGCAGCGTGGTGTGACCGTCTCGACGGTCGGACTGGTCCCGGCGATCAAACGATTGACCGCCGAAAACATGCACGTCCGGCTTGCAGTGTCGCTGCATACCCCCGACGACGAGCTGCGCGACACCCTCGTGCCGGTCAACAACCGTTGGAAAGTCGACGAGGTTCTCGACGCCGCGAAGGACTACGCCGAACACACCGGCCGCCGGATCTCGATCGAGTACGCGCTGATCCGCGACATCAATGACCAGGGGTGGCGCGCGGACCTGCTCGCCAAACGGCTGCGGTCGCGCGGTGGCCCAGGATGGGTGCACGTCAATCTCATTCCGCTTAACCCCACGCCGGGGAGCAAATGGGATGCCAGCCCCAAGCCGGTCGAGCGCGAGTTCGTTCGTCGGATGAAGGCTGCCGGCATCTCGACCACGGTGCGCGATACGCGCGGCCAGGAAATCGACGGCGCCTGCGGACAGTTGGCCGCCAAAGAGGAGAAGTAGTTTGCTCGTCTCACGACCGGAATTCTCCAAACCCCGGATGGGGCGTAAGGGATATAACCACGACGAGGTCGACAACTTCGTCGACTTGATCATCGCGAAGCTGAAAGGCAAACCCGAGGGTGACGGAGTCACCGCGGCCGATCTCGGCATCATGGTGTTCCACGAGGAGCGCGGCGCGTCGGCGTACGACTCCGATGAAGTCGACGAGTGGCTCAAGCGGGTGCGGCCCAAGGTCAAATCCGCCGAAAGTCAGCTGCGTGAAGAGGATCTGCCCGCCGACCGGCCAGGATCAGTGATCGATATGGCCGCGCCGCCGCACTACGCGGATCGGTTTCCCCGGGTTAGTCGCGCCGTTCTGGGCTTCGCGATTGACGACGTCGACGCCGCTATGGATACTCTGCGCGCTGATCTAGCCGGTCCGGAAGCCCCGACCGCGAAGCAGATCATGGATTTGTCGTTCCGCGAGCAGCCTGGCGGTTACCGGCAGGTCGCGGTGGCGCAGACCCTCGAACTTATTGCGCTGGCCCGCGACGCCGGGGTAACGAGCGCAGCGGTTGACTCCTAGGCGCTCCGAGGTCGTATCGCGCACGAAAAAATCCCCGCATCATTGTGATGCGGGGATTTCTTGGTTTTCAGGATGCCCCAACGACGGACCGTCAGGTGCGTACGCGCCGGACGAACTAACTGCGCCAGGATTTACGGCGACGCACCATGTCATAGATGAGGATGGCGATCATAATCAGTGCGATGACGGCGAGCCACAGGTCCTCGACGTGCCCTTCGTGGTTGCCGATGCACATCACCAGCAGGATGACTGCGATGATCCAGCCAGCACCGCGTGCGGCTTTGCCGAACGTGTGGTGCCAGCCCCAGAGCGCCGGGTCGTCGTCGCCCGCGTCGTGTGTCAGGCCGTGAGCGGCTTCCCAGGGTGCGTCATCGGTCGCGATGTGCCGGGGACCCTCGACGTTGGGCTCATCCAGCAGCTGAGCATGCACATCGTTGTCAGGGATGACAGGGTTATTGGTCACGGGTCCTCCTTGCACGGGCAGTTACTAGCAACATCATCCCATCGACCTGACGGCCCCGCGTGACCAGGTCAGCGCATGTCGGGCGGCGATCGTCACACAGCGTCCGAACGGCAAGGTGAGAGAGCCATCTCTACGGCGGGGTGCGCGCCCCGCTGCGTTGTGAGGGACAATGAGCAGCGTGAATTCTCCGCGCGATGTCGTCATCCTTGGCGCGACAGGCTCGATTGGTGCTCAGGCGATCGACGTGGCGTTGCGCAACCGCGACAAGTTCCGGGTCGTCGGGCTCAGCGCCTCGGGCCGACACCCCGCTTCTTTGGCGAGGGCGGCGTTCGACCTCGGCGTCGAGACGGTCGCGGTCGCTAACGGTACGGCGGTCGAGGACGTCGTACTCGGCATGTACGCCGAAGCTCAGCGACGTCATCTGACTCCTGGCGACTACCGCATGCCCAAGATCATCGGTGGCCCCGAGTCGACCGCGCAAATCGCGTCCACACCCTGCGATGTCGTACTCAACGCGGTCGCCGGATCGGTGGGGTTGGCCGCGACCCTTGCCGCCCTAAAAGCCGGTACGACGCTTGCCTTGGCCAACAAGGAATCCCTGGTGGCGGGCGGACGACTCGTGCTCGACGCGGCCGCGCCCGGTCAGTTAGTCGCGGTCGACTCCGAACACTCTGCGATGGCGCAGTGCCTGCGCGCCGGCCGTGCCCAAGAGGTACGTCGCCTTATCCTCACCGCCAGCGGAGGTCCGTTCCGAGGCAAGTCTGCGGGCGACCTACAGGGGGTCACGCTCGAGCAGGCGCTGGCACACCCGACCTGGTCGATGGGCGTGTCCAACACGATCAACAGCGCGACGCTCGTCAACAAGGGGTTAGAGCTGATCGAGGCGCACCTGTTATTTGGAATCGCGCCCGAAGACATTACGGTGAGCGTGCATCCGCAGTCGATTGTGCACTCGATGGTGGAGTTCGCCGACGGATCGACCATCGCGCAGTGCTCGCCACCGGACATGCGACTGCCGATTGCGCTCGCGCTGGGGTGGCCGGACCGGGTCGCGGACGCGATACCACCGCTGGACTGGGCCCAGTCGCATTCGTGGACGTTCGAGCCGCTCGACGACGCCGCATTCCCCGCCGTACGCCTCGCCCGAGACGTCGCGAAGGTCGGCGGCCTGGCGCCGGCGGTGTACAACGCGGCCAACGAAGAGGCAATGGCCGCGTTTATAAGCGAACGCATAGGTTTTGCCGATATTGTCGCGGTCGTCGAAGAAGTGGTCGAGGCCGCGCACGCCGCGCGGAACCTCGCGGCAGATCCTGCGTCGTACAGCGACGTAGTCGAACTCGAGGTTTGGATCAGGGCATTGGCTTGTGAACACATCGCGCGGTACGCCGACCGGCGGACGAGCCGCGGATGATCTATGTCCTGGGCGTACTGCTGTTCATTGTCGGGCTGCTGTTTTCGGTCTGGTTCCACGAGCTCGGTCATTTCCTCACCGCGCGCGCATTCGGGATGCGCGCGAGCCAGTTCATGGTGGGATTCGGCCCGACCATCTGGTCCAAAAAAGTAGGCGAAACCGAGTACGGGCTCAAGTGGATCCCGCTCGGCGGTTATGTCCGCATCGTTGGGATGATCCCGCCTCCGAAACCGGACGCGCCAAAGGCATCCAGCCGAATCGGCAAGATGATCGAAGATATCCGGGCGCAGTCGTCCGCGGAACTCCAACCCGGCGACGAAACCCGTGCCTTCTACACCAAACCGTGGTGGCAGCGTGTCATTGTGATGGTCGCTGGCATCCTGCAGAATCTGATCCTTGCCTTCATCCTGTTCGCGATCATCCTGTGCGGCATTGGCGTACAGCAGCCGTCGCTGACGGTCTCGTCGATCAGCGAATGCGTCCTGCCCGCGACCTCGAGCGTGAAGGACTGCAAGACGCCGATCGATTCCACTGGCAAGCCATGTCCCACAATTGGTCAAGGTGGCTGCGAGCTCCCTCCCGCTAGCCCGGCCGCCGACGCCGGATTCAGACCCGGCGACAAGATCAAGTCCATCAACGGCACGCCGACCGGCAACTGGGACGACGTACGCAACAAGATCCGCGTCTCGGCGGGCAAGGACCTCGACTTCGTCGTAGAACGGCACGGCAAAGCCGTCACGCTCGCCGTGACGCCGATGGAGAACAAGGTGGTCTCCGACAGCAACTCGAAAAAGTACGTCACCGTTGGCTTCCTCGGTATCTCGCCGACCACGCCACTGACGACGCAGTCCATCGCCGAAGTGCCGGGGCAGGTCGGGCATTTTCTGAGCCTATCGGCGCAGCGGCTGATCGAGATTCCACAGCGGGTGCCACAACTGATCGACGCCACATTCGGTAGCGCGAAGCGCGACCCCAACGGGCCGGTCGGGCTTGTCGGCGTAGGCCGTATTTCGGGTGAGATCTTCGACCTGCCGCAGTCGACGAGCGAGAAGATTGCGTACTTCCTGTCGTTGCTGGCCAGCCTGAACATGGTTCTTTGCTTGTTCAACGTTGTACCGCTGTATCCGTTGGATGGCGGCCATGCCGCCGGCGCCCTCGCAGAAGGAGTGCGAAACGGGGTGCACCGGATCCGTGGCAAACCGCGCGCTGGTGCACTCGATGTAGCCAAGATGATGCCCGTGGGCTACGTCATGGCGGTCGTGATCATCGCCTTCTCGGTGCTGCTGGTCGTCGCGGATATCGTCAACCCGGTCACGTTGATGAGCCAATAGTGCTGGGCGTGAGCTCTCGGGTCTGCCGATGTGTCGGGACGAGAAGTAGCATGAGGTCATGAGTTCAATCAACCTCGGGATGCCCGAGTTACCGCCTCCGACACTCGCCCCACGCAGGGCGAGCCGCCAGATCGATGTGGGCGGGGTCCTGGTGGGCGGCGGAGCGCCAGTGTCGGTGCAGTCGATGACGACGACGGTGACCGCCGACATCAACTCGACGCTCCAGCAGATCGCGGAGCTCACCGCCGCAGGATGCCAGATTGTGCGGGTCGCCGTACCCAGCCAGGACGACGCCGACGCGCTCGCCGCGATCGCCAAAAAGTCGCAGATCCCGGTCATTGCTGATATCCACTTCCAGCCTAAGTACGTGTTCGCCGCGATCGACGCCGGCTGCGCGGCGGTCCGGGTCAACCCGGGCAACATCAAGGCATTTGATGACAAGGTCGCCGAAATTGCCCGTGCCGCCAACGACTCCGGTACGCCGATCCGCATTGGCGTCAACGCCGGCAGCCTCGACAAGCGGTTACTAGAGAAGTATGGGAAGGCGACGCCCGAGGCGCTTGTCGAGTCGGCGCTCTGGGAATGTTCGCTGTTCGAAGAACACGGTTTCCGCGACATCAAGATCTCGGTCAAGCATCACGATCCGGTGGTGATGGTGCGCGCCTACCAGCTGCTTGCGGAGCAATGCGACTATCCGCTGCACCTCGGAGTGACCGAGGCCGGTCCGGCGTTCCAGGGCACCATCAAGTCGGCCGTCGCGTTCGGTGCGTTGCTGAGCCAGGGCATCGGCGACACGATCCGAGTGTCGCTGTCCGCGCCGCCGGTCGA
Source organism: Antricoccus suffuscus (assembly GCF_003003235.1). Taxonomy (NCBI): domain Bacteria; kingdom Bacillati; phylum Actinomycetota; class Actinomycetes; order Geodermatophilales; family Antricoccaceae; genus Antricoccus; species Antricoccus suffuscus. The sequence goes on from NZ_PVUE01000002.1 coordinate 260,273, forward strand.
GGAGGTCAAGGTCGGACTCCAGATTCTCGAGTCGCTGAATTTGCGCAAACGTGGCCTTGAGATCGTCTCCTGCCCGTCGTGTGGGCGCGCCCAAGTCGATGTCTACTCACTCGCCGACCGCGTGACCGCCGGGCTCGAAGGGCTCAAGGTGCCGCTACGGGTCGCCGTAATGGGCTGCGTCGTCAACGGACCCGGCGAGGCCAGAGAGGCCGACCTGGGGGTCGCTTCAGGCAACGGCAAGGGTCAGATATTCGTTAAGGGCGAGGTCATCAAGACCGTGCCCGAATCCGAGATTGTCGAGACTCTCATTGAGGAGGCGATGCGGCTCGCCGATGAGATGGGTACCGATGTCGAGTCCGGCGAACCGTCCGTCAGCGTCTCCTAGCGTGTTAGGTATCGGTCAGGCGCGTGTCCTCGGCGCCGCGGATAGTCGAGCAGTACGCCGAGTGCTCGCGATAGACCCAGTCGAATCGGTGCTGGTCGGCTCGCGGATGACCGATGGCGGAATTGATCCACGTCAGCTTGGCGGAAAGCTATGGGGCTTCGGCGGGATGCATCTCGAGTCGATCTGCCTGTCCGGCGCCAACCTGATCCCGATCCAAGCCGGGCGCACCGCCGTACGCTCGTACGCCGAGCTCGCGCTCCAGGAGGGGCGCCGTTGCTCGTCGATTGTCGGCGATTCCAGCGCCGTACACCAACTGTGGGACATCCTCGAGGAGCACTGGGGACTCGCTCGCGCCATCCGCTGGCATCAACCGCTGATGAGCACTGCGCAACCGTCGTTGGTGACACCGGACCCGGGCGTTCGGCTTGCGACTAGCGCTGACTTCGCGGTCTTGTTTCCGGCCGCGGTCGCGATGTTCAACGAAGAGATCGGGATATCACCCATGGGCGCCGACGGCGGGGCGAGTTATCGTCGCCGCGTCCACGAACTCATCGAACAGCAGCGCTGCTACCTGCGGATCGATGACGGCCGGGTCAGCTTCAAGGCTGAGCTCGGCGCGGTAGCCGGCGGAGTGACGCAGATCCAAGGCGTCTGGGTCGACCCGGCGCTGCGCGGGCAGGGACTGGGCCGTAGGGGCACCGGCGCCGTCGTCGACCACAGCCTGCAGCGCGGGGCCAGTGTTGTCAGCCTCTACGTCAACGACTTCAACGTCGCGGCTCAGAAGGCTTATACGGCCATCGGATTCCGCACGGTCGGAGAGTTCGCGTCAGTGTTGTTCTAGCGCGGGCGACGCGCCTGGTGCTGCGGCCGGACAAGACAACTTGTGCGGCTCATCCAGGACGGTGGGAGAGTTCCTCGATCGAGGTGACCGTGTGACTGAGCGGGTGTGCGTCGCTCTTGCCGCAGGACTCCGGCCGCGCCGGATCTAACCGGTGGGTCTCGACGCCGCAGCGAAACATCCGGCCCGTCGACGTCCGCGCAACCACACCGGTCGTGTCGCAGTCGACGTATTCCTCGGTGCAGGTCACGGCGTCGATCCCGCTCAACGAATGCATCGTTCGTATGGCAATGTCGGCCGCCTGCAACGGACGCTCATAGCGGCTCAGACCACGCAACAGATGCGGGATGACCTCAGAGTTGCGGGCGGCGTCGTACATCTCGCGGGCGGTGCCGCCGTCGAGTCGTGCGTAGACCGCTCCGAGCGGAAGCATTAGCGCCGTCGGCGAGAATCGGTGCCCACCTAGGTGACTGCACTCCCACACGAGACCTGGCAACTCGCGACCGAGGTCGGCGGCGATCGGGCGACCGCCGATAGCGCAGCAACGGTCTCGTTTGGCGTGCGCGCATACCAACGCGACAGGTTCGCCGAGGGTCACGGCCGAAGTGTGCAGCGCGAGTAGATCGCCGCTGTCAAAGGAATCCCATTCGAGGTGCAGCAAATCGTCAGGATCGTCGAGGGAGAGCTTGACGAGTGCTCGGTGTGGTGTGACGGTCGCGGCAAAGACGGTTCGTCCGGAGGCGTGAGCGCGGTCTGCGACGCGTCCAGGCCGGCGCATCATCAGTGCTTTGACCGCGTGCTGGTCGCAGAGATGTTTCAGGGCCGCGGTCAGTTTGTCGTCAAGGTCGTTCTCGATTACCGCGTCCCGGCCCCACGCGCCGGAGTGTTCGATCACCAAATAGCGACGCGCGGGACCCGCTGTTGCGGCATGCGGCTCGGCGAGCGCGAGGGAACGGATCGCGCAGCGTTGTTCGTCGGTGACCGGCTCGGTCATTGCGTGAGGTCTCCTTCAGGGGCGTTGTCGACCTGGATCCGCAGCGAGGTAGCGGCGGTCACGGCGTCGTCGAGAATTCGCCGTTTGGGGGTCGGCACGGGCACATGTGCGGTGTGCTCGACCGACCGTGACCACGATAGTGCGGGCCGGCCGAGAAGGTCGTCGATGAGCGGACGATCTCCACCCGTGATCAGCAGATCCAGCGGTCCGACGTCGGAAAATACTCGCTGCGCGGCGGTCTCAGCGGACTTGACCAGCTTGTCGGCCTGGTTGGCGCGCCGCCGCGCGAACCGCTGCTGGCTCTGCCCGCCGGCCGCCGTCCGGCCTTGCACGTAGGTGCTTCCAGTCTTACTGGCTCGTACGTCGAGCTCGGCACCGTCCATGTCGACTAACCCGAGTGAGAAGCCGCCCCGGCGCACCAGAATGACCGCGGCGTGGTGCGGCGGGGCACACGCGGTCACGATGTCCTCAATGCCATGGCCCGGCCCGGGGTCGGCGACGGCCAGCGCATCCCACGCACCGGTGACCTGCGCCGACCCGCCTCGGCTAGTGGTAGCGATCAATGTGTGCTCGGCGTACTCCAACGAGACAATGTCGCCATTGCGGGTCACGAACCTGCGTAGCCAGCCTGCTAGCCGTCCGAACGGCACCTCGACACTACTCATCGAAGCCTGGGAATGCCTGAGTCGTGGCCTGGGTGCCAGAGACGACTTGCCGCCAGCGCAGCGCCTGGGTTGCCGCGTCGATCAACGAGTCGACCGCGAGCGTGCGTACGTCGAGGTCTGTCGACCGGCCGAGCACATACCGCCACGCCGCCGCCACCTTGTCCTCGAGCATCCCGGCGACCTCGATGGCGTCGGTGGGGTTAGTCACTGGCTTGGGAAGTTGATAGGCCGGCTCGCTCGGGTCAGGGACCGCGCCCGCGGCGACGAGAAGGGTCTGGATCGCGTCTCTGCGCTGCCGATGCCGTAACTCGACGGAGGCGACCTGATCTTGGCGCTGGACGGCGGCGTGCGCACCGATGTCGCCGTACGCCCAGATGATCGCGTGTTCGGCCCGAAGCGCCGCCTGCAGCGCGTCGACCTGCTCTTTGCTCATTGAGCACCAACCGCGGTGCTCATCCCAGCACCACGAGGTGACACGCGTGACTGGCGGCGATAGACCCGAGAAGTGGCGCGCGCTGCGCTTTGATGGTGGTCGCGAGCGTGGTGGTCTGCTGTTGCGTCGCGGTCTCCAATGCGCGGAGCTCGACGAGGACACCGGCCGGGTCGACGGGTTTCGCCGAACCCGCAGGGCCTGAAGGTTCCGACGAACGGCTTGCGGCCGGAGGCTTCCGCGCCATCGCCGCGGCGAGTGCGTCGACATGCTTGACGGACTCCGCATGCAGCGGCGTCAGCAGCGGCACCAAGGTTGGTGCGGCCGCCAGCGCGGCGGCGTACTTGTCTCTGAGGGTGGTGTGCGACGTGAGCACCGCCTCGAGCGGGTCGGGCGCTTTCTTCGTATTTACGTCCTCGCCAGCCGGTCGACCGGTGCACGCCGTCACGATCATCACGCACGAAGCCGCGGCGGCAAACAGAAAGCTGCGCCGCGACGCTGGGGAACTGGCGGAGGGGAGCATCGCGACAAGTTTGCCACCAACCGGGTTTCCGTATTCGCCGGGCACGCCGGTAGGCTACGGCGCACAATTGCGTACGCGGTGCGCATCCACAATTGCTAGGAGTGAGCAGTGCGATCAGACTCAAAGTCTCCCCAGGCTTCCTCCGGCCGCGACCGAGAGCAATTCGGCGCGATAGTCGGCCCCGTCGTGACCGGTTCGGGTTTCGACCTCGACGATCTGGCGGTGAGCCAGGCCGGTCGTCGTACGGTCGTCAAGGTCGTCGTCGACGGCGATAACGGTGTCTCACTCGACGACATCGCCGCGATGAGCCGCGCGATCTCGGCGGCCCTCGACGATCGCGATGACGACATCGGCAGCGCGCCGTACACGCTCGAAGTGACATCGCCCGGCGTAGATCGTCCCCTGACGACGCCGCGACATTGGAAGCGCGCCACCGGTCGACTGGTCGCGTGTACGACGGAGGGCAATCCGATCCAAGGGCGAGTCATGTCTGTGCAGGACGAGCAGGTGACGCTGGATGTAGATGGCGCGCAGCGGTGCTATACGGTCGACGGTCTGTCACCAGGAAAAGTCCAGGTTGAGTTCGCAAAGGCACCGAAGCAGCCCAAAGCACCTAAGATGCCCAAAGAGCCTAAGAAACAGAAGAAGCCGAAGGGTTCCTAAGGGGAAGTGCCATGAACGTAGACATTTCGGCGTTACGCGCAATCGAGCGTGAGAAGGACATTTCCTTTGAGACGGTGCTGTCGGCAATTGAGACCGCGCTGCTATCGGCGTACCGGCATACCGACGGGGCACAGGCTCGTGCCCGGATCGAGATCGACCGCAAAAGCGGCCTCGTCCAGGTGATGGTCCAGGAGACCGACGTAGAAGGCAACGTCACGCGCGAGTGGGACGATACGCCCGACGACTTTGGCCGAATCGCTGCGATGACGGCAAAACAGGTTATCTTGCAGCGGCTGCGCGAGGCCGAACAAGAGCACACGTTCGGCGAGTTTTCCGGCCGTGAGGGTGACCTGGTCGGCGGCGTAGTCGAAGCGGACGCGATGCGCAATCAACGCGGCGTCGTCGCCGTACGACTGACCCCGAAGCTGGAGGCGGCGCTGCCGCAGTCCGAGCAGGTGCCCGGCGAGGACTACACGCACGGCACCCGGCTCAAGGTGCTCATGGTGTCGATCGTGCGCGGGATGCGCGGGCCTCAGGTGACCGTCAGCCGTAGCCATCCCAACCTGGTGCGCAAGTTATTCGCGCTAGAAGTACCGGAGATCGCCGACGGGACCGTCGAGATCATCTCCATCGCCCGCGAAGCCGGTCACCGCACAAAGATCGCCGTGGTATCTCACTCGCCGGACGTCAGCGCTAAGGGCGCGTGTATCGGTGAGATGGGTGCGCGCGTTCGTCATGTGATGAGCGAACTGAACGGCGAGAAGATCGACATCGTCGACTACTCCGAGGACCCGGCCGAGTTCGTGGCCAGCGCGTTGTCGCCGTCGCAGGTCGTCGCCGTACACGTCACCGACCGGTTCGCGCGCGCGGCACGCGTGATCGTCCCGGACTTCCAGCTGTCCCTGGCGATCGGTCGCGAAGGCCAGAACGCGAGGCTCGCGGCGCGACTTACCGGCTGGCGGATCGACATCCGCAGCGACGCCGAGGTGGAGAGCGCCGTACCGGAGGAGCAGGCCTAGAGTCGCCCGCCGTTCGCGGCAGACAACCTCCTTCGCCTTGAAGGCGGACTCAGGGTACGATGAAATGCGGTATTGCGCCTGTTGTCGTCCCGCCCACCGGAGTGCTTTGTGAACGCTCGCACCTGCGTGGGTTGTCGACGGCGGGCCGATGCCGACGATTTGATGCGCATTGTCGTTGATCGGACCGCTTCGGCGCTCGTCGCCGTTGTCGATCGACGTCGATGTCGGCCGGGCCGCGGGGCACACCTGCATCCGGCACGTGACTGTTTCGATCAAGCCGTACGACGCAGAGCGTTTCCGCGAGCCCTCCGGGTAACCGGCGCACTCGACGTACAGGCCGTCGAAGAAGCAATCGGGCATCATCTCGCGCCCAACTAGCACCCTCGTTAAAAGCACGCCTCAACAGCACCGGAAGGTCGGAACTGGTATGGACAAGCAATGAGCAAGGCGTCCCGATGAAGGCAACCCGATGAAGCAGCAGCGATGACTGTGTTTCATAACTAAAAAACGAGGTCGCGGAAACCCGCTGCGGCTTCGAGACTAGGAGACCCGTGGCAGGCAAGGCCCGCGTACACGAGCTAGCAAAAGAGCTCGGCGTGAAGAGTAAAGATGTACTCGCAAAGCTCGGTGAGATGGGCGAGTTCGTTAAGAGCGCAAGCTCGACAGTAGAGGCGCCAGTAGCGCGCAAACTGAAGGAACAGTTCCCCAGCGCGGGGAACGGCGCGGCAAAGAAGGCCGCCGCACCACAGGCTGCTCCCGCGCCAGCGGCGCCCACCGCTTCGGCCGCGCCGCCCGCGGCACCAGCCGAGGCACCGGCAGCGCCTGCCGCATCCGCGCCGTCCGTCACTCCGGGCCCGCGCCCGGCCCCACGGCCAGCCGCGACGCCAGGTCCGGTCGCGCCCAAGCCCGCAGCAGCCCCAGCAGCGGCGCAAGATGCCCCGGCACCCGCGCCCGAAAAGGAAGCCGGTGCGCCGCAGTCCGACGCGCCCGCAGCGGCCCCGGCGCCGCGTCCGCGGTCGGCCGGTAACAACCCCTTCGGCGTGAGTCAGGCTCCAGCACCACGTCCGGCCGCGCCGCGACCGGCGGGTGCTCGTCCGGCTCCTCCCGCGGCGCCGCGTCCCGGCGCGCCTCGTCCGGGAGCTCCGCGCCCCGGCGCACCTCGTCCGGGAACACCGCGTCCGGGAGCTCCGCGCCCCGGTGGTCCGGGCCAGCGGCCTGGGGGCCCCGGCCAGCGTCCAGGTGGTCCCGGTGAACGTTCTGGTGGCGCTGGTCGCCCGACCCCGGGTGCGATGCCCGGGCGTCCGGCACCCGGCCTCGGTGGACGTCCAGGCGGCGGGTCCGGCGGCCCCGGTCGCTCAGGTCCAGGCGGTGGTGGCGGCGGATTCCGCGGTGGCCGCGGTGGCGGCCGCGGTCGCGGAGGCGGCACGGCTGGTGCCTTCGGGCGTCCCGGCTCACGCGGTCCGGTTCGCGGGCGCAAGAGCAAGAAGCAGCGCAGACAAGAGTTCGATCAGATGGACGCGCCGACGATCGGTGGCGTACAGATGCCCCGTGGCGACGGCTCGGTTGTCCGGATGCCGCGCGGTGCCTCGCTGACTGATTTCGCCGATAAGATCGACGTACAGCCCGCGTCGCTGGTCACGGTGATGTTCCACCTGGGTGAAATGGTGACCGCTACTCAGTCGGTCAACGACGAAGTGCTTGAGCTGCTAGCCCAGGAACTCAACTACAAGCTCGAAATCGTCTCGCCCGAGGACGAAGACCGCGAGTTGCTCGACACCTTCGACATCACGTTCGGCGAGGATGCGGACGATGGCCATGCGGTCTCACGTCCGCCGGTCGTGACGGTCATGGGTCACGTCGATCACGGTAAGACCAAGTTGCTCGATGCGCTTCGCAAGACGGACGTCCAGCGCGACGAGGCCGGTGGCATCACCCAGCACATTGGTGCCTACCAGGTGCGCACCGAGCATGAGGGCCAGGACCGCACGTTGACGATCATCGACACGCCCGGTCACGAGGCGTTTACCGCCATGCGTGCGCGTGGCGCGAAGACGACCGACATCGTGATCTTGGTGGTCGCGGCGGACGACGGCGTCATGCCGCAGACGGTTGAGGCGATCAACCACTCGCAGGCGGCCGGCGTACCGATCGTGGTCGCGGTCAACAAGATCGACAAAGAGGGCGCCAATCCGGACAAGATCCGCTCGCAGCTGACCGAATACAACCTGGTCGCTGAGGAGTACGGCGGCGAGACGATGTTCGTCAACATCTCGGCGCTCAAGCGGGAAGGTCTCGAGCAGCTGCTCGAAGCGGTGTTGCTGACCGCGGACGCCTCGCTCGAGCTCACCGCTGACCCGGACATGGAAGCGCAGGGCGTGGCCATCGAGGCGCACCTGGACCGCGGCCGTGGTGCCGTTGCAACGGTGCTCGTGCAGCGTGGCACGCTGCGGATCGGTGACTCCATCGTTGCCGGTGACGCGCACGGCAGAGTGCGGGCGATGCTGGACGAGAACGGCAATAACCTTAAGGAGGCCGGTCCCGCGCAGCCAGTGCAGGTCATCGGCTTCACTTCCGTGCCCGGCGCCGGTGACACGTTCCTCGTCGTCGACGAAGACCGCGTCGCGCGCCAGATTGCCGAACGCCGCCAGGCCCGCGAACGCAATGCTCAGTTGGCCAAGTCGCGGCGCCGGGTATCACTCGAGGACCTCAACAAGGTGCTCGCCGAGGGGAAGATTGACAACCTCAACCTGATCCTCAAGGGTGACAACTCCGGTACGGTCGAGGCACTCGAGGACGCACTGCTGAAGATCGAGGTGGGTGACGAAGTGTCGCTGCGCATCATCGATCGCGGCGTCGGTGCGATCACCGAGTCCAACATCAACCTGGCGATCGCGTCCGATGCGGTCATCCTCGGGTTCAACGTGCGGCCCGAAGGCAAGGCCCGCGAGCTGGGCGAGCGCGAGGGCATCGATATCCGCTACTACTCGGTCATCTACCAGGCGATCGACGATATCGAGGCGGCCCTCAAGGGCATGCTCAAGCCCGAGTACGAAGAGGTCCAACTCGGTACGGCGGAGATCCGCGAAGTGTTCCGCTCCAGCAAGTGGGGCAACATCGCGGGCGCGCTGGTGCGTTCAGGTGAGATTCGGCGTAACTCCAAGGCCCGGCTCGTCCGGGACGGCGCCGTTGTCGCGCAGAACCTCACGATCGACTCGCTGCGGCGATTCAAGGACGACGCCACGGAGGTCCGTGAGGGCTTCGAGTGTGGCATCGGACTGGGCTCGTTCAACGACATCAAGGTCGATGACGTGGTGGAGACCTACGAGCTTCGCGAGAAGCCGCGTAGCTAACGACGTACGCGATCGGCCGGTGCCTTCTTGGACCGGCCGATCGCCGTACGGCCGCCCGGCCGCGAGGTGCCGGGTGGAACATTATTGAGAAAGCAAGAAGAGGAGACGCGCGATGGCCGACGCGCCCCGCGCCCGCAGACTGGCAGTACGGATCCGCGAGATTGTCGCTGAGACGCTCGAACGTGAGGTCAAAGACCCGCGTCTCGGGCTGGTGACTATTACCGCGAGCAAGCTGACTGCCGACCTTCGGGACGCCACGCTGTACTACACGGTTTTCGGCACCGAAGAAGAGAAGGCCGAGAGCGCCCGGGCGCTCGAGTCGGCCAAGGGAGTGCTGCGTACGACGGTCGGTAAGCGGACCGGCGTACGGTACACGCCGTCGTTGACGTTCCTGTCTGACGACATTCCCGAACACGCCCGCAACATCGACGATCTACTGGCGAAGGCGCGGGCCGCAGACGCGGAGGTCGCGCAGGTGCGTGAGGGTAAGTCGTACGCCGGCGAGGAGAACCCCTATATCGAGCCTGGCACCGACGATGGCCTCGACGACGCCCCGGACTCGGATGAAGCCACGACCGAGACCGGGCACACCAGCCTCTGAAGTCCAGCCGCCGCCGTGTGGTCGTAGGCGTCAGGTGAAGGAGAGTGGACCGTCCAGCAGCGGCCACCAGCTCAGTGACGGGAAGCTGAGCACCAGAATCCCGATGAACGCCGCACCGAGCACGAATACCGTGACGCACACGACCGCGCCGAAACTTCCCGGCGCGAAGACATTCGCGGTACGGCGCGAGGCCCGACGTAATGACGCGCCGCCCGGGCCCCACCATGCGATCAGCATGGCGATAGCCATCGCGATCCCGATCACGGCATTCTGGATGTATTGGTCAAACCGCCCGCCGCTGCGGTGGATCGACTGCGACGCCGCGAAGATAAGGCCGGTAGCGACGGCGTACGGCACGAGCATGCTGCCGACCGCGAGCACACAAGACGTGACCATCCGCCACGGACTTGCCACGATCTCCTTCACGATGTTCGACCGCTTGGGGCCGTTGAACGAACGTCGCCAGTGCATGCTCTCCACGGAGCCGTCGACGAACCGTGCGACCGCGGCGCTCAGCAGTGCAACGCCCGCCCCAACAAACGGTATCGCGGCTGTCACTGCAATCAGCAGCAACGCGTACGCCGCGATCGTCCCGGTTCGACCGTACGGCGCCGGCGGCGGAGTCGTGGGCTCCGGCGGTGGTGGTTCGAGGTACGGCGTAGCGGGCCCGGCGTTCGGCGGTCTGTTGACGGGAGGCGGGTTCGTGTGCGGCGGGTTTGTATGCGGCGGGCTCGTGTGTGGCGCGACGATCGGTGCCGGCCGGTCGAGCAGGGCAGTGGGCTGGCGAGGCGCCATGTCCCCGGTAGACCGGGCGGGGCCCGGAGGGCGCACGTCCGGGTGAGCCATCGCAGTACGTCGTTCATCCGCGGTTGACTGTCCGGCCGCGAACCGGCCGAAGCGGGTTTTAATTTCGGCGGCGCCGGGTCGGGCCGCAGGATCTGGATGTAGGCAGTCGACAAGCAGCGGCGTCAGGTCTTCGTCGATACCTTCGAGGTCGAGTCTGCCGCGGCTGATGCGATCCAGGACGACCTCGATCGGTCCCTTGCCGGCGGGCGGGCGGCCGGTCGCCGCGAACGCCAAGGTCGCCGCCCAGCCCCACCAGTCGGTGGCTGGCGTCGAACGCGCGCCCGCGATGACCTCGGGCGCGACGTACCCCGGCGTACCGACAAACAGTCCGGTGACCGTTAGCCGTACGTCGTCGGCGAGCTGTGCGATACCGAAGTCGATCACGACCGGCCGCTCCTCGAACAGCAGGATGTTTCCCGGTTTGAGGTCGCGATGTACGACGTCGACGTCGTGGATCGCATCGAGTGCTCCGCTCAGGCCGTGACCGAGGTTGACCAACCCGGGTCGGCTTAGTGGACCGACGTCGTCGATGTAGGTGTCCAGCTGCGGCCCGGAGATGAACTCCGTGACGATGTACGCCGGGTCGTTCTCGAGGTCGGCGTCGACCACGCCCGCCACACAGCGATGCCGGACCCGGCGCAGCGTGTCGAGCTCGCGCCGCAGCCGTGATCGGGCGGCGGGATCTTCGGCGATGTGTTCGCGCAGGACCTTGATGGCGACTGGCTTGTCGGTGGGATCCGCGCCGAGGTAAACGATCCCCATGCCGCCCGAACCGACCTTCTTGATGACGCGGTACGGCCCCATGTATTGGTCGTCGCCCGAGGCCGTGGGGAGCCAAAGACCAGGAGGATGTCGCGTCGTCACACCTCTACGTTACTTGGCCTCGCGCCCGACGTCGGCTCCCTGTGACCATGTGGATCCCATTAACGGCGCGTCGCTGGGTGTTGGTGAGGGGACCGAAGCGGGCAATGGAATGATGCCGTGGTGAGCACGCGACCAGACATCTCCGTAGGCAGGGTCGTGCATCTGGCGCTGCCGGCGATGATCGTGCTGGCCGCCGAGCCGCTCTACCTGGTTGTCGATACAGCGCTGATCGGTCACCTCGGCGCGACCCAGCTCGCCGCGCTGGCGATTGGCGGGATCGTGCTGGCGCAGGTCTCCGGCCAGTTCAACTTCCTCGCCTACGGGACCACCGGCCGCGCGGCCCGGCACTACGGACGTAACGATCGAGCGGCCGCGGTCCGAGAAGGTGTCAACGCATCCTGGCTCGCGGTCGCGATCGGGCTCCTCGCGATCCTTGCCGTGCAGATCCTGGCCGGCCCGATCGCGCGATTGATCGGCGGCGATAACCCGGTCGCGGTCGCGGATGCGGAGTCCTGGATGCGGCTGGCGATTCTCGGTGCGCCGGGAATCTTGCTCGCCCTAGCCGGCAACGGCTGGATGCGCGGCGTCCAGGAAACCCGCAAGCCCACGACGTACGTCGTCGCGGCGTTCGGCATCTCGCTCGTCCTACTGCCGATCTTTGTCTACGTCCTTGGCTGGGGGCTGATGGGTTCGGCGGTCGCCAACGTGGTGGCGCAGTTGATCGGCGGGGGACTGTTCATCCGGGCATTGCTCAAAGAGGCCCACGGACCGGTACGCCGCACGCCGCACTGGCCGGTGATGCGGGCGCAGTTGCGCACCGGCCGGGATCTGCTGATCCGGACGCTGGCTCTGCAGGGTTCTTTTGCCGCGGCGGCCGGTGTAGCGGCACGGATGAGCACCGAGACGTTGGGTGCCCACCAGATCGGGCTACAGCTGTGGATGCTGTGCGCGTTGGTTCTCGACTCGGTCGCGATCGCGGCCCAGTCCTTGGTGGGCGAGGCGCTCGGGGCGGGCAACAAGGATCACGCGCGGCGGGTCGCGTTGATCATCGGACGGCTGGGTGTCGCGACCGGCGTACTGCTGGCGATCATTCTGCTCGCGATCGGACCATTCGCGCCGCATATCTTCACGTCCGACCCCGGCGTCCTGACCGAGACCGCGATCATGTGGTGGTGGCTCGTAGGAATGCAGCCACTGGCCGGTTACGTGTTCGCCGTCGACGGCATCCTGATGGGCTCCGGAGACGTCGCGATCCTACGCACCATCACCATCATCGCAAGCGTCTTCGTTTATATTCCGCTGGCGATCTGCGCGCTGAAGTTCCATTGGGGGATCGGCGGGATCTGGCTCGGTCTGACCAGTTTTATCGTCGCCCGGCTTGTCGTCGGCTGGTGGCGGGTGCGCGGCGACAAGTGGATGATCGCCGACGCACACTAGCCCGCCGGCACCGGCGAAGCGGTCTCAGCGCGACTTGGCGGTATCCGCCAACTGCTCCAGCACGTCGACCGTGGCATCCCAGCCCATGCAGGCATCGGTCACGCTCTGTCCGTAGGCGAGGTCCGCCGCGCGCGTCGTCGCGACCTCGAGCTTCTGCGCGCCGGGGGCGAGGAAGCTCTCAAGCATCATGCCGCCGATCGCGGTGCTGCCGGACGCGACTTGGGCGCCGATCTCGCCTGCCACCAGCGCCTGGCGAATGTGGTCCTTGCCGCTGTTGGCGTGGCTGGCGTCGATGATCAACCGCGGGTTGATGCCAGCGGAGGCGGCGCGCTGTGTCGCGGCGGCGACGTCGTTAGCCGAGTAGTTGGGCCCGTCCTTGCCGCCGCGCAGAATGATGTGCGTGTCTGGGTTACCCGCCGTACTGACGAGTGCGGCGCGGCCGCCTTGATCGATGCCGAGAAACGACTGTGCCGCGGCGGAAGCCGCGCACGCGTCGAGCGCCACCTGCAGGCCGCCGTCCGTACCGTTCTTGAACCCGACCGGCATCGACAGGCCGGACACCAGTTGGCGGTGGATCTGACTTTCGGTGGTACGCGCGCCGATGGCGCCCCAGCTGACGAGGTCAGCGACGTACTGGGGGCTGATTGGCTCGAGGAATTCCGTCCCGCACGGGAGTCCCAGCGCGGCTACGTCGAGCAGGAACGAGCGGGCCGCCCGAAGCCCGGTCGCGATGTCGTGGCTGCCGTCGAGGTGCGGGTCGTTGATCAGGCCCTTCCAGCCGACTGTTGTTCGTGGTTTTTCAAAGTAGGTGCGCATGACGATGACCAGCTCGCCGGCGTGCCGCTGAGCCTCACCGGCGAGACGTTCGGCGTACTCCAGGCCGGCCTTAGGGTCGTGGATCGAGCACGGGCCGACGATGACGAGCAGCCGGTCGTCGAGGCCGGCCATGACCGCTCGTACGTCACGTCGGCCCCGATCGACGACGGCGGCTTGCGCCTCGGACTGCGGCAGTTCGGCCAGCAGCTCCTGCGGCGTGGGTAGCGGCTCAAACTCGCTGACGCGCAGGTTCGAAGTCGAAACGTGCGTGTTGGCTGGGGAATTCATACGAAGTGGTGTCCCGTCTGCGTGGGCGAGCCCTTGCAGAGCCCGCCATGGAAATGACGATGGGCAGAGATTTCTCTCTGCCCGGCTGGCTCTGAAGGTTGTGTCGATGCGCGTTAGTCAGACGCAGGCTCCTCCAGAGCCAACGAAAAATACGCATACCAACGGTTCGACACGTGAAAAAGCATACTGCACTCACCTGAGAGAGATCAGGCGCTGTCGGCTTCGGCCCTGCGGTAGCCGACGAACCGGTAACGCAGACCCGTCTTCGACGTGTGCCAGTCGCTCGCGTCGGTGACGATCCAGTCCGCGCCGATGACCGGCGCGAGGGTGTCGCCGACGTACGTTTCGTCGATCTCGGTGACCACGATCGTGTCGGCGTGCGGGAGCGCCTCGGCGTACACCCCGGCGCCGCCTATGACCCACACGTCGGTGTCGCTGGCTAGCCCTTCCTCCAGGGAATGTACGACGACGGCACCGTCATCGGCCCAGTCCTGCTGGCTGGTGATGACGACGTTGGTGCGGCCGGGCAGAGGGCGAAACTTCGGCGGGAACGATTCCCAGGTACGCCGGCCCATCACCACCGTCGTGCCGCTGGTGGTGGCCTTGAAGTGTGCGAGGTCTTCGGGCAGGTGCCACGGCATGGTGCCGTCGCGTCCGATCACCCGGTCCCGGGCCTGCGCCCAGATCAGGCCGACGACCATCTAGACCGCGACCGGCGCTTTGATCGCCGGATGGTGCTCGTAGCCGACGATCTCGATGTCGTCGTACTCGTAGTCGAACAGCGAGGCGGCCTTGCGCAGCTTGAGCGTCGGGTAGCGGTACGGCGCCCGCGAAAGCTGTTCGGTGACCTGCTCGACGTGGTTGTCGTAGATGTGGCAGTCACCGCCGGTCCACACGAAGTCGCCGACCTCAAGGTCGACCTGCTGCGCGATCATGTGCACCAGGAGCGCGTAGCTGGCGATGTTGAACGGCACGCCGAGGAACAGGTCGGCACTGCGTTGATAGAGCTGGCAGGAGAGTTTGCCATCTGCGACGTAGAACTGGAAGAACGCATGGCAGGGCGGCAGCGCCATCTGCGCGATCTCGCCGACGTTCCAGGCCGAGACGATCATTCGCCGCGAGTCGGGATTGGTGCGCAAAGTCTCCAGCAGGCCGGTGATCTGGTCGATGTGCCCGCCGTCCGGGGTGGGCCACGCACGCCACTGCACGCCGTACACCGGCCCGAGTTCGCCGTCCTCGGCCGCCCACTCGTCCCAGATCGTCACGCCCCGGTCCTGCAGCCAGCGCACGTTGCTGTCGCCGCGCAAGAACCACAGCAACTCCATCGCAATCGACTTGAAGTGCACCTTTTTGGTCGTGATCAGCGGAAAACCTTGCGACAGGTCGAATCGCATCTGGTGACCGAACACCGAACGCGTGCCGGTGCCGGTGCGATCGGACTTGGGCGTGCCGCCGTCGAGGACCAGCCGCAGCAGGTCTTCGTACGGCGTGGCGGGGGAGGTTGGCATGATGCCCAGCCTAATTCAGGATCTCGCGGCGCGTCGATAAGCCGCGTCCACGGTTTGCGCCAGTAGTACGCCGATCGTCATCGGCCCGACCCCGCCGGGCACCGGCGTGATGAGGCGAGCGGCCTCGGCCGCACCGGCGTACTCGACATCGCCCACGTTGCCAGGGTTGTAACCGGCATCGATGACGACGGCGCCCGGCTTGATCCACGCGCCCTTCACGAACTCCGGTTTGCCCACCGCTGCGACCACGACGTCGGCCCCGGCGACGATCTCGGGCAGATCGCGGGTCTTGGAGTGGCAGTAGGTGACCGTCGCGTCCCGTCCGAGCAACAGCATCCCCATCGGCTTGCCCAGAATCGGGCTGCGGCCGATCACGACCGCCCGCGCGCCGGTCAGGTCGACGTCGTACGCGTCGATCAGCCGCATGATGCCGCCCGGCGTACACGACTGAAAGCCCGTATCACCGAAGGCCATGCTCGCGAACGAGTGCATCGTGACACCGTCGACGTCCTTGTGTGGCGCGATGGCTTCGAACGCCGCGCGTTCGTCGATCTGTGCGGGCACCGGATGCTGCAACAGGATGCCGTCGATCGCAGGGCCGGCCGACAGCGCCTCGATGTGGTCGACCAGCTCTCGCGTCGTGGTCGTGTCTGGCAGCTCGTTGCGCACCGACTCGATCCCGGCCTTCGCGCTGCGGTTCATCTTCATCTTCACGTAGGTCCGCGACGCGGGGTCGTCGCCGACGAGAACCGTTGCCAGGCAGGGCTTACGGCCGGCGTCGGCGAGAAATTGCTGCGCCCGGGACGTCGTCTCGTCGAGCAGTTTCGCGGCCAGTGCGGTGCCGTCCATCAATGTCGCGCTCACGTCGTACCTCTCACTTGTGTCAGTGAGAAGCACCCAGGCGGTCGACGCTTCACGAAATTGCACTCCCCGGTAGTTCACCTACCCGCGCCAGTCGTGTCCGTAGATAGTACGTCGTCAATTGGTTCCGTCGACAGACTCGGGTGGGTAGCCGCCCGACCGGAAAGTTTGGTGCGCCAGCGTCCCGAAAGTTCCACTAAGTGGGGCCATTGGCCGGTGCTCGTTATTTCGCGCGTTTGCGGGGTGGTGCTTGTCGGTTGATGGGGTAGGTGGTGTATTTGCGGCCGGTGGGGCTGATCCAGTCGATACGCCCGTCGTGGCGGAGGGTCGGTGTCCATCCGGTCTGGTGTTTGATGCGGTGGTGGAATTCGCAGAGTGCGGCGAGGTTGGCATCGGCGGTGGGTCCGTGGGGGTATGCGGTGACGTGGTCGAGGTGGCAGTAGACCGCTTTACGGGTGCAGCCGGGGAAGCGGCAGACGCCGTCTCGCGCGATCACGCGGCGGCGCATTGCTGCTGGTGGCCGGTAGCGAGTGGTGCCGACGTCGTAGACGATCCCGCTGATCGGGTCGTTGACGATCCGTCGCCACCGTGCGTCTGTGGCGAGCGTGCGGGCGAGGTCGGGGTCGATGGGGCCGAGTCCGTTGATCACCGCATGCGCGCGGAGATCGGCGGTATCGGTGCCATCGGTGGTGGCGCCATGCCTGGTAGTGGTGGCGTCGGGTTGGTGGCTGCCGCAGGCCGGGCATGCCGGGCCGGCCTGCGTCGTGGCGCGGCCGGCGAGGTCGGCACCGGCCAGAATGCTCGCGGGGATGGTGACGTCGACGGTCACCCGTGGCGTGCGGGGCAGGGTGAAGTCGATGCACGCGGATAGTTGCCGGATCAGGTCCCACATTTCGGTGACTTGTTCGGTCTCGGCGGGGTCGGTGAGCGTGTACTGCCCGTCCGCGTCGAAGCAGGCCGTGCCCGGGTCGCCACAGTGGTCGCGGGTGAACGCGGCCGGCCCGAGCACGCAGGTCAGGAGCGCGTCGGCGCGGCGCTGCTGGTGACTACGGGTGTCCCCGGGTGCCGCGTCGCCGGCGAGGTCATCCAGGGCCGTGCTGAACGCTTGTGCTTGGGCGAGGGGTAGTTCACCGAGCAGGTGCGCGATGTCGCCGTCGGGGCTGATCGCGACGTACCGCTGCGACTGCCGCGCTTTACGGATCTTCTTGGCGATCGGTGTGCCGAGGACCGCGAGGAGGGCTGCGCGTATCCGGGTGCGCCATTGCGTGGTGTTCTCTCCTGCGGCGTGTGGCAGCACGATCGCGTCGAGTTCGGCGCATTGTTGATGGTGCAGTGCTTCGGTTTCGCGGATCAGGATGCGGAGTTTCTGTTCAGTCATCCCGCTCGCGGGGTGCAGTAGCGCGGTGACGGCGTCGGGGTGGTTGGTGTGCGCGGCGAGGGCGTGGTTGATCCGGTTGCTGGCGGTGCTGAGGCTGAGTGCGCAGGCGGGCGCGTATTCGGCGAGCAGGATCTGCCGCGCGGTGAGCCAGGTGTCTCCGCGCCAGTTCGGTCCGTGTGCGCGGACTGCGGCGGGGTCGGCGTCGGCTTCGAGGAACTGCGCGCAGTTACGGTGCGCGGTGATGATGGCGGTGATTTCGGCGTGGTGGTGACGTGCCGCGTCCGTCTCGAGTGTGCTCAGGGTGGCGATTGCGGTGGTGAACTCTCCGCCGTAGAGCACGTCGTCATCGTTGATCAGGCCGATCGGGTCGTGGGGTGTTCTCCGGCTCCTACGCATGTCTCGATGGTAGGACAGGTGTACGACAATTTTGAGGTTGTTCACAGGCCGCGTTGTGATGTGTCAGGACATAGGTGGCAGTTCTGCATCAGGACATAGGTGACAGTTCCAGGCTCGGAGCGGTAACAGTCCGGGCCGCGTTGGAAGGCTCCGGTCCCTCAAGGTGGTCCTGCTCAATGCCTTCGGTCAATGGGGTCGACGCAAGTCATCAGGCAGGACTAGCAAGTCCTCAGTACGTCGAGGGTCACGCTCGACGTACCCACACTTCCCTGGCATGGCTGGGATAATTGGATCATGCCCATCAGCCGCCCCCTTCGCCGTCGTCCCGAACCCCTGGACCTGCCGGCGGACTTCGACGTACTCGAGGCGTTGCTGCGGCGACGCGACGAGGGCAGCGAACCTGGCCAGCGCACCGACGACTTCCGGATCGCGCTCGTGGTCAGCGGCGGTGGCATGCGCGGCGGGTCGACCGGCGGAATGGCGCGGGCACTGCAGTCAGCAGGCTTAGGCCGGGCCTTCGACGTCGCATACGGCACGTCCTCCGGAGCGTTCATCGCGGCGTCGGTCGTTCACGGGCTTGCCGACCAGGCGAGCCGGGTCTTCTCCGACGACATGTCCAAACCGGAGTTTCTCGACCTTCGCCGGTTGTGGCAGCGCGAGCCGGTCATGTCGCTGGATCACCTCATCGACCACATCCTCACTCAAACGAAGCCGATCCCGTGGTCAGACACGGTCACCCACGACGTACCCCTGCACATCATCGCTACGGCGGTGGACGACATGGCCTCGTACGCGCTGGAAAATCTCGACACCGAGGACAAATGGCGGCTCGCGTTCCGCGCGACCGCGTGCGTGCCCGGGTTTGCCGGCAAGCCGGTCGAGCTCAATGGGCGCAGCTGGATCGACGGATCGGTCACCGAACCTCTCGCCGCGATGCGGGCCGTCAACGACGGCGCCACCCATGTGCTCGCGCTCGTCGCCCGCAGCGCTCCCGAGCTCAACCATGCGGACATCACCCTCGGCTCAATCGCCAAGAAGCACGCGGTCAACAGGGTCGCCAACGGCCTCGGCTCGATGCTGCAGGACCGAATCCACTACACCGAGTCGATACGCGACCTGGCCGCGAGCGACGCCCACGCTTACGTGATGGCCAATCCCGAGTCGGCCGGCGTACGCGGCTTCACCCGGGACGTCGCGAAGATCGACCGAGCGGTCGAACTCGGCCAGCTGACCGCGCAGTACGCGTTGGGCGCCGCGCAGGAGCGACGAGTCGCGCATGGCTGACAACGGGCTGATCATCATCGACAAGCCCGGCGGTATGACCTCGCATGACGTGGTCGCTCGGGTACGACGCATCGCCGGCACCCGCAAGGTCGGCCACGCCGGGACCTTGGACCCGATGGCAACCGGGATCCTGGTGATTGGGGTCGAACGCGCGACCAAACTGCTCGGCTACCTGATGGGTCACGACAAGACGTACGCCGCCACGGTCCGGCTCGGTACGACGACCGTCACCGATGACGCGGACGGCGAGATTGTCGATCGCGTCGACGCCGCGCACATCACCAACGAGCAAATCCGCGCCGGCCTGCAGGGTCAAACGGGGCTGATCAGCCAGGTTCCGTCAGCGGTCTCGGCCATCAAGGTCGGTGGACGACGCTCCTATGACCTGGTACGCCGCGGCGAGGCGGTGCCACTCACGCCGCGCGAGGTCCAGATCCATGCGATCGAGGTTCACGACGTACGTCGTACCCGCGGCGAGGTTGACGTCGATATCGTCGTGCGCTGCGGTTCGGGCACCTACATCCGGGCCATCGCCCGTGACGTCGGCGCCGAACTGGGGGTCGGCGGGCACCTCACGGCGCTGCGGCGTACGGCGACGGGGGATTTCGACGAGTCCGTCGCGCTGTCCTTGGAAGAGCTCGGTGAGCGGGCCAATCCGGTCGTAGTCAGCCTGGATGACGCGGTCGCCCGGTCCTTTCCCCAGCGACGCGTGGACGCCGATGAGGCGCGCGAACTATCGTTCGGGCGCCGGCTCACGCCGGCCGGTGACGGCGACATCACCTATGGCGCTATCGATCCGGAAGGCGCCGCCGTCGCCCTTATCAACGCGCACGGCAAACCGATCGTGGTGTTCAAACCGGCCTGATTGGCCAGCCCACGACGCCGTTCGACACCCCGCGCGGTTAGGATTCGCAGTGAATCCAACTCAGGCCGCCCGGCGTACGCCGGCGGCGTACCAACAGGGAGCGCCCATGTCCGGGACAGTCGTCAATCTGCCAACGCAACTGGCCGACGGGCTCCCGCTGACCGTAGACGTGTCCGCGCACCCGCGCAGTGACGACGAGCGAGCCGCGATTCTGGCCAGTCCGGGTTTCGGCAGTCACTTCTCCGACCACATGGTGCTAGTCAAATGGGATGTGCAGAACGGCTGGCACGACGCGAAAATCCAGGCCTACCAGCCGTTCTCGCTCGACCCGGCGAACGCCATCCTGCACTACGCGCAATCGATCTTCGAAGGGCTGAAGGCCTACCGGCAAGACGACGGCACGCTGGCGTCCTTCCGCCCGGAGGCCAACGCCGCGCGATTTGCAAAGTCCGCGCGTCGCCTCGCCATGCCGCCGTTCCCGGAGGATGCATTCGTCGCGGCATGCGATGCGTTGGTGACGATTGACTCCGCGTGGGTCCCCGAGGGCGGGGAGATGAGCTATTACCTGCGCCCGTTCATGTTCGCCTCAGAGAGCTTCCTCGGCGTGCGACCCAGCAACGAGTACTACTTCTGCGTCATTGGTTCGCCGGCCGCCGGCTACTTCAGCGACGGCGTGCAGGCCGTGTCGGTCTATGCGAGCGAAGACTACGTGCGCGCCGCACCCGGTGGCACCGGCGAGGCGAAATGCGGTGGCAACTATGCCGCTAGCCTGCTCGCCCAGCAGCAGGCCGCGGACGAAGGCTGCGACCAGGTGGTGTGGCTCGACGCGATCGAGCGGAAGTACGTCGAAGAGATGGGCGGCATGAACCTGTTCTTCGTCTACGGCAAGGACCCGGACAACGTCGAGATTGTGACTCCCGACCTGACTGGCACGCTGCTTCCCGGCATCACCCGCGAGTCGCTGCTGGCGGCCGCCGGCGAGCTCGGGATCCGCGCCACCGAACGTAAGATCTCGCTCGCCGAGTGGCGCGACGGGGTGGCCAGCGGCGACATCAGCGAGTCGTTCGCGTGCGGCACCGCCGCAGTCATCACACCCGTCGGCAGCGTCAAGGCGCGCACCGGCAACTTCGACATCAGCACCGAGATGGGCCCGGTGACGGCCAAGCTGCGTCAGCTACTGCTCGGGGTGCAGCACGGAACGACGCCCGACACCCACAACTGGATTCACAAGATCGGCTAGCAACAGATCGGATAAGCCAACAGATCGGATAAGCACTATGTTGCGTTGGCGTCACGCCGACAATGCGCCGGCCGGCTGGGGTCGCTGCGTCATCACCATCGGACAGTACGACGGAATTCACCTCGGTCACCAAGCGCTGATCAAGGAGACCGTCGCCGAGGCCAACAGGCTCGGCGTACCGTCGCTGCTGCTGACCTTCGATCCGCACCCGCGTGAGGTGCTCAAACCGGGGTCGCACCCGCCGATCCTGACGAGCCTCAAGCGCAAGGCCGAACTGGCGGAGGCGTGTGGGATCGACGCGTTCTGTGTCGTACCGTTCACCGTTCCCTTCTCGAAGCTGCACCCACAGGAGTTCGTGCACGAGATCCTGCTCGAGCACCTGCACCCGACGAAGGTGATCGTCGGTGACAACTTCACCTTCGGTTCTAAGGCCTCCGGCACCGTCGAGACTCTCAAGGAGCTGGGCGGCGAGTTCGGCTTCGATGTAGAAAGCCTGGACCTGGTCGGAGAAGGCGGCCACACGGTCTCCTCGACGTACGTACGGTCGTGCGTGGCGGCCGGCCAGATGCGTGAGGCGGCCGCGGCTCTTGGCCGACCACACCGAATCGAGGGCCTCGTCGTACGCGGCGACATGCGTGGGCGTGGGCTCGGGTTCCCGACCGCGAACCTCCGGCCGCCGATGTACACCGCATTACCGGCCGACGGCGTCTATGCGGGATGGGTCCAGGTGCGCGACGTACCGAAGCCCGCCGCGATCTCGGTCGGCACCAACCCGACGTACTCCGGTCAAGAACGCCGCGTCGAGGCGTTCCTGCTCGACTACGACGGTGACCTGTACGGCGAACAAGTGCAGATCGACTTCATTGAACGACTGCGCGGAATGATCAAGTTCACCTCTGAAGCCGAGCTAATCCCCGCCATCGAGGACGACGTACGCCGCACCCGCACCGTTCTGGGGCTTTCGGGCGACGCTTCGTGACGTTCAACTCGGAGCAGAGCCTCGTCGACGACGCGGTCAATCCGTACGGCCCGCTGCCGGCCGCGACTGACGCTGAGCCGGTCACCGTGCAATCCGGCGATCCCAACACCGACGGCGCCGAACTCGGCGGCTATGCCTGGTGGGCAAGTGATCCCGCCCCAGCCGTGCTGTTCCTGCACGGCTGGGGGCAGGATGCGTCGTACCACTACGGGCGGGCCCGAGACCTGCACGCGCGCGGGTGGAACGCGGTCAGCCTCGGCCTGCGCGGATGGCCAGGGTCCGATGGCGAGGACGAGTACGGCTTGCACGCCGACGATGATCTCGGGGCCGCGCTTCGGATGCTCAACGCGCGCCCTTCGGTCACCGGCACGGTGGTGCTGGGCTTCTCGATGGGCGGCCTGATCGGTGCGGTCGGCGTCGCCAATGCCGGCGGTGCCGCCGGGCTAGTGATGGTCAGCAGCCCCACCGATCTCCCCGCGGCGTACCGGGATACCGGCCGCGACATGCTGAGGACCTACTACGACGCGACGCTGACCGACGGACAGTGGACGGGCTGCTCGCCGATCACGTACGTCGCCGAGCTCACCGTGCCGACCCTGGTCGTGGTCGGCACCGAGGACCGGATGATCCCGCCCTCTCAGGGCCGTGCACTGGCGGCAGCGCTGCCCTCGGCGCAACTGCTTGAGATCGAGGGGATGCGGCACGTTCCCGCTGATGAGGACTGGGCGCTGATCATGGAGCGCACGCTCGACCTGCTGCCCGGGGCCACGGACTAACGCCGACCTGCTACGCGGGTCCGCGGCCAAGCGGGCGGGCGCGATTAGACAGCTGCGAGTAGGTAGCGACCAGTAGATAGCAAGGTCACGCCGCCGTGACTGTCACCGCGGCGGGGTGGCTGCTATCATTGACCGTGATCGTGCGCCATCTGTGCACGGCAGCGTGTCGAGTCACATTCCTCTGTGAAGCAGACCAGGGGACACGCGATCGAAACCCTAGGAGATACATTCGTGCCGCTCAGTGCTGAGAAAAAGACTGAAATCATCAACGACAACAAGACCAGCGAAAACGATACTGGTTCGCCTCAGGTGCAGATCGCGATGCTGACCGACCGCATCTTGTCGCTCACCGAACACCTCAAGCAGCACAAGCACGACCACCACAGCCGCCGCGGCTTGCTACTGATGGTCGGCCGACGCCGCCGTCTGCTCAAATACTTGCAGGCTAGCGACCTCGACGGCTACCGCGCGTTGCTGGCGAAGCTCGGCCTGCGCCGCTAGCTGCTTTCAGGGAGTGATCCGACACGCGGGTCACTCCCTGTTTCACACGGAGGGCATCCGCCCACGTGACAATTGAATCCGCTCCCGCCAATCGGCGTTGGGGCACCACCTCGCGTGTACGACGCAGATGACGTGATCGAGACGCACACTGGCCCTCGGTGGTGGCCAACGGAACGCACCGGACATCCGTCCAGACCGATCCGCTGGCTTCGATCGAAGACCGGTTGTCGCACTCCACGATCCCTCGTCTGCGTTAGGCGTACACGCCTGCACCAGAATGAGGACAAATTTTGTCTGAAACCACCACCATCGACGAGCCCACCGTCCGCGAAACAGTCGCGACGATTGACAACGGCTCGTTCGGCACCCGGACCATCCGTTTCGAGACCGGGCGACTTGCCCGGCAGGCCGCCGGCTCCGCCGTCGCCTACCTCGATGACGACACGATGCTTCTGTCGGCCACCACCGCACAGAAGCAGCCCCGCGACTTCCTCGACTTCTTCCCGCTGACGGTCGACGTCGAAGAGAAGATGTACGCCGCGGGCCGCATCCCCGGATCGTTCTTCCGGCGCGAAGGACGCCCCAGCGAAGATGCGATCCTGACCTGCCGCTTGATCGACCGCCCGCTGCGTCCGACCTTCGTCAAGGGCCTGCGTAACGAGGTCCAGGTCGTCATCACCGTGCTCGCGCTCAACCCCGACCACGTGTACGACGTACTCGCGATCAACGCCGCGTCGATGTCGACGCAGCTCGCCGGCCTGCCGTTCTCCGGCCCGATCGGCGGCGTCCGCGTCGCCCTCGTCGACGGCCAGTGGATCTCGTTCCCGACCGTCGCCGAGTCCGCGCGTTCGGTGTTCGACATGGTCGTCGCAGGGCGGGTCGTCGATGTCGACGGCAAGCCTGACGTTGCGATCATGATGGTTGAGGCCGAGTCGACCGAGGCCACCATCGAGCTCATCGCCGGTGGCCAGCAGGCCCCGACCGAAGAGGTCGTCGCCGCGGGTCTCGAAGCAGCGAAACCAGCAATCGCCGAACTGTGCCGCGCGCAGAGCGAGCTCGCGAAGGTCGCCGGCAAGGAGACCGCCGAGTTCCCGATCTTCCTCGACTTCCAGGACGACGTCTACGACGCCGTAGAGGCGAAGGTGACCAAGGACCTCACCGAGGCACTCACCATCGTGTCGAAGGGCGAGCGCGAAGACCGTCTCGACGAAATCAAGAACGACGCCAAGTCGGCGCTGGCCGAGCAGTTCCCGGACCGTAGCGGCGAGATCTCTGCATCGGTTCGCGCGATCACCAAGAAGCTCGTCCGCGACCGCGTGCTGCGCGAGGGCATCCGGATGGATGGCCGCGCACTGACGGATATTCGTCAGCTCTCGGCCGAGGTCGCCGTCGTACCCCGCGTACACGGTTCGGCGCTGTTCGAGCGTGGCGAGACCCAGATCATGGGCATCACCACCCTCGACATGCTCGCGCTCGAGCAGAAGCTCGACAACCTGGGCGCCTCGCGCACTAAGCGCTACATGCACAACTACAACTTCCCGCCTTTCTCGACCGGTGAGACCGGCCGCGTCGGCTCGCCGAAGCGTCGCGAGATCGGTCACGGCGCGCTCGCCGAGCGCGCACTGTTGCCGGTGCTGCCCAGCCGCGAGGAGTTCCCGTACGCGATCCGTCAGGTCTCCGAGGCCCTCGGTTCCAACGGTTCGACCTCGATGGGCTCGGTCTGCGCATCGACGATGGCACTGCTCAACGCGGGTGTCCCGCTTAAGGCGCCGGTTGCGGGTATTGCCATGGGCCTGATCTCCGGTGAGGTCGATGGCAAGCAGCAGTACGCCGCGCTCACCGACATTCTCGGCGCCGAAGACGCCTTCGGTGACATGGACTTCAAGGTCGCCGGTACCAAGGAGTTTGTGACCGCGATCCAGCTCGACACCAAGCTCGACGGCATCCCGTCCGAGGTGCTCGCGTCGGCGCTCTCCCAGGCCCGTGAGGCACGCCTGCACATCCTCGAGGTCATGAACGAGGCGATCGACGCTCCCGACGAGATGTCGAAATACGCACCGCGCGTCACCTCGGTCAAGATCCCGGTCGACAAGATCGGCGCGGTCATCGGACCTAAGGGCCAGATGATCAACGCGATCCAGGACGAGACCGGCGCCAAGATCACCATCGAAGACGACGGCACGATCTACGTCGGCGCCGACAACGGCGAGTCTGCTCAGGAAGCGATCGACCGCATCAACGCGATCGCCAACCCGCAGCTGCCGAAGATCGGCGAGCGCTTCCTCGGCACCGTCGTCAAGACCGCGCCGTTCGGTGCGTTCGTGTCGCTCCTGCCCGGCAAGGATGGCCTCGTGCACATCTCGAAGCTTGGCAGCGGCAAACGCATTGGCAAGGTCGAGGACGTCGTCAATGTCGGCGACAAGATCCAGGTCGAGATTGTCGACATCGACCAGCGCGGCAAGATCAGCCTCGTGCCGGTCGTGGCGCAGGACGATGCCGAGCCGGCCGCGGCGCCGGCCGAATAGTCCGGTCCGCTGACTAAGCTCCGCCGCGCGTCGACGCGCACACTGTTCAACCCGCCGGACGGCGGTACGGTACGCCGTACCGTCCTCCCCGGCGGGTTGCGTGTTGTTACCGAGTCGATCCCCGGCGCACATTCGGCCACTGTCGGTATCTGGGTAGGCGTCGGTTCGCGCGACGAGACCCGCGCCCAGGCCGGCTCCGCGCACTACCTCGAACATCTGCTGTTCAAGGGAACTAAGCGGCGGTCGGCCTTGCAGATCGCCTCGGAGATCGACGCGATCGGTGGCGACATGAACGCGTTCACCGCGCGTGAGAGCACGTGCTTCTACGTCAACGTCCTCGGAAGCGACCTGCCGCTCGCAGTCGACATCATCAGCGACGTCGTACTCGGGGCAACCATGCGGTCCGCCGATGTCGACAACGAGCGTCTCGTCGTACTCGAAGAGATCGCCATGCGCGATGACGACCCGATGGATCTGGTGCACGAGCTGTTTCACGAGACGCTCTTCGGCACTCACCCGCTCGCGCGCTCGATCCTCGGTGACGTCGAACGAATCGAGTCGATTACCCGCGCGCAGATCGCGTCGTTCTACAAGAAGCACTACCGGCCGGAGAACATGGTGGTGTCGGTTGCCGGGAAGGTGGAGCACGGCGCCGTCGTGGCGTCGGTACGCCGCGCCTTTACCTCGGCTATCGACAGCGAGGCCGAGCCGGCGCCCGTGCGACACACGGACGGAGGCGGGTTCGGCGATCCCGAGCGGCGGATTCGCGTCACTCATCGCCGCACCGAACAGGCGCACGTCGTACTCGGAACTCGGGCGCTGGATCGGTTTGACGAACGCCGTTTCGCGCTCGCCATTCTGGAGGCGGCGCTCGGTGGCGGCATGAGCTCGCGACTGTTCCAAGAGATCCGGGAGAACCGCGGACTGGCCTACACGGTCTATGCCTACAGCACGCTCTTCGCCGGTGAGGGACTCTTCGGGGTGTACGCCGGCTGCGCACCCAAGAAGGTCCGCCAGGTCGTCAAGATCATCCGCGAGCAGCTCGCCGACGTGGCCGCCAACGGCCTGTCGGAGGAGGAAATCGCCCGCGCGATCGGTCAGGTACGCGGATCGTTGGTGCTTGGGCTGGAGGACACTGGCTCACGGATGGTCCGGCTTGGCCAGAGCGAAGTGTCGTATGGCGACCATGTCGACGTACCGTGGTTAATCGACAAGCTCTCGTCGGTGACCGCAGCGCAGGTGTCGTCACTGGCGGCCGATCTGCTGACCCGCCCCCAGTGTCTCGCTGTGGTCGGGCCGTTCAAGGAAACTGATTTCGACCGCGTGATGTCTGACTGACCGCACGCATGACCTGGAGGACCGCACATGCCTACCTCGACTCAGGACGCCGATCAACTACGGGTTGGTGTCGTAGGCGCGCACGGCAACGTCGGCCGTGAGATATGCGCCGCCGTCCGGGCCGCCGATGGGATGCGACTTGTCGCGGAGGTCGACCAGGGCGTGCCGATGCAGGATCTGGTCGACAATGGTGCCCAGATCATCGTCGACTTCACACACCCCGACGTCGTCATGGACAACCTGGCGTTTTGTATCGACCGGGGGATTCACTGCGTCGTAGGTACGACGGGGTTCACCGATGAGCGACTCGCTACCTTGACCGAGCGACTTGGCAGCAAGCCCGACGTCGGCGTCCTTGTCGCACCCAACTTCGCGATCGGCGCGGTGCTGATGATGCGCTTCGCCGAGATGGCGGCGAAGTTCTACGAGTCGACCGAGATCATCGAGCTGCATCACCCGGGCAAGGCCGATGCGCCGAGCGGTACTGCTACGCGCACCGCGCGCATGATCGGCGCCGCTCGTCAGGATGCTGGCCTCGACGCGATGCCGGACGCCACGTCGACCCAGCTCGACGGTGCGCGCGGTGCCGAGGTGGACGGAGTCCGGGTGCATGCGGTGCGCCTTCGTGGCTTAGTCGCCCATCAGGAGGTCATTTTCGGCACCGAGGGGGAGACGCTGACGGTGCGGCACGACTCGATGAGCCGCACCTCGTTTGTCCCCGGCGTATTGCTCGGCGTACGCAACATCGCCGCGCACCCAGGCCTCACGGTCGGCATCGAGCCGCTGATGGGCCTCGACTGACCATCGCGCGATCCGTCACGAAAGTCCCGCGATCCGTCACGAAAGTCCCGCGATCCGTCACGAAAGTCCCGCGATCCGTCATCGACGGGGGGATTTGCGAACCGGACCAGGGGAGAACTTGTCGACGAGTTGTTGCCCGGAGAGCGTCGCGATCGCCTTCATCATGTCTTCGGTCAGCACCCGGCTACGCACGGCCATGGAGCCCTCGGCGTATGAGGACGGATAGATCAGTGGGCCGAACCGTACGACGACTTTTGCCGGACGCGGAAGCCGGTTGCCGACTGGATGGAGCCGATCGGTACCGATGATCCCGCACGGCAGGACCGGCGATCCGGTCGACAGCGCCAGCCGGGCGGCGCCGGTCTTCCCTCGGTAGAGACGACCGTCGGGGGAGCGAGTGCCTTCGGGGTGGATGGCGAACGCGCGATGATCACGCAGCGCCTGCTGGGCAGCCTCGAGGGACAGTACGGCGGCTCGACCTCCGGCCCGATCTACCGGAATCGTGCCGATACGCTCCATGAAGGACGCGACGACTTTGCCTTTGATTCCGGGCATCTCGAAGTACTCCGCCTTGCCTAAGAACGTCACTGGACGACCAACGGCCAGGGGGAGTACGACGCCGTCCATCGCCGAGAGATGGTTGGCGGCGACGATCACCGCACCGTTGAGCGGCACGAACTCACCGCCCTCCACGTCGAGCCGCGAGATGAGCCGGATGGCCGGCCCGACCAGGACGTGGCGCAGCACCCGGTCGGTGCGCAGGTGCTTGTCAGCCATCTGCGGTGGGGTGTTCGGGACTGACAATGGGAAGCTGCGGTCGTTCGTCGGCGGCGGGCTTGGCCTCGGCGATGTCGGTGGCGAAGCGATACTGGTCGGTCGGCTGCCCGCCGGCGTCGAGCGTCCGGGTCCAACCGTCGCGTTCCCACCCTGCCGAGCGTAGGAACCCCGCGGTGACTGTGTCGCGTGCGATGACCCAGCAAATCAGGTGCGCCGCACCTCCTTGTCGAGCCACGGTCACCGCTGCCGACAACAGCCGGGACCCGTGGCCGCGGCGGCCCCAACGCGGTTCGACCAGGAGGGTGACAATTTCGGCGGTGGGTGCGGTGATGTCTTCCTCGTCCTCGGCGGGCGGTGCCAACGCGATGAACCCGACCGTCGATTCGCCGGTGCTGGATCGTTCGTACGCCGTGAACACCCGATGGCCGTTCGTGGGTGGATCGGTGATGGCATCGCGCCAGGCGGCCACCGCATTTTCCTCGGTCATGATTTCTAGCGCGGCCGGCGGCAGGATTGCGTCGTACGCCTGATGCCA
This sequence comes from Antricoccus suffuscus, assembly GCF_003003235.1. NCBI lineage: Bacteria > Bacillati > Actinomycetota > Actinomycetes > Geodermatophilales > Antricoccaceae > Antricoccus > Antricoccus suffuscus. The sequence goes on from NZ_PVUE01000002.1 coordinate 289,756, forward strand.
CGTCGCGACGTGGATCCGGCCGAGTTCGTTCGCGTCATCCTCGCGCGACTCGCGCACATGAGTATCGGCCATCTCCACAGCCTATCTATCGATCCGTCTGGATGGCGCACACGCCCGCACGGTCGGACATGTCGGTTCCATCCGTCACAATGGTCGTCATGGCCTATAGACAGTCTCTTGGCGTGAGCGCGCCGCTCGTTAGCCCGCGTCGGCGAGACTCGATCTCGGTGCGGCAGGCCCGAAGGGTCGCGCTTGCCGCCCAGGGCTTCGCCGACCGCGCGCCAACCTCCGCGGTGACGCGCCGGCATCTCAAGCGGCTGCTCGACCGGGTCAAGGTCCTGCAGATCGACTCGGTCAATGTGCTGTCTCGCGCGCACTACCTGCCCGCGTTTTCACGGCTCGGCCGCTACGACCGCGCGGTGCTCGACGCGATGGCATCACCAAAGCGGGACGTTTTCGAATATTGGGCACACATGGCCTCGTACTCGCCGGTCGAGCATCACCCGCTGTTGCGCTGGCGGATGCGTCGTGCGGAGGAAAATGCCTGGGGCCGTCTAAATGCAGTGCAGTCGCGCAACCCCAGGATTCTTGACGAGGCGCTGGAGTACGTCGCGGAGCATGGTGCGATCACCGCCAGTGTGCTCGCGCCCGACCGTCCTAACAAAGTCCCTGGTGAGATGTGGAGCTGGCACGACGGCAAAGTAGCTCTTGAATACCTCTTCCACAGCGGTGAGATCACCGCGGTACGGCGAAACTCGCAGTTCGAGCGGGTCTACGACCTGACCGCGCGGGTGATCCCACAGCAGATTCTCGACGTCCCTACACCAGATGCGGACGATGCCCGGCGCGCACTGGTCGAGTTAGCGGCGCAGGCTCACGGGATCGCGACGGCGACACATCTGCGAGACTATTTCCGACTGCCCGCGGCCGGGATTTCCGAATATATAGCGGATTTGGTCGAGGATGGCGTGCTCGCGCCGGTCACAGTTAAGGGCGTTGACGGAGTCTGGTACTTGCATCGCGATGCCCGCATGCCGCGTGCGGTGCCGGCCCGCGCCCTGCTGTCGCCGTTTGACTCACTCATCTGGGAGCGTGCGCGAACCGAGTCGCTGTGGGACGCGCGCTACCGGATCGAAATCTACGTGCCGAAGCACAAGCGAGTGCACGGTTACTACGTGCTGCCGTTCCTGATCAACGAGCAGATTGCCGCCCGCGTCGATCTCAAGGCCGACCGGCAGGCGGGTGCTCTGGTCGTGCAGAGCGCACACCTGGAGCAAGACTGCGAGCTACCGACCAGCTTCGTCGCGGCAGAGCTGTGGGACGAGCTCACGCTGATGGCGCAGTGGATGGGGCTAGGCGGCGTACAGGTAAGGCCCGTCGGCGACCTCGCGCAGCACCTTCCGGCCTGACTACTGAAAAGTCGCCCGCTCCTGTGTCTTGCGGGCCGTTCCTGATCGGCGCCGTCGTTGACACCACTGTATGCAGACCTGTACAAAGGTGTTCGATGAATTGGATTCAATTTCGGATCCATCTCGCTTGGAGGACATATGTCGACCGATCCGGCAACACTTGAGGCTCAGGTTGCGGCATCTGCCGATACATACACGCCCAAGCAACGCCGTCGAGTACTAGCCGCGGCGTCCCTCGGGTGGGGTCTTGAGTATTTCGACTTCATGTTGCCGACGCTGTTGTCGGTGGCGATCATGGCGCACTACAACGTCGACGCGGGCACCTTCAGCGCGGCCTTGATGGTGCAGTTGGTTGGCTCGGCCGTTGGAGGCCTGATCTTCGGCTGGCTCGGCGACAAGTTCGGTCGGCGTGCCACTCTCATCTGGTCAATTCTTATCTACTCGGTAGCGACCGGCCTCATCGTCTTCACGCCGCCGTTTGCGGTCTTCGTCCTTCTTCGCTTCTTCGCGGGGTTGGGCACTGGGGGTGAGTGGGCAGTCGGGTTCGCCTGGATCAACGAGGTATGGAAGCCCAAGCGTCGAGGTTTCTCGGGGTCTTTGATCCAGGCGTCGCTGTGGCCTGCGTACGCCTTGGCGATCTTGGTCTCGCAGGTCGTCGTCGAGTGGCAGTGGGCTTTCCTGATCGGACTCGCACCCGTGCTTGCGTGCGTGTGGATCCGACTTACCTGCCCCGAGTCCAAGCAGTGGGAAGAGCTGCAGCGGCTCAAGGCCGACGGAAAACTCTCCGATGAGATTCAGGCCAAAGCTCGCCGCTCGGCGTGGGTCCAGATCTTCATGAAGGAGAACCGGAAGACACTCCTGCTCGGAGTCCTTGTCGCGTTCGGTGCCCAATGGGTCCCGTACACGGCTACCACTTGGATGCCGACACTCCTCCGAGAAGATCTGGGCATGACCAAGGGCGAATCAAGCAACGTGCTTTACATCGCGGCGGCCATCTCGTTCGTCAGCTTTATTGCCGCGGGCTGGCTGTCGGATCGATATGGTCGACGCAGAGTCTGCGTGTGGTTTGCTGGGTTACAGGCACTGACGTTTGGCGTGATGTTTGTGATCGCGGCTCTCGGGGCGTCGCTTCAGCCTTACGTCATTCTGTATTGGCTCGCGTCGGTCTTCTTGGGCTATTTTGGAATCTTCGGCGCATGGTTCGGCGAGCTATTTCCCACTCGGATCAGGGCGCTGGGCTCGGCGGCCGCCTACAACGTCGGCCGGGGCCTGTCGAGTCTTGGCACCATCATCGGCGGCGCGATCGCGGTGAGCCAGGGATACTCATACGCCGTCAGCATGGCCGTCGTGGGCTGTCTGGTCGTGGCCCTGGTCGGATCGTTGTTAGGTGACCGCACCGGTCGAGAAATTCACGCGGAGGAATAGGGGTACTACCAACTATGGCTGATTCATACGACGTTGTCTGGCCGCTCGGTCGCCGAGGTATCGAAAATGTAGAAGCGCATGATCGACCCAACAGCCTTGACGGGAAAACAGTCGCGTTTCTTTGGGACTACCTGTTCAGGGGGCCCGAGATGTTCGATGCTATCGAGGCAGAAATTACGTCCCGATACTCGGATGTCACGTTCGTATCGCATGAGGAGTTTGGCAACTTCCACGCGTCCATGGCCGCGGAGAAACGGATTCTCGAGCAACTTCCCGAGATGCTGCATACGCGCAAGGTGGACCTTGTGATTGCCGCGGTAGGCGCTTGAGGTAGCTGTATGCCTGCCGTGATGCGGGCCTGCGCAACGGTCGAACGAGCCGGAATATCAGCCCTGGCAATTGGCGGGGCTGGATTCGAAGGGATGGGCCGCGCCATCGGGCGTTCCATGGGCATCTCGCACGTGCCGATCGTCTCCTATCCAGGCGTCATTCTCACTGACGACACCGAGGTCTTCCTCCGCAAGATGTCCGAAACTGTCGCACCTCAAGTGGTTGACGGACTGCTCAAGAGCACTGCGACCATAAGCGACGACGTGCCAGATGACGACGCCGAGCCCACGGACCGTGAGGTGGTGTTCTCTGGTTCGCTCGCTGAAGTCCAAGAGTTCTTCCACGAGAAGAGCTGGACTGATGGGCTCCCGATCATTCCGCCAACGATTGAGGCCGCCAACGAATTTCTCCGCCACACGGATCGGCCGCCGGATGAAGTCATGGGCCATCTGCTGCCGGACCTTCGCGAGGCGACGATATGGAATGTCGCAGTCAACGGGGTCATGGCAGGCTGCCGGCCCGAGTACATGCCAGTGCTCGTCGGAATTGTTGAATGTCTCCTTGACCCGGTGTTTCGGATCCAGGATGCCGGCTCGACTCCCGGGTGGGAGCCGCTGGTGATTCTGTCCGGTCCGGTCGTCAATGCACTCGGGTTCAACTCAGGAACCGGTGTGATGCGCATCGGGCGACAAGCGAACTCCAGTGTCGGGAGGTTCGTTCGCCTGTATATGCGCAATGTGCCTGGTCTGCGGATCGCGCCGGACCACACGGATCAGGGAGCGATTGCGACGTCGTTCAACGCAGTGCTCGCCGAGAACGATCGTGCCGTTGAAGATCTCGGCTGGTCGTCGTTTCGAGCAGACAAGGGTTTTGACCGTGCCGAGAGTGTCGTGTCAGTGCGAAGCTGCGTCACGATCAGTGCACCGATCTACACCGGCGGCGACACGGCCGAAGACCACCTGAGGACGCTAGCGCTCATCTTCGGCAACGCCATGGGGCCCTGGTCCTACACCGGGTTCGAGTTCGGTGAATGGCATCCGGTGCTCGTACTCGGCCCGAGCATCGCGCGCGCACTTGAGGAGCACGGGGTCGGAAAAGACGACCTGCGCCGTTACCTCGCCCAGAACATGACCATCTCGGTCGATGACTTGAACCGCTACGCGTGGCAGGTTGGCTCGACCAGTTTCTCCGTGGACAAGATGGTCGAAAGCGGCGAGCTAGCGGCCAGCTATGGGCCGGTCGGTGATGCCAGTCGACACGTTCCGATGTGCCCGACTCCCGACTGTATCGACATCGTTGTGGCCGGCAACGAAAGTAGAAACCAATCCAGGGGCTACGTACAGAACCATGTCCAGGGCGTGCCAGTGTCTAGGTCAATAGCGTTTCGTGGCACCGCGAGTGAGAATCAGCCGCATCGGCGAACGGAGTGAGTGAATGAAGATCTACAACCCGACGTACGGGGTTCGGGACGCTACCGGGCATCTTGCCGTGCATGCGAGTTCGGCGCTCACCGACACCATCTGCCTCTACTCAAACTCCAAACCCAACGCGTCCAACTTGCTCAACGGAATCGCCGCCGGGGCCGTTGCGGCCCTCGGTGTGCCCGAAGTCGGCTTCGTATCAAAACCCAACGCAGCGGTGGCTGGTGAAACCGAGACTTACGACTGGCTTGCCGAGCGCTATCGGTTCGCCTTACTCGCCTCGGGTGATTGAGGCTCTTGCTCATCGTGGAGTTTCCACGATTCAGTCGAGCTCGAGAACCGAGGCGTGACGGCATTTGTGGTAGTCACCAAGCCATTCCTGCCGCTTGTGAAGGCACAGGCCAAGAGCCGAGGCGTTGAGCCAAAACTCATCGTCGTCGGGCATCCAATTGGCGGACTAAATGAGACAGAGCTTCAAGAGCGGATCACGGAGGGTATCGAAGGATTCCTAAGTGAGTTCGCAAGAGTACGAGAGGAGGGAAATCGTGGCTGATCAGCAATTGCTGGACGTGCCCGAGATGGACGGTGCGGACTGGTTTGAGTACGCGCTAGGCGAAGGATGGAGCGACGGCCTCCCTGTCGTACCGCCGACCGTCGAACTGGTGGATCGGATGATCGAGGCGACCTCCAACTACGGTGCTCTTCCCGAACTACCGCCTAGCCGGCTAACCGGGTCGATCGAATCGTTCGCCGCAAACGCGGTTATGGCCGGTTGCCGCCCGGTTGACTTTCCGGTTGTCTTGGCGGGACTGCGGGCCGTCGCGTCGGAGGCGTACAACTTGCACGGCACGCTCGCGACAACACATCCCTGCGCGCAATTCATGATGGTCAATGGCCCTGTCCGCGACGCGGTTGAGCTGAACTGCGGGACTAACTGCCTCGGCCAGGGCACTCGAGCCAATGCGGTAATTGGCCGTGCACTGCAACTCATTCTGCGCAATGTCGGTGGCGCGATTCCCGGAGTCATGGACCGATCGACTCAGGGATCGCCCGCGAAATACGCCTACTGCTTCGGGGAGAATGAAGAAGACTCGCCGTGGCAGCCGTATCACGTGCGTGCCGGCTATGCGTCCGGCGACAGCACCGTGACAGCCATGGCCGCGGAGGGCCCGCACAACATCAACGATCATGGCAGCAATACAGGTATCGGGATCTTGCAGACCGTGGCAGGGGTCATGGGGCAGCCCGGCTCGAACCAGTCGTACGTACGAGGCCCGCACTTTGTGCTGTTCGGCATCGAGCACGCTGCGACGTTAGCCCGGGATCACTGGAATCCGGACACGATTCGTGAGTGGCTATTTGACAATGCCCGCATCCCAGCGGAGCGGATTTCGGAGGAAAACAAGCAACAGTTTGCAGACCATGGCATAGAAACGGTGGCAGGCGAATACACCGTGAGTACCGGTCCGGACATGATCAATGTCGCGGTTGCCGGCGGATTTGGAAAACATTCAGCGTGGGTGCCGTCCTTCGGCGGTACCGCGGTGATCACCGAGAAGATAATTAGCGACTGACCGCTTGGTTGCCTGCGGGCCCAATGGCGGTTTGTCGTGCCTGTTGAGGAGACGCATGAACGACGCCCATTGGGACGTAATAGTTGTAGGTGCAGGGATCGCGGGGATGAGCGCCGCGCAGGTAGTTGCCGAGGCGGGCTTGTCGTGCATCGCTTTCGACAAGCTATTTCCCGGAGGCCAAATCGTAAACCTGCCTCATATCGCAAATCTGCCTGGCATACCAAAAGAGACGAGCGGTGCGGAGGTGTCCGGCGTTCTCCTCGAGTCGATCATGGATCTCGGCGTCGAAATCGCGTACGGAGAAGTCGAGGCGATTGAACCGGGTAAACCGCAATTAGTGCGGACCGCTGGACGCGAGTTGACCGCCGACGCCGTGATCATCGCTACCGGCAAATCGGCCGGCAAACTTGATTTCGACGAGGCCAGCGAGTTCCTCGGGCGCGGGCTGTCGGAATGCGCAAGTTGCGACGGCCCTATGTACTCGGGCAAGCGCGCGGTCGTCGTGGGTTCGGACGAGTGGGCAGCGCAAGAGACGATCGAACTGGCCCAGTTCGCGGACGTGGTCACCTTGATTTCACCGGCAACGCCGCGGTGGTCGACGTTCCGAGCCAAGCAACTGTCCGACGCGTCAGGCATTGAAGTCCGCGAAGGGGTGTCTGTGGTGGCTCTGCGTGGTGATTCGGTGCTTGAGAGGCTCGAGTTGAGTGATGGGTCGGTCATTGACGCCGCCGGGGTGTTTCCGTATGTGGGCAAGTCACCGAACTCTGGGGTGCTCCCGCGGGTCGCTACCGATGAGGGGGTGATCGGCGTCGACTCCTCAATGGCGACGACATCGCCAGGCGTGTTTGCCGCGGGAGACGTCCGCGAGGGAGCGGCCGAGTACGTTGCAGCGGCGATTGGTGACGGACTGACGGCGGGCCGGCGAGCGGCGGAATTCCTGCGGTCCTCGCAATGAGCTCGTCGGGTGTTCTTCGAGTCTTCACCGATGACATCGACGCCGAACGGGTATTCCACGAGCTCACCGCCGAGGGCATAGGGGACGGACTGCCCGTCATTCCGCCGACCCAACGGCGAATCGATGCGATGCTCGAAACTGTTGATCAGCCGGAGTCGAATCTCGGGCTGGTCCCACCGCTATATGCGGAGTTGACCGCGTGGAAAACGGCGTACTTCTCAGTGATGTCTGGAATTTCGCCCGCGGAGTTTCCGATCGTGCTGACCGCGGTGCACGCCTGTCTCGAAGAGCAGCTCAATCTTCTCGGCGTACAGACGACCACCGGCACAGCGGCCGTCGGGGTGGCAGTTCACGGGCCGGTCTGCCGGCAGCTTGGACTGAATAGTGGCAGCGGTTGTATGGACGGTACTGCCCATCCCAATGTGCGGATCGGTCGTGCAGTCTCGTTGGTGCTGAGGGGGGTTGGCGGCGCTACGCCGGGGGAGCTAGATATGGCCACTATGGGCCAACCCGGCAAGGTCGGCATGTGCTTTGCCCATGAGGTGACGTCCGCGCTCAGCTCGTTTCACGGATCCGAGAGCGCGGTTACGGTATTCGCGTTCAGCGGCACCGCTGAAGTCTTGCCGCTTGGCGACTGCAACGTTGCCGAGGACATTCTCAGACCGTTGGCCGAGAGTGTTGTCGCCGCCCGCCTAGCGATGGGAGCCCCGCTCAAAAGGCTTCCTAATGACGAGATACTTGTCGTTCCTCCGGAAATTGTTGCGCTGCTCGAGAAGTGGGGGGTGAACCTGAATCAGATTTACGAGAGGCTCAGGAGCCTGACCTCAGAGCTCCTAGAACGGCGATCGAGGGAGCTCGGATTGGAGGTCAACGGAACGGTGGACATGCTTACTAAAGCAAGCGACCTACGCGTCCTCGTGGCCGGCGGTACGGGTATCAAGATGACGTACTTGCCGACTTGGAAAGGTGGCAGTAGGTCGGTAACCAGACCTCTGACCGCCACCGGGGTAGGTGCGTTGTGACGGCGGCTGTACAGGTCGTGCCGCGTCGGCGCTGGATCCAGGGCGCGCTGATCACCGCGACAATCGCGGTCGCAGGTTTGGCCTGGGCGAAATGGGTTCCGTATTGGGGCAAGGCGACTGGTGCGGCCGGTTCTCATGCATGGGCCGGGACCAATATCCTCAACGCTGGCGGCGTCGAGTCCGGAGACGCCCCGTCGTGGGCAGCCGGTTGGTCGTTCACGACGGCGTACGCCGAGTCAATCTGGAAGGCGCTGCTGGTCGCGTTGCTCTTGGGCTGCGCCATCCAGGTGTTGGTGAAGCCGAGCTTCTTCGTATCGTTGCTGTCTCGCCAGCGGACTCTCTCCAGCGCAGTCGCAGGTGCGGTCTCAGCGATGCCGAGCATGATGTGCACGTGTTGCACGGCTCCGGTTGTCAGGTCGTTGCGTAAGAGTGGAGCGAGTCTTGCGGGCGCGGTTTCCTACTGGCTGGGCAACCCGGTGCTCAACCCTGCGGTGTTGGTATTTCTCGCCGTTGTCGCGCCGTGGCAGTGGGTTGCCACCAGAGCGGTCGTGGGCGTGGTGCTGGTCGTGGGTGCAGGGGCCGTTGTCGGTCGGCTGTTTCGCGGCACGGACACCATGCGCGCGGTGGACGTGGATGCGGTCACCGAGAGCGAGGCAGGCCCGTCCGTACGGCGGTTTGTGATGACCTTCGCCAAGATGGTCGCCATCCTGATCCCGGAGTACTTCATCGTGGTGTTCTTACTGGGCGCCGTGCGTGGCTGGATCCCTGAACCTACGGCGATCGCGTCGAGTACGAGTGGTTTTCTCCCTGTGGTGCTGGCCGCGGTACTCGGCACGCTGCTGGTGCTTCCGACAGCCGGCGAGCTACCGATTCTCATCGCGTTGGCATTGGCCGGGGTCAGTCCAGCAGTGATCGGCGCCTTGCTGATCACGCTGCCTGCGGTGAGTCTGCCAGGATCGGTGATGACGTGGCGATCGTTCGGGTCGCGAGCGAGCCTGTCGATCATGGCGTGCAGCGTGTGCGCCGGGCTATTGGGCGCCGGCGCGCTGGCAGTGATGACGTGACGGGCCCGGCCAAGAGCTTCGTGTTCGCGACCGCCGGTCACGTCGATCACGGGAAGTCCGCACTCATTCGGTCGCTGACCGGTATCGAGCCGGACAGGTGGGATGAAGAGCAGCGCCGCGGAATGACTCTCGACCTCGGGTTTGCATGGAGCGTCTTATCGAACGACGTACAGGTTGCGTTCGTCGACGTACCGGGACACGAACGGTTCGTGTCGACGATGCTCGCAGGTGCGGGGAGCGTGCCGGCTGTGTTGTTCGTGGTATCCGCCGACGAGGGCTGGTCTGCGCAGTCGAGTGAGCACCTGCAGGGGCTCGATGCCCTCGGCGTACGTGATGGGATCCTCGTCATCACGAAATCGGATTTGATGGATCCAGAACTCGCGGAGGCAGAGGCACGGGAACACCTCGGCGAGTCCGGTCTAGCGGATATCCCATCAGTCGCGGTGAGCGCGGCCACCGGCGCCGGCCTTGATGACCTTCGGACCGGGCTCGCTCGTCTGGTTGAACGGCTACGACCGCCAGACTCGAACGGCGACGTGCGGATGTGGCTTGATCGCGCGTTTACGATCCGCGGCGCGGGCACCGTGGTCACCGGGACGCTGACCGACGGAACCTTACGCACCGGGCAAGACCTCGAGCTCTACGACGTACACGATGCCTCCACAACACGCGTCCGCATTCGCGCGCTGGAATCGGCTGGCAGTAGGGAAGAATCGTACGTCGGGATACGCCGAGTGGCCGTGAATCTGCGCAATGTGCCTGCGACACAAGCGAAACGCGGTTCCCTGCTTCTGACTCCTGATCGCTTCGACTGCTCGAACGTCGTCGATGCCCGACTGCACGTGAGCGACTTGTCGGCGGGTCTGTCTGTTCCGCAGGAATGCACCGCGCATATTGGCACGGCCGCAGTTCACTGTCGCGTGCGTCGCCTCGACGCGGAATTCGTGCGGGTAACTCTCGACACGGCACTTCCGCTGCGGATCGGCGATCGGCTCGTGCTGCGTGACCCGGGACGGCGAGTGATCTTCGGTTCGGCGACAGTGCT